>NZ_JAVQLW010000002.1:300000-531790 GCF_031822435.1 Paracoccus sp. MBLB3053 | reverse complement strand
GTCAGGCTCCTGTTGTCGCTGCGACGCCCAGCAGGTCGTCGAAACGGTCGATATTCGAGAAATCCGGAACTGTGCGACGCGACTGCGCCTCGCGCACCAGTTCGACGACGCGGTCGTTGAAGGGCGTGGCCAGCCCATGCCGCCGCGGGATGCACGCGATCTATGGCGCTCTGGAAAAGACCGGCGGCGACGGCGATGGCGATGGCGATGGCGACAAGATGATCGAGCCGATAAGGGGCCTGTCCTGGGAAAGCGCGCGCAGCTCGATCGCCATCGACCCCGAGACCCTCAGCCATCTCGACCAGGTGCTGTTCTCAATCGCGCTGGTCTTCATGGCCGTCGCCGCGGCGGATTGGAGCCTGGGATCAAGCCAGATGCTGATCACCCTGCCCGACTGGCTGCAGGGCCGCATCGAACTGGCCGGGGTGGCGATCGGGCGTTACCGCGCCTTCCTGATCCTGGTCTGCGCGGCGCTGGTCGTCGGGCTGCAGCTCGTCCTGTCGCGCGCCCGCTTCGGCGCGAGGCTGCGGGCGGCGGTCGATGACCAGCGCGCGGCGCGCGGCCTCGGGGTCAATGTCGGGGCCATCTTCGCTGCGACCTTCGCGGTCGGTTCGAGCCTTGCCGGCCTGGGCGGCGCGCTGGGGATCGAGATCATGGGCTTCGACCCGACCTTTCCGCTGAAGATCATGGTCTATGTCCTGATCGTCGTGACCATCGGCGGCACCGCCGGGCTGACCGGTCCCTTCCTTGCCGCGCTGATCATCGGCACCGCCGATGTCGCCGGGAAAAACTACATCCCCGAGCTAGGCGCCTTCCTGATCTACCTGCTGATGATCGTGCTTTTGATCCTGCGCTCGCAGGGCCTGATCGCCCCGGCGCGCTGAAGGATATTGCAGATGACCTGTACCACCCTGCCCCTGCCCCGCGCGACCAAGCCTGAGACGGCGCAGGGCCGCGCCAGCCGCGATCCTGATCTGGCTGGCGGAGGCGGCAAGCTTCTTCCTGTTGCCCGAGCGCCACCTGCTGCTGTCCGAGATCGCCATTCTCGGCCTTTTCGCGCTGCTCGATCTCATCATCGGCTTTGCCGGCGTCGTCTCGCTGGGCCATGGCGCGTTCTTCGGGCTCGGCGCCTATGTCGCGGAGCTGGCCTCGATTCACCTGACCGGAGAGCTATTGACCGGGCTCGCGCTGTCGGGGCGGGCGGCGGGGCTGCTGGGGCTGGCGACGGGACCGCTTCTACTGCTGCGCGCCTCGGACCTGACGCGGCTGATGGTGACGCTGGGCGTCGCGATGCCAGACCACGATATTCGTCTCTCTGGATGTTCCGGCCTTCCACCGCTCGGCCGATGTGCTGCTGGTCCTCGTGCTGGGCGGGGTCGGCTATCTTTACGGCGGGCTGATCGGGGCGAGCGACTTCAAGCTTCTGCAGGACTTGTTCTCGGCGATCACGCCGCAATACTGGATGTTCTGGATGGGCCTTGTGCTGCTGCTCGACGAGCCTGCCGCCGACGGCACCACGGCCGACATCATGGCCGATCCGCGCGTGAAGGAAGTCTATCTGGGGAGCGGCGAACATGCCTGAGCTTCTGGCCATCCCCAGGATGAGCCTGCCCGATCCCGCGATCGTGCAATGGCGCGGCTTCGGCTTCCGCGGCCCGATCATCCTGCCCGTCCGACGGGGCTGACCCAGTACATAGCAAGGAAACCAGACATGAAAATCACCTTCATTTCCGCCGATGGCACCGAAACCGTGGTCACCGCCGCCGAGGGCGAAAGCGTCATGCGCGCCGAGCTGGATGGCGTCAGCATCCACCTTCCTGAAGCCCAGCTCTGAGGACGCCGGCCCATGCAACGGATCGTCATCATCGGCACCGGCCAAGGCGGCCAGCAGGCCGCCGCCAGCCTGCGGCAGGAAGGCTTCGCGGGGCAGATCCTCATGCTGGGCGAGGAACCCGGCCTGCCCAATCAGCGCCCGCCCCTGTCCAAGGCCTACATGGTGGATGGCGATGCAGGGGCGCTGATCCTGAAACCGGCAAGCTTCTACGAGCGCACCGGCATCGACTTGCATGCAGCTATCAGCGTGGCGCGCATCGACCGCCCGGCCTGCGAAGTGATCGCGGCGGATGGCGCGGCATGGCTATGACCGCCTGATCATCGCGACCGGCGCAAGGAACGCGCCGCCGCCCTTCCCCGGCCGCGACGCGCCGGGCGTATTCGGGATGCGGACCCTGGCCAATGCCGCCAGGATGCGTGAGCGCCTCGCCACGACCCACCATGCCGTGGTTGTGGGCAGCGGCTTAATCGGCCTTAAAATCGCCGCCATGGCCCGGATGACGGAGATCTCGGTCACCGTGATCGAGGCCGCGCCGCGCCTGATCGCCGGCGCATTTCGGGCGATCTCGCGCTGCTGGCGACCGGGGCGCGCCCGCCGTCGAGACGATCTCCGCTCTGGGCCCTCACATGGCCGCCCGTCGGCTGATCGGTTGCCCGATCGAGACCTTGGAAGACCACGGTTATGACCTGCGCGCAGCAGCAAAGGGAAGGCTCGAGCCAGCGTGAGCGCAACAAACGCAGGTTATCGCCGGGATGGAAAAAGAGACGCGAACCTTTTTCCCGAGTTCGTCACCGCCACGGCATGCGCGGCGGCAGCCCACGACGACAGGACAGCAAGCAGCAATGCGAAGGTGTTTTGATTGCGGAAGATCTTTTCGCCGGTTCGCCTTGTTGCCGGACAAGGTGCCCAATCGGGCGGCAGGACAAGCTGACGCGTCGAAGATGGGTATGGGAAGCAGCAATTATGGATCGCAGCGATGCCTTTCATGCACTAGCATGATCTCAGAGGGACAAGATGCTGCACTCGAGACTGCTTCAATATATCGATCAGGTGGCACGTTATCGCTCGATCCGGAAGGCGGCCGAAAAGCTCAACGTATCGTCTTCCTCGGTCAACCGTCAGATCATCGCCTATGAAGAGTTGCTGGGGCATCAGATCTTCGAGCGCCTGCCGCGCGGCGTGCGCCTGACCGCGGCGGGAGAATTGCTGATCACCCACATCCGCAGCACGCTGAAGGATCACGAGCGTTTCCTTGGCCGCATCGACGAGATGAAGAGTATGCGCCGCACCACGGTCAGCATCGCCACGCTCGAGGCGCTGCAATCTGATGTCATCGCCGAGGTGATCGGCCGCTTCATTCCGCGCTATCCCTATACCCGCTTCGCGGTCGAATCCGTGCCCGCCGACCGTATCGTCGCCACTGTGGTCGAGGGCGGGGCGGCGATCGGGCTGGGCTTCGACATCGACCTGGTGCCGCAGGTCAATCTGATCTGCGCGGCATCCTTCAACCTTGGCGTCGTGGTCGCGCCGGATCATCCGCTCGCGAAAAAGGCCTCGGTACGGCTGTCGGATTGCGTGGGCCATGCCTTTGCCTTGCCCGCGACGCATCTGGTGATGCGCGGCATCATCGACCGGATGCTGGCTTCGTCGAATGCCTATGTGCATCCGGTGGCCGAGACGAACTCGATCGACCTGCTGAAGTCCTTGGTGGCGACGGCGGGTCTGGCCAGCTTCCTGACCTCTGCCGATGTCGATGCCGAGCATGGGCGCGGCTCACTGGTCCATGTGCCGCTGGTCGGCATCCCGAACGAGGCTCAGACCCTGCGCCTGATCCAGCGCAAGGGCGTGCCACTGGCCCCCGCAGCGACAATCTTTGCCGAGGAACTGGCGGGCTTCATCCAGAAGATGAGCAGTTCCTGAATCAGCAGATCCGCGGCGGGGCATCAGCGCTGGCCAACAGGATCCTGTCGATCACCGTCGCCGCATGGATCAGCGCCTGATCGCGGGATCGCGGCAGGACAAGCTGCAGGCCGATGGGCAGGCTACGTTCGCCATAGCATTGCGGCAGCGTGATGGCGGGCGCGCTGATCGCCGTCCAGATTCGGTTGAAGACGGCGTCGCCCGTCCAACTTGGATCGGCGGGTGCCTCGTCTGCCGCTGCCGGGGTGATCACGACATCAACGTCGGTTTCCTCGACAAGCTGGGCGAATTCCCGCTCGGCTCGCGCGATGGTGCGGCGGGCTTGGTCCAATATCCCAGCTTCGATCCGCGATCCAGCCATGACCACATCAAGCAGGGTCGAGGAGATCTGGTCGGGCGCATGGAGAAGCTCGCTCGCAGTCGAGCGATAGGTCTCGGCCTCGAGGATGATGCGGGCAGCGCTTTCGGCATGAACGAAGGCGGGCGGCAAGGCCAGATCGACGACCCGGTGACCGGCGCGTGACAAGGCATTGGCTGCGGCCTCTAATGCGCTTTGGACGGAAGCGCTGGCCTTGTCCATTTCTGCGGGCCGCCACAGCCCGATGTGCAGGCTCGCGGCGGGCATGTCTGGAACCGCAGGACGCCGCGCCAGAAGGGCCCAGAGCCAAGCCGCGTCTTCGACCGAGCGCGAGAAGATCCCGACCGTATCGAGACTGGTGCAGGCCGGGCGAATGCCAAGCGTATCGATTTCGCCAAAGCTCGGCTTGAAACCGACGACGCCACAAAAAGCCGCGGGGCGGATGATCGATCCTGCTGTCTGCGTGCCAAGCGCCAGCGGGATCATCCCCGAGGCCACCGCCGCAGCGGACCCTGCCGAAGAGCCACCGGGCGAGGCCGTCAGATCATGCGGATTGCGCGTGATCGTGGCATTCGGTCCGGCGAATTCCGTCGTCGCGGTCTTGCCCGCGATGACCCCGCCCGCCATGCGCAAGCCGGCAACAACCCAGGCGTCGCGCGGCGGGCGATGGCCGGCATAGATCGGCGAGCCATACTCCGTCGCCATGTCGATCGTGTCGATGATGTCCTTGATGCCAACCGGAATGCCGGTCGCGGGTCCGGAAGCCGGGAAAGGCCCGCGCGAGGGGTTCACGCGGAGGAAGGCGGAGATCGCGGGGTCGCGGGCGACGATACGTTCGCGGCAGGCATCCCAAAGCCGCCCCGAAGCCAACCCTTCGGGGCCAAGAAGCCGCCGCGCCTCAACCGCGCCTAACCGCCAAAGCTCCTGTCCGTGCATGTTGCTCCCCCTTTCTTCCAGGCGAGATTGCCGTTTCGGGCGCAGCCGTTCCAGCACCAATTTCTGCTCGCAGCGGTGCATTTTCAAACCTGCTCGGATGCCTAAATGTGCAGCCGACCATGACGCGCGCCGTTCCCCCCCGCGTTCCGCGACAAAACGACCGGACGAGCCCTATCACGGCCTTAAGCGATGCCTTTGAAAGCTCGCTCCGCAGTCAAATTGATGCTTCACGGCCAGCGATCGACCGGAAACTCTGAACGGGAAACCGGCTGACAGAATCATAACAAAACAGGGGAACCAGACAATGAACCGCCTCTCACACGTGCTGCGCATAGCTTGTGTCACGGCCTCGCTCGTGGCGACCGGTGCCCATGCCAATACGCTTGCCAAGATCGAGTCCTCGCATCAGGTGACCGTAGGGACCGAGGCGGCCTTCCCGCCCTTCGAATTCGTCCAGGACGGCAGAATCGTCGGTTATGGCAAGGACATCCTCGATCTGGTCGCAGAAAGGCTCGGGGTCAGCGTCGAACAGCTGGATGTGCCCTTCTCGGGTATCCTTCCGGGGCTTGATGCCAGCAAGTTCGATTTCGTCGCCACTTCGGTCGGCATGACCGAAGAGCGCGTCAAGAATTACGCCTTCACCTATCCGATCGCGGTCTCGAGCGAGGTCATCCTGAAGCGCGCCGATGATGGCAGCATCAGCTCGGTCGCCAATCTTGAGGGCAAGGTTGTCGGGACCCAGCTTGGCACGACCACGCAGGAAGAGGCCGAAAAGGCCAATGCCAGCCTGAAGGCCAAGGGCGGCAAGGGCTTCGCCGATCTGAAGCTTTATCCGAGCTTTCCCGAGGCCTATCTGGCCCTGACCTCAGGCGAGATCGACGCCGTGGTGCAAAGCATGCCCAATGCCGCCGCCCTGACCAAGGAAAAGCCCGATGTCTTCGCGGTCGCGGGCCCGGTCACCGATGCGCAGCGATATATCGCCTGGGTGACGCGCGCCTCGGACACCGATCTGCGGGACAGGATCTCGGTGATCCTGAAAGAGCTGCGCGACAGCGGCAAGCTTTACGAACTGCAGCAAAAATGGTTCGGCTTCACGATGGCACTGCCCGACGGCGACTACCTGCCGGCGGGCGGGATCTGAGCGAGCGGGCGGGGACGCGACGTGGCATTTGACCTTCATAGCACATGGTCCGCACTTCCTGCCCTGATCGGCGCGGCCCGGATGACGCTGGGCGTCTCTCTCGCGGCGATGGCTCTGGGCCTTGCAGGGGCCATCGCGCTGACCTTCCTCGAGGCGCGTGCCGGTTCGCTGGGCACGCGCCTGCTGCACGGGATGCAAAGCCTTGTCTTCGGCATGCCGCCCCTGGTGATGATTCTGATGGCCTATTACGTCCTGCCGGCCGCGGGGATCGACCTGGGTGCCCTTGGTGCCGGGATTGCCGCCTTGTCGATCTTCAGCGCGTTTTTCCTCAAGGAGGCCCTGCGCGGGGCCTTCCAGGCCATTCCCGGGGGCCTGATCGAGGCGGCGGAGGCGCTTGGCCTGAAGTCGCCGGTGATCTGGTTCAAGCTGCGCATCCCGCTGATCCTGCGCGGCATGATCCCGGCCCTGGTCAACGAGGCGACGCTGGTGGTCAAGGCCACGGCGCTGCTCTCGGCGATCACGGTCACCGATGTGATGCGCAGCGCCCAGCAGATCTATGCCGCGAATTACCGCCCGATCGAGACCTTGCTGGCTGCGGCCCTCGTCTATGCCGCAATCAACCTGACCATCGCCTTTCTCGGCGCGCGGCTCGAGGCGCGCTTCCGGCTGGCGGATCGGCCATGACCGGCATGCTTGGGATGGTTGGCGAATATGGCCCGATTCTGGCACGGGGGCTGACACTGACCCTTGCCATCTCGGGTGCCTCGATCTGCGCGGCCTTCCTGCTGGGTGCGGTCATGGGCTGGCTACGCCATCGCCTCCCGGCGACGGCGATCCCGCTGCGCGTTTACATCGAGGCCATGCGCGCGCTGCCCTTTCTGGTTGTGCTGCTGCTGGTGCATTTCGCGACGCAGAAATACCTGTTCCGCGCGCCGGCCATGCTGACGGGCGGCGTGGCGCTGGCGCTTTACGGCGCGGCCTATGTCCATGAGGGGCTGCGGGCGGCGCTGGCCCAGATCCCGCGCGGGCAATGGGAGGCAGCCCATGCCCTTGGACTGCGGTCATGGCAGGCACTTTTCAAGGTTATCGCCCCTCAGCTTGCCCGGATCTTCGTGCCGATGGCACGGATCGTGGCAATCATGCTGCTGAAGGAATCCGCCGTCCTATCCGTCATCACCGTGCCCGAAATGACCCATGCCGGGCTTGTCGTGCAGGCCGAGACCTTCCGCACCGTGCCGGTCTTTATCCTGCTGACTGCCGCCTATTGGCTGGCCGCGCTGCTCATCTCGCGCTGCATCCTGGCCTTCGAGCCGACCCTTCCGACATCCAGCCCGCAGCAACGAAGCCGAACCTTCGCCCTGCGCAATCCAAGATAATTGCCGGAGATTTCCATGACTTCATTTGATCGGATCGACGAGGCGATCGTGGCCCGCGCCCTCGCGCAAGAACCCGGGTCGCGCCTCAGGACGCAGATCATCCCGCCGCAGGGGCGCGTGGCCGTCGAATTGGAGAAAGGCCAGACCCTGCGTGTGGTCGATCTGGACGGGCAGCAGGTCGCGGATCTGATCTGCTTCAACCGCGACGACCTGGCCGAGAAATTCTCGCCCAATGTCTCGGTCATGCTCAAGGGAAATATCCACCTGACGACGGGGGATTACCTTTACTCGGTGGACGCCCGGCCGCTGCTGCGGATCGGCCATGACACAGTGGGTTGCCATGACGTCTTGGCGGGGTCTTGCTGCCGGGGGCTGAACCGGTTCCGCTACGGCCCCGAGGCCGAACACCAGCCCAATTGCCGCGATAATCTTGCGGCGGTCATGGCCCCCTATGGCGTCACTATCCGAGAGATTCCCTATCCGTTCAACGTCTTCATGAATGTCCCGGTCGAGGCAGACGGCCATATCGAGGTGATCGAGCCGGTCTCGAAGCCCGGCGATTTCGTCGACTTGATCGCCGAGCGCAATGTCGTGGTCGCGATCTCGAATTGCCCGCAGGAGCGCAATGAATGCAACGGCTTCGCGGCAACCCGGCTGGGGCTGGTGATCTATGCGGCGGAGGCTTCGGCATGAGCGCGCTGGACGACCTGTTCTGCGGGCTGGCCTTTTTCGGCACTGGTGGAGGCGGGCGGGCGGCGCCGGCGCTCGAGATGTTGCGCGGGCATTTCGGGCCAAGTTGGCTGCCGAACTTCGTTTCCCCCGATACCCTGCCACCCGACACCCTTGCTGCCGCGACTATCGTCATCGGCGGCCGCGACCCGGATGCGGATTTTTCCCCCGAGGAGCGCCGCGCTCTTGACTTGCCAGCAACTGACATCGGCATGGCCGAGCGCTTCGCGGCAAGCATTTTGGCCGTCGGCGCGCATCTGGGCCGTCCAGTCGGGGCCGTGGCGGTGGTCGAGTTGGGGGCAATGGCGACGGCCGCGACACTGATCGCGGCGGATCGGCTGGGAATTCCGGTCCTCGATTCCGATTGCACCGGGCGCTCGATCCCCGAGCTTGGCCTGACCAAGATGGCGCTTGCGGGCGTGGGCATCGGCCCGGTCGGTCTTGCCGATCGCTTTGGCGGCCAGACCGTGTTGTCGGGACTTGCCTCATCCGGTATGGCCGATCGCATGGCGCGCCAGATTTGCCGGGCGGTGCAGGGAAGGGGGCTCGCCGCGACCGTCCATGCCGCCCCGATCGCACGCTTCGCGCAAGGCCTCGTGCCCGGCAGCATCCATCAGGCCTGGAGCCTCGGCACGATCCTGAACAGCGCGGATCGCGTCGAAAACCGGCTGGCCGCGCTGGCCCGGGCGACGGGTGGCCGGATCACCGCGCGCGCCACCTTGCGCGAGACCCGCTGGCGCAGTCGCGAGCCCTATGCCTTCCGCGAATTCGACTACATTTTCGTAAATGACGAGACCGGCCATGAAATTCAGGTCTTCGTCAAGAACGAACACCATCTGGTGCGCGAGCAGGGCAGGCTGCTTGCCTCCAGCCCCGATGTGATCGCGATCCTCGATGCCTCGGACCTGACGCCGCTGGTGACGCTGGGCGACGTCGTGCCGGGCCAGAAGGTCATCATCTTCACCTGCCCGGCGCTTGACGATTGCTGGCGCAGAGAAAGCGGCAAGCGCCTTCTTGGCCCGCGTGCCTTCGGCATCGATGCCGACCCCGTCCTGATCCCCCGGCCTGCTGGTGACAGCAAAGCTGACGGCGCGGCATCTGGACCCGGGCGGTCAGCCCGCTCAGGCGGGCGGACAACTGGAGCTGCACTCATGCCTTGACGCGCCCGTCTCGCGCCAGGTCAACGCGGTGCGCTTCGGTCCTCTCGTCGCGACGGCGCCCCGATGCGAGGCACGGTTTGCGACGCCTCCACGGGTTCGGGACTGGTCCACAAGATCCGCGATTGCGTGCCGGTCGGGCATGGCTGGAGCCTTTACAACACGGGCAATGGTCGGATGCTTTCAGGCTCGCAATCCACGGCAGCGCCCAAGATCGCACCCTGTTCATGACTGGCGAGGTCTGAGTCCTCGTAATGAGCGGGAAAGATAGGACGGCCGCGCCAATCGTCGGGATTGAGGCGATATCGGGGGCGATCGGTGACCTGCGAGTGCTGCATCACCTCAGCTTGACGGTGATGCCGGGCCAGAAGGTGCTGCTGATCTGACAGTCGGGATCGGGGAAATTCGACCATCCCGCGTGGCGAGAGCAGTGGGTTCATCCCGGCATGCTTCGGCTGATAGGCGCCCCCCTGGGACGCGACGGCGGGTGGGCCGCCTGCGAATGGAGACGACTTCAGAATTATGCGCTTCATTCGCATCTGGCTGTTCTGGGCAACGTCACCATCACCCCGCCCCGCTTGCTCGGGCGGGAAACGGACCGAGGCCGAGGCCGAGGCGGAGGTCTATGCGATCCGGCACCTCTAGCGCCTGGGTATCGTGCATCTCACCCGTTCGCGACGGGATGCCCAATCGCGCGGTCAAGGTTCGGACGACAAGATCGAAGCAGGCACCCTTTCGCGCAGCGGAATCATTCGATCAACCGGCGACGTATGCAGGCATGGGACGGTCAAAGCGGTGGCCATCCCAACCCGTATTGCAACAACTGGCTCGATCGGGTCCAGGCCGGCATCCGGTAATTGCCACGATCCGAGCATGGCGAGGTGGGGAGCGGCCGCGATCTGCCGTGATGGCAGCACGTGCGAGATCGGGGGACGGAATCGTCGAGATCCGCATCGATCTCGCAAGTGAGATGGTTCGCGTTTCCTGTCGCGAATACGCGAGACTTGCTCAAACCGGGCGCAGGTCAACTCCGGCGATAGCGGCCGTGTTTTCGATATGACGGCGCATCGCTTCTGCGGCGACAGAAGGATTGTGGCTTCGAAGAGCCCTTACGATGGCCTGATGTTCTGAGATCGAGGCCTCCATTCGAGATACGGCCGTATTCGGAATGGGGGCGCGCTGGCTTTCGGTCAGTACGGCGTGAATGGAGCGGTAAAGCATCCGCAGCATCGAGTTCGAACAGGTTTCCGCAATCAGGCTGTGAAAGCGCAGATCTGCATCGACATGGGCCACCAGGTCGCCGCTGCGCCATGCCCCTTCGAACATGCGGGCGGCATCCGAGATTTCGTCAAGCCGGGCCGGCGTGACCACCGCCGCTGCCAACCTGCACATCTCGGTTTCAACCATCGCGCGCGTCTCAAACACCTCGGACAAGGAGAATTGCGCGTCATAGCGCCAGGTCATCGCGGCTTGCGCCGCTCCCGGACCGGTTTCCCGAACGAAGGTTCCGCGCGCGGGAAGCGTCCTGAGGAGACCCAAGGTTTCCAGTGTCAGAAGCGCCTCGCGCAGCGAGGTGCGGGAAACCCCCAGTTGCTGCGCGAGGATACGCTGCGAAGGCAACTTGCTGTTCTTGGGGATTTCACCGCTGCGGATCATCTCCTGGATACGCCGGGTCACCATTTCGGTCACCGGCAGCTTGCTGTCGTCCTCGTGCATCGTTCCTGCCCTAAATTTTTGCAGCGCCGCGCTCATCCGCTTTTCATCCGGCAAGAAAACGCATGACACAGTTGCCTTCACTTTGCCATAGTGCCCATACCGGTATGACTGGTCCGACCAGTCTGTGGTAGAACACAATAACTCTTACAGGGAGACAAAGCGAATGCTGAAAAAGATCATACCCTCGGCCGTTCTTGCCGCCGCGATGGCCTTTGGGACAGCGCAGGCGATGGAAAAGCTTGAGGTCGGCGCGAACATCGGAAACGTTCCCTGGGAGTTCCAGGATGCCGACGGCAAGTTTACCGGCTTCGAGGTCGATCTGGCCGCGGTCGTCGCCGAAAAGCTGGGCCGCGAACTGGACATCGTGAACATTCCCTTCAATGGCCTGTTCTCGGCGGTCCAATCGGGTCGGATCGACATGGCGATGTCGTCGATCACCATCACCGGAGAGCGGCTGAAATCCGTGAGCTTTGCCCAGCCCTATTACGACAGCGACCAATCCCTGACGGTGCTCGCCGACGGACCGGCATCGCTGGACGAGATGGAGGGCAAGACGGTTGGAGTCGATACTGGCTCGACCGGCGACATGTGGGTGACCGAAAACGGACCGGGTTTGAAGCTGGGCGAGGTCAGCCGCTACGAGGGCCTTTCCCCGGCGATGCTCGACCTGACGGCCGGACGCATAGATGGCTACATTTCCGATATCCCGGCGCTGCAATATTACGTCAAGGACAAGCCGAACCTGAAGGTCGTCCAGCGGATCGCCACGGGCGAGAAATACTCGTTCATGTTCGCCAAGGATGCGCCGCTGGCCGCGCAGGTCGATGGCATCATCACCGAACTGAAGCAGGACGGAACACTGGCCGCGCTGCATGAGAAATGGTTCGGCGCCGCCCCCGAAGCGGGCACCTCCACCGTGACCGTGCTCGACATGCCCAAGGCGGAATGACCAATCTCCCCCGGGCATTGATTGCCCGGGGGACAGCAGGAACGGTGCGATGGACCTTTTCGACACGTTTTTCAATCTGGACGTTCTGGCGACCAGCTTTCCGATGCTCATCAAGGGACTTTGGCTGACGCTCGAACTGGGCGCGGCCAGCATTCTTGCCGGGCTGCTGCTGGGACTGGGGCTGTGCATGTTGCGCCTATACGGGCCGATGCCGGTGCAGATCCTGACGCGGCTCTATATCGACATCTTCCGCTCGATCCCGCTGCTGGTCTTGCTGATCATCGTCTATTACGCGCTGCCCTTCGTCGGGGTCCGGCTGTCATCTTTTGCGTCGGCGATGGCGGCGCTGACCATGGTGTCCGGGGCCTACACCGCCGAGATTTTCCGCGCCGGGATCGAGGCGGTTCCGCGAGGCCAGTTCGAGGCCTCGGCGGCGCTGGGGTTAAGCCAGCGCCGGACCATGATGGATGTGATCCTGCCGCAGGCGATCCGCATGGTTATCCCGCCATTGACCAACAATTCGATCAACGTCGTCAAGGATACGGCCCTGGCCTCGGTCGTGGCCATGCCGGACCTGCTGAAGCAGGCGACCCAGGCCCAGGCGCTGGCCGCCAATCCGACGCCGCTGATCGGCGCAGCGGCCATCTATCTCGCGTTCCTGCTGCCAATGGTCATGCTTGTCTCGCGGCTTGAAGGAAGGTTCAACCGGAGGTCCAAGCGATGAGCGCGATCAGCATCCGCAACCTGCAAAAGCATTACGGCCGTTACCATGCCCTGCGCGGCATCGACCTGGACATCGCCAAGGGCGAGGTCGTCTGCGTGATCGGCCCATCGGGCTCGGGCAAGTCGACCCTGATCCGCTGCATCAACCGGCTCGAGGATTTCTCGGCAGAAAGCAGCATCACCGTCGACGGCACGCCCGTTCGCCCGGGCGCGAGCCTTGCCCGGGTGCGCGCCGAGGTCGGCATGGTGTTCCAGAACTTCAACCTGTTCCCGCACCTGACCGCGCGAGAAAACATCATGCTGGCGCCCCGGCGCGTGCGCGGCACAGCAAAGGCCACGGCTGCGGCCGAGGCCGACCGGCTGCTGAACCGTGTGGGCCTTGGCGCTCATGCCGAGAAATATCCCGATGCCCTGTCCGGGGGCCAGCAGCAAAGGGTCGCGATCGCGCGGGCGCTGGCTATGGAGCCGCAGGTGCTTTTGTTCGATGAGCCGACCTCGGCGCTGGACCCGGAAATGGTCGGAGAGGTGCTGGACGTGATGCGCGACCTGGCCCGCAGCGGCGTCACCATGGTCGTCGTCACGCATGAGATGGGCTTCGCCCGCCAGGTCGCGGACCGCGTCATCTTCATGGACGGGGGAGAGGTGATCGAGACCGGCACGCCCGAACAGATCTTTTCAACCCCGCGCGAAGAGCGCACCCGAAATTTCCTGCACGCCGTGCTGGATCACTGACAATCCGAGGAAGATCAGATGTCAAACTATCAAGACCAGCTGGACATGGCACTGGTACGCAGCAAGTTTCCCGCGCTGTCCAAGGACTGGGCGTTTTTCGACAATGCCGGCGGTTCGCAGACCCTTCAGGGCGCAATCGACCGGGTGGTAGAATTCCTGACGCATCGCGACGTTCAGATCGGTGGCAGCTACGAGATCTCGCAGATGGCGGCCGAGGCGCTCATGGACGGCCGGATCGCGGCTCAGACCCTGGTCAATGCCGCCCGCCCCGAAGAGATCGTGTTCGGGCCCTCGACAACCGTCCTGGCCCAGACACTCGCCGCAGCGATGCGCAGCCAGTTCGTTCCCGGAGACGAGATCATTGTCACCCATGCGGATCATGAATCGAATATCGGCCCCTGGGAGCGGCTGCGCGAGATCGGGGTGGTGATCAAGGTCTGGCCCTTCCATCGCGAAACGATGCGGCTGCGGCTGGAGGATCTTGAACCCCTGATGGGCCCGCGGACCAAGCTGGTCTGCGTCCATCATGTCTCGAACATCCTTGGGTATGTCAATCCGGTCGAGGATATCGCCCGCTTCGTTCATGACCGGGGCGCATTGATCTGCGTGGACGCCGTCGCATATGCGCCGCATCGGGCGATCGACGTGCAGGCATGGGATGTCGATTACTACATCTTCAGCCTGTACAAATGCTACGGCCCGCATATGGCGATCATGTACGGGAAATACGACCTGCTGGCTGGGCTGGACGGGCTGTACCATTACTTCTACGGCAAGGATAAGGTCCCCGGAAAACTTGAGCCGGGCAATCCGAACTACGAGCTTGCCTATTCGACCACGGCGGTGGTCGACTATATCCAGTCGCTGGCACCCAATGCCGCTCAACGCGATGCGCGGGCTGCTCTCGAGGCGGGTTTCGAGCAGATCGCCATGCAAGAGCGCGTGCTGACTGACAAGCTTCTGGACTGGCTGCGGTCGCGCAATGACTGCCGCATCATCGGTGACGACAGCAATCCCGACAACATGCGCGTGCCGACTATTGCCTTCCGCTTTGACGGTCGCAACTCGGGCGAAGTGGCCCGCGCGATGGACGATTACAAGGTTGCCATTCGGTTCGGCGATTTCCACTCGCGCCGTCTGGCAGAGCTACTGGACCAAACGCATGACGGTGGCGTGCTGCGGGTGTCGATGGTGCATTACAATACCGTCGCCGAAATCGACCGCCTCACCTCGGCCCTGACCCGGATCCTTGGTCAGGAGATGGCGGCATGAGCGCGGCGGGGCCGGATCTCGTTATCCGCGGCGGGACGATCGTCACCGCGTCGGACAGGTTCGTGGCCGATCTTGCGGTCACCGACGGGAAGATCACGCAGATTGCGCGGCGCATCGAGGGCGGCCACGAGCAGATCGACGCAACCGGGCTTCTGGTGCTTCCGGGTGGGATCGACGCCCATGTCCATCTTGCACAAGAGCAGGGCGACGGCACGGTCATGGCGGATGATTTCTCCTCGGGAACGCGCTCGGCGATCGCGGGTGGGAATACTGTGGTTATGCCCTTCGCCCTGCAGCGGCGAGGGCAGTCCCTGCGTCAGGCGGTGCAGGACTATCACGCGCTGGCCGAAGGCAAGTGCTGGAGCGACGTTTCCTTCCACATGATCATCACCGACCCGACACCCCAGGTCCTGGGGCAGGAATTGCCCGCGCTTGTGCGTGAAGGTTACACATCGTTCAAGGTGTTCATGACCTATGATGACATGGTCCTGAACGACGCCGAATTGCTAGAAGTTTTCGATGCCTCACGGCGCGAAGGCGCGCTGGTCATGGTCCATGCCGAAGGCCATGATGCGATCAAGTTCATGACGCGCAAGCTGGAAGAACGCGGCCAGACCGCCCCCTATTTCCACGCCGAAGCGCATGCGCAGATCGCCGAGCGCGAGGCAACGCACCGCGCCATCAGCCATGCCCAATTGGTTGATGTCCCGATCGTGATCGTCCATGTTTCGGGACGCGAACCGATGGAGCAGATCCAATGGGCCCGCCGTCGAGGATTGCGCGTTTTTGCGGAAACCTGTCCGCAATACATCGCGCTTACCGCCGATGATCTGAAGGGCCTCAACATGGATTTCGAAGGGGCAAAATACGTCTGCTCGCCTCCTCCTCGCGACAGCGACAGCCAGGCCGCGATCTGGCAGGGCTTGCGGGATGGCACGTTCGACATCTTCTCGTCGGACCATTGTCCGTTCTATTTCCAGGGTGAGCAAGGCACCGGCAAGGACAACGCCCGCGCCCGGACCTCTTTCAAATGGGTGCCCAACGGCATCCCCGGGGTCGAGACCCGTCTGCCGCTGCTGTTCTCGGAAGGGGTATCAAAGGGGAGGATCAGCCTTGAGCGCTTCGTCGCCCTGACCTCGACCAACCCAGCCAAGCTCTACGGCCTTTACCCGCAAAAAGGTGCCCTGGTCATTGGGGCAGACGCCGATATTACCCTATGGGATCCGGAAAGAACCGCGCCAATCATGCAGGAAAGCCTGCACCACGGGGCGGATTATACCCCATTCGAGGGCAGGATGATCACGGGTTGGCCGGTCCGAACGATCCTGGCGGGACGCACGGTTTTCCAAGGCGGCGAGATCGTCGAACCTGAAGCAAAAGGTCGGTATCTTCTTAGAGGAAAACCGCTTGAGGTCATGCCGCCGATCTGAACCGTCGGGGCGAGGTTCGGTTTGAATCCTTCCGGGTTTCGCCCCGATATGGCAGTGCGGGCGGATTGCCAAGTTGCTGGCGGGAATTCGCGCGGTTGGGGCCCCGGTCCGGCTAAACCATCGTTTCGCTCTCGGCACTGCCCATGTCGAGGATCTTCCGGCCGAGCGGGCGTGCGCTCCGCCCGGAGATCGTCTGCCAATCGGTGAGCCGGTTTGGCCGCCATTACTCCGGCTTCCCCAGCTGCGACCGACCCGAGAGTTGCTGGATATTCTTGTCCAGCCGCAACGGAATGCAAAGGCTGCAAGGCGCTTCCTGACGGCCCGGTTCGGCGACCCGCGTCAATGCTCACCGACAAGCTGCGCAGGTATTTCGGGCCCATATGTGACCTTGCTCCGGGTGCGGATCATTGCGCCCGCAGGGTCTCGACAACCGGATTGAAGGATTACACAGACCAACCCGAAAACGTGAAAGAATGGATGGGCAGTTCAAGTCACCTCAGCATGCACAGATGCACCTCGCTGCCCACGACCAGATTGGCACGATTTGGCAATCCCCTTGCACCAGACATCCGTCGCCTGATGACGATGCGGAGATAGCGCTTGAACTTCGCCTCTTCGAACGCCGTTCGAGCAGGAACAGCCGCCAAAGTCACTCCGATCAGATCAGCGGCAGTGATGATGCGTCGCCCAAGTGTTCGGCGCTTCTGGGCTGAGCGCGAGCCGGCCGTTACCCTGCTCATCCGAAATCACGATGCAGGCGCGGGCCATCGGCTTCGCCAGTCCGCGCGAAGATCTCCGGAAGCTCTGCGGCGACAAGCGGCGTCCTCGGTGCGGACCACATGACAGCCAGACACCGTAAAAAAAATGATCTCACGCGGATGGCATGAGTCTTTCAGGCGCGGCATCGAAGATGGAATTTTCATTGCGAAGGGATACCCGAAAGGCGCCCGGTCGATCAATTTGCCAATGTCCTTCCGGCCTTTGTGACCTAGTCACAGATTTCCGGCCCCTGCTTGTGAAAGATTGGATGCAGGCGGCGTCAGATGCCGCATGATAACCTGGCCCTTGCGGAGTGAGTTTTGCCATGACCCCTGCCCCTGTCAGCCCCGAGGTGACCGCCTTTTTCGACGCCGACACCAACACGATCTCCTATGTCGTGAAGGATCCCGGCTCGGATGCCTGCGCCATCGTCGATTCGGTGATGGATATCGATTACGCGGCGGGCCGCATCAGCTATGACCATGCCGATGAGATCATCGCCTTCGTGAACCGCAACAAGCTGCGCGTCGAATGGCTGATCGAGACCCATGTCCATGCCGACCACCTGTCCGCCGCGCCCTATATCCAGGGCATCCTCGGCGGCAAGCTGGGCATCGGCGCGAAGATCACCGTGGTGCAAGAGACCTTCGGCAAGATCTTCAACGAGGGCACCGAGTTCCAGCGTGACGGCAGCCAGTTCGACCGCCTGTTCGAGGATGGCGACAGCTACATGGTTGGCGGCATGGAATGCCACGCGATCCACACGCCCGGCCATACCCCGGCCTGCATGACCCATGTCATGGGCGACGCGGCCTTCGTCGGAGACACGCTCTTCATGCCGGATGGCGGCTCGGCGCGGGCCGATTTCCCCGGCGGTGATGCCGGCACGCTTTACGACAGCATCCAGAAGGTCCTGGCCCTGCCGGGCGAGACGCGGCTGTTCATGTGCCACGACTATGCCCCGAATGGCCGCGAGATCCGCTGGGAAACCACCGTGGCCGAGGAAAAGGCCAACAATATCCATGTCGGCGGCGGCAGGACGCGAGAGGAATTCGTGAAGTTCCGGACCGAACGCGACGCCTCGCTGGGCATGCCGCGGCTGATCATCCCCTCGCTGCAGGTCAACATGCGCGCGGGCGAACTGCCTCCGGCGGATGAAAGCGGCAAGCGTTTCCTCAAGGTGCCGCTGAACACGCTCTGATCGCGTCCCTCTTTCACAGGAGTATGTGCCATGGACATCAGGTCCATCGAGACCGGCATTTCCGTCGGTCCCCAGATCATGCCCGCCGACCTGGCCGAGCTGAAGCATCTCGGCTTCCGCGCGGTGATCTGCAACCGCCCCGATGGCGAGGGCCCGGACCAGCCCGGCTTTCCCGAGATCGCCCAGGCCGCCGCGGCCGAGGGGATCGAGGCGATCTACCTGCCGGTGCAGGCCGGCATGGTGCGGGACGAGGATGCGACGGCCTTTGCCGGGGCCCTGCAGCGCCTGCCCGGCCCGGTCTTTGCCTATTGCCGCACCGGCACGCGGTCGACCACGTTGTGGTCGTTGGCACAGGCCGGCCGGCGGCCGCTGCCCGAGATCCTCGCGCGCGCGGGAACGGCGGGCTATGACATGTCGGGCGTGGTGCGCCGCATCGCCAATGGCGGGCGCACGCCGACCGCGACCGCGGATGCGAGCTTCCCGGTCGTCATCGTCGGCGGTGGCGCGGCAGGCATCGCGGTCGCGGCCAGCCTGAAGGCGCGGATGCGCGATCTCGAGATCGCGATCATCGACCCGGCCGACGTGCATTACTACCAGCCCGGCTGGACGCTGGTCGGCGCAGGGGTCTTCCGCCCCGAAGAGACCGCGCGCACCATGGGCGCGCTGATCCCGCGTGGCGTGCAATGGATTAAGTCCGCCGTCGCCGCCTTCGAGCCTGGCAACAATGCGGTGATCCTGGATGGCTGCCGGGTGGTGCGCTACGAACGGCTGATCGTCTGCCCCGGGATCAAGCTCGACTGGGGCCGGATCGAGGGCCTCGAGGAAACGCTGGGCGCGAATGGCGTGACCTCGAACTATCGCTACGACCTGGCCCCCTATACCTGGAAGCTGGTCAGCGAAATGCGCAAGGGCCGCGCGATCTTCACCCAGCCGCCGATGCCGATCAAATGCGCGGGCGCGCCGCAGAAGGCGATGTATCTCTCGGGGGATACCTGGCTCAGGAACGGGGTGCTGAAGGATATCGACATCCAGTTCATGAATGCGGGCGGCGTGCTGTTCGGCGTCAAGGATTACGTCCCCGCGCTGCAGGACTATGTCCGGCGCTACGACGCGACGCTGAATTTCCACCATGACCTGGTCGCGATCGACGGCCCGGCCCGGCGCGCGGTCTTCGAGATCCGCGAGCCCGGCAAGGAGGTCCGCCGCATCGAGACCGGCTTCGACATGATCCATGTCTGCCCGCCCCAGGTCGCGCCGGATTTCATCCGCGTCTCGCCCCTGGCCGACCAGGCGGGCTGGGTCGATGTCGATCCCGCGACCCTGCGCCACAAGACCTACGAGAACATCTGGTCGCTGGGCGATGCGATGAACGCGCCCAATGCCAAGACCGCCGCCGCCGCGCGCAAGCAGGCCCCGGTCGTGGCCGAGAATGTCGTGGCCGATATCCGCGGCGGCGCGCCGGTCGCGCAATATGACGGCTATGGCTCGTGCCCGCTGACGGTCGAGCGCGGCAAGATCGTGCTGGCCGAGTTCGGCTATGGCGGCGCGCTGAAACCCTCGTTCCCGCGCTTCCTGCTGAACGGCACGCGGCCGAGCCGCCTCGCCTGGTTCCTCAAGGAACGCATGCTGCCGCCGATCTACTGGAAGGCCATGCTGCGCGGGCATGAATGGCTGGCAAAGCCCATCCGGATCACCGCCGCAGATTGAGGAAGGCCCCGCCCGGCCCCAAGGGGTGCCGGAGAAAAGGTTGAAGAGAATGATAGACAGCTTGCATTACCTGCTGGGGGCCTTTTCCGGGGCACTGGTCGGCCTGACCCTGGGGCTGGTCGGCGGAGGGGGCTCGATCCTTGCCGTGCCGCTGATGGTCTATGTCGTGGGCGTGACCAACCCCCATGTCGCCATCGGCACCAGCGCGCTGGCCGTCGCGGTCAATGCCGCGACGAGCCTGGCCCATCACGCCCGCGCCCATACCGTGAAATGGCGCTGCGGCGGGATCTACGCCGCGGCGGGGGTGCTGGGCGCGCTGCTGGGCTCGACGGTCGGCAAGGCATTCGACGGACAGAAACTGCTGTTCCTCTTCGCCTTGGTGATGATCGTCGTGGGAATCCTGATGCTGAAGAACCGCCATGATGCCGGCATTCCGGGCGCCGAATGCGGGCGCGAGAATGCCGGCAAGGTCGTGGGCTACGGGCTGGGGACCGGCACCTTCTCGGGCTTTTTCGGGATCGGTGGCGGTTTCCTGATCGTGCCGGGGTTGGTCGCCTCGACCCGGATGCCGATGATCAATGCGGTCGGGACCAGCCTGGTCGCGGTCACCGCCTTCGGCCTGACCACGGCGCTGAACTATGCCTTTTCCGGCCTCGTGGCCTGGGGGCTGGCGGCGGTCTTCATCCTGGGGGGCATCGTGGGCGGCATGTTCGGCACGCGGCTTGCACGCAGGCTATCGGGCAAGGGCACGCTGATCACCGTCTTTGCCGTGCTGATCTTTGTCGTCGCAAGCTACATGCTGTGGAAAAGCTGGGCGCAGATATGAGCCCTTTCCCCCTGGCCCGGATCGGGCAAAGATGGGGCATGACCGCCGACAGGGACGCCATGGCCGAGATCACGCAGGATTGGCTGAGCCATTTTCCGGGCCTCATGAAGATGAGCCCGGAGTTGCAGGACGAGCTGCGCGCCGCGTCCCGGGTGCAGGTCCTGCCCGAGGGGACCCGGCTCTTCGGTCCCGGCCAGGCCCCGACCGCGCTGGCGCTTCTGCTGAAGGGCAGCGTCCGGGTGCAGCAGACCGGCGAGAGCGGGCGCGAGATCACGCTTTACCGCGTGCAGGCCGGGGAAAGCTGCGTGCTGACCACGGCCTGCCTTCTCGCCTACGAGGATTACGCCGCCGAGGGCATCGCCGAGACCGAGGTCACCGCCGCCATCGTGCCGCGCGACGCGTTCGAGCACATGATCGAACGCTCGCCCGAGTTCCGCCGCTTCATCTTCAGCGCCTATTCGCGCCGCATCTCGGACCTCTTCACCGTGATCGAGGAAGTGGCCTTTCGCCGCGTCGATGTCCGGCTGGCCGGGCTGCTTCTGAAGCAGCAGAAGGGCGGTGTCATCACCGCGACGCACCAGGCGCTGGCGGCCGAATTGGGTACGGCGCGCGAGGTGGTCTCGCGCACGCTGCAGGATTTTTCCCGGCGCGGCTGGGTCGAGCTGGGGCGCGGCTCGGTACAGCTGACCGCGCCCGCCGCGCTCGAGCGGCTGAGCCGGACTTGAAATGCCTGATTTTACCGTCGCGCGAGCAGGGATGATCCAGGCACGCCTCCTACCCGCGGAAACGGCGAGGCTGTAAAAGCCGCAGCCCTTGAGCCAGAGCTCTGCCCGGTCGAGCTGTGCTTCGCCCCGACTGCCGAAACGCCGCGCTTCGGATCGTTCAATAACGACCGAAAACCGATCGATCCATCCACGAAGAACGCCGCAGACAGCAAGCTTGGCCCGAGACATGGACAGGATGCGCAAGATGGCCCGCGAGCATCGCTGGTTGGCCGCAGGGATTATCGCGGCATTCGCGCTCACCTTGTTCTTCCTGATCCGCCTGACCTTGTTCGCGATCTACTGGTCGGACCCGGCACACCGGGATCAGCCGCTTCGCGGCTGGATGAACCCCGGGCTATGTCGCCCGCTCCTGGCACATCCCCCGCAGCGACATGATGAGGGCGCTCGACGGGCTCGCCCGGCCCGGTGAACGCAGGACGCTGGAGCAGATCGCGACCGAGAACGGGATGTCGCTGTCGGAATTGACCTCTCCGATCGAGGCCGAGATCGCCGCGCACAGGGCCGGACGATGATCGACCTCATCCTTGGTCTCATTCCGATCCACGGGCCTTGGCTCGTCGCGCTGGCGACGTGTCCGGCCCTGTCACGACTGCCATGGCGCTAGCCCTATTTCACCGCTTGGGACATCGCCGAAGAAACCGTGTGGGTGACCCTCTATGTCGGTGCAGGCTACCTGTTCGCGGGGCAGATCGAGCCGATTTCGCAAATCGCGGGCAATTTCACCGGAGCGCTCGCAGCCGGGGCGGTGACGCTGGGCCTGAACCTCTGGCTGCGGGTGCTTTTACGCAAGGACTGAGGCAGCCGTCAGGTCAAATCGAGGCGGAAACGCACATGCGATAGAAAGCCCGGTGGACATGTTTGGGCCCCACACGATCCTCGGCCCGCGTTGGGCGGATGATCGGTCGCGTCCCTCGCGCCCTCACCTCATCTCGAACAGTTCCTGATGGAAGCGCTCGTCAACCGCCATTCCCTGCGCGGCGAAATCGGCTCGCAGGGCGGAGCCGAAACCGCTCGGACCGCAAAACCACAAGCCCGCCTCGCGCCAATCCGGCACCGTTTCGCGGATCCGCGCGCCGTTCAGGCGACCGTCGCGCGCATCGATCAGAAGATGCAGCCGGACATTCGCCGCGCGCGCATCTGCGGCCAGACGCGCCAGAGCCGCCTCGTCCACCTCATTCGTGGTGTGGAAAAGATCGACCTGCGGCAGATCGGCCCCATGTTCACTGGCCGCGAGTTCCTTCATGCGCGCAACAAAGGGCGTGATGCCGATGCCCGCGCCGATCCAGATCTGGTGGTCCCGCCCGTCATCGAAGGTGAAGCAGCCGTAGGGCCCCTCGACCGTGACCTTCTGCCCGATCCTCAGCTTGTCGGCGAGGCCGGTCGTGTGATCCCCGAGCTCTTTCGAGATGAAAGTGACCTCGCGGGTGGCGGGAAGCCAAGCCGAGGCGATCGTGTAGGGATGCGCCCCTTCGAGCGGGTTCGAGGTCACAAAGGCGAATTGCCCTGCCTTGTGCCCCTGCCAGCCCTCGCCGAGCTTTATGACGGATTCGAGCGACCGCACCCCCGGATAATGCTTCAAGGACGAGATCTCACCCGCAACCCTCCTCCCCTTCCCGATCAGGCCGAAAATCGAGGCCAGAGCGGCCCAGCTTCCGCCCGCCAGCAGCAGCGCAAGCAAGATCCCGATCGGGGTCCGCCACTGCGCGTAATCGAACAGGACAAGGCTGTGGAACGCGAGGACCAGATAGGCCAGCGGCACCAGCCGATGCGTGTAGCGAAAGAGGCGATAGTTGATCATCTTCACCAGCGCGATCACCAGCAGCAGGGCAAGCGCATAAAAGGCCCACTCGCCCAGCCCCTCGGCCGTGCCGCGCAACCCTCCCAGATAGGCGCGGATCGGGTCGGTGATCGCCGGACGCCCCCCCGCCGGACGCTCTGGCCGGGTCAGCAGGCCCAGCCCCGCGGCCCATTTCGGCCCCTTGGCCCAGAGCCAGTGGAGGATCGAGACCACAAGAAAGCCGAGCCCCAGCCACTTGTGGAACCGATACATCTTGTCGAGCCCGCCCAGCCGCGCCTCGGGCCATCTGGGGCGCAGCGCGAGCAGCATCGCAAGGCTCATCGCCCCCGTCGCCCACACGCCGGAAAGCTGCATCATCGCAGCCCGCAGTGCGAAGAAATTCTCGGTCCGTAAGGCCGAAAGATTGGTCGCGAACCAAACCGCCGCGAACACCGCCCAAGAGCCCCAGAAATACCAGTAACTCCTACGCGACATCCTGTAACCCTTCCGGTTGCGTGGTCGTGGATCGGATCAGGCCACAGGTTAGATTATTCACGTGTTCTGTCAGCCCTTTTCCATCGTCAGGGCGCCTTTGCTTGACAGTCTGCAGGCGCCGCGCTTTTCCTGCCCCACCGCGACACAGGAGGGGCGAATGGATCAAAGACGGCTTGGCGCGCATAATGTTGGTGCCATCGGTTTTGGCACGATGAGCTTTGGCGGCATCTTCGGCGCAACGGACGAGGCGACCTCGCTCGATTGCCTCGACGCGGCGCTGGACGCGGGCATCACCCATTTCGACACGGCCGATATCTATGGCATGGGCGTATCGGAGGAGATCCTCGGCAAGTGGGGCCGCCGCGACGTGGTCCTTGCCACGAAATGCGGCATCGTCAGCGGTCCGCCGCGCGCGGTCCGCAATGACGAAGCCTATATCCGCCAATGCCTTGAAGAATCGCTTCGCAGGCTGAAGCGCGAGCATATCGAGCTTTTCTACATCCACCGCCGCCAGCCCGAGATCCCGATCGAGGATCTGGCCGGGACCATGTCGAAGCTGGTCAAGGAAGGAAAGATCGGGGGCTATGGCCTCTCCGAGATTGCTCCTGCGACGCTGCGCCGCGCTCATGCCGAGTATCCGGTCACTGCGGTGCAGAATGAATTCTCGCTTTGGACACGATTGCCTCAGCTTGGCCTCATACAAGCCTGCGGCGAGCTTCGCGTCGCCTTTGTCGCCTTTTCCCCCCTGGGCCGGGGGGTGTTCGGGCGCGAACCGCTGAAAAGCGATTTCCGCGCAGGCATCGACTTTCGCGACACCAATCCGCGTTTCACCGAGCCGAATTTCTCGGCCAATCTCGCGGCCATTGCGCCGTTTCGCGATCTCTGTGCCGCGCGCGGCTGGTCGGTCCCCGGGGCCGCGCTTGCCTGGGTGCTTGCGCAAGGTGACCACATCATCCCGATTCCGGCCACGCGGAGTGCGGGTCACCTTCGCGATTGGACCGCGCCGGGTCTGACCGACGGGGATTTAGAGGATGTCGGGAGGATCCTGCCCGCGGGATTTGCCCATGGCGACCGCTATGGCGACCATCAGATGGCTTTCGTGGAGCGGTATTGTTGATCTCGTCCTCGGCGTGCTCCTGCAGGGAAATCCGAGCGCGCCTCGCGCAGAATTCCGCGAAGTGAAATATGGGGTCTTACCTGGCACCGTGCTCCCATACTGACAAGTTTGGCCGAATGGTGCGGGTGTCGCGGCTGATGGCATTCCCGGGGCTAACGATTGCTCGGGCTTCGGTCGCCCTTGTCGCAGGCATCGCTGCCATCAAGGGGTCGGCCTTGCTTCGTGGCGTGGGGCGGGCGCTACTAAAAACCTTGCACCGTGGGCCGATTTGACCCGGACCACGATTTCTTTCATTTCTGGTGGGGCCGCGCCATATGCGGCACGTCCCAATCCGCGATCAGCTGACCGGTCGCGGCCTCGAGCGCCTCCTTGTCGGTGACGCTGGCGACATAGACGCGGATGCGATCGGAAAGGCCGGGGAATTTCTCGGCGATCTGCTCGGCGCTGAAAGGGCGACGGCTGAAGATTGCGACACGGGCGCCGCCCTCGGCCAAGGTCTTGCAGAATTGCGTACCGAGTTGGCCCAGACCGCCGGTCACGACGGCAATGCGGTCCTCGATCGAAAAAGCCTTGGTCATCAGTTTGATCCTTTTTGAATGGTCGGAGTACCGGCGGACATGGCCGGCTTGCGCCGGAGCGCACGGACAAGGGTGAATGCGATGATGAAACAGACCAGCGCGCCCAGACCCGCAGCGACCGGGCGCTGGAAGAAGCCCAGCAGGTTGCCGTGCGAGATCTGCATCGACATGATGAAGTTGCGTTCGAGCACGGGCCCCAGCACGAGCCCCAGGATGACGGGGGCGATGGGAAACTGGTTGCGCTCCATGACATAGAGGTTGCTGCGCTCGCCCGAGATCAGCGCAAGCGTCTTGGCTTCGCCGGCTTCGACCAGCGCGCGTGCCTCGACAGGAGAGGTGGAAACCACCTGGATTGCGCCCGCGGCAAGCTGCTGCAGCGCCGGGGCCGAGCCGTCCGAGGCGACCCAATTGGCCTTGATCGGGTCGACGCCAACCTTGCCCAGCATGCCGACCCAGGCGAGGTGCGACAGGCCGCCACGATTCGCCCCGGATGCCGCGAGGCTTCCCGGATCGGCCTTGACTGCCTCGACGAGGCTGATGAGGTCAGCATAGGGCGCATCGGCCCGAACGTTGACAGCGATCGGATCCGCATTGAACCGGCCAAGCCGGATCAGACCGGCAGCGGCGCCGCGGGGCTGACCAGTCCGGCGCCGCGAAGCTCTTGCCAGAACGCGGCGGGCACCTTCTCGTCAAAGGCCGCCTGATCCTCGGCGATCCGCGAAGGCTTGCTCGCGCCCGGGATCACGGCCGCGACTGCGGAATGGGCCAGAGAGAACTGCAGGCCCGCAGCCTTCATGCTGACGCCATGCCGGTCCGCGATGGCCTTGATCCGCGCGACGCGGTCCAGAAGCTCGGGGCTGGCAGGCGCATATTCGAAGTTCGGCCCGCCGACCAGCGCGCCCGAGGAATAGGGCCCGCCGACCACGATCCCCAGCCCCTGCCCCGCGACTTCGGGCATCACCCGTTGCAGCGCGCGGTCGTGATCGAGCAGCGTGTAGCGACCGGCCAGCAGGAAGGCGTCCGGGCGCGGCTCATCCAGTGCAAGCAGGATTTCGATCGGTTCGACCCGATTGACGCCGAGCCCCCAACCGTCGATCACGCCCTCGTCCCGGAGCCGGTCCAGCGCCCGGAAGGCACCGGTCCGCGCAGTCTCGAAGACCGAAAGCCACTCGTCGCCATAGAAATCCTGCGCCACGTCGTGGACAAAGGCCAGCTCGATCCGGTCTGTGCCCAGCCGCTCAAGGCTGCCTTCGATCGCGCGAAGCGTACCGTCATGGCTGTAATCGTTCACCACGCGGTTCGGGCGGCCCCAGCGAAAGACTTCGCCCTTTTCGCCATTGTCGCGCGGCGAGGCGTCGATCTCGTCCAGCACGACGCGACCGACCTTTGTCGAAAGCGCGAATTCTTCGCGACGGTGGTCCTTGAGGGCTTCGCCAAGACGCAACTCGGCCAAGCCCGCACCATAGAAAGGCGCGGTGTCAAAGTAGCGGATGCCGCTGGCCCAGGCGGCATCGACGGTCTGGCGCGCCTCGTCTTCGGGGATGTCGCGGAACATGTTGCCTAACGGGGCCGAGCCAAAGCCGATACGTCCGGGCAGAAGGTCGGAAAGGGGCATGTGATCAGTCCTTCTGGAAGGGTACCACCGACAGCCGGCAGCCTCGTTCGAAACATGCGCTCACGCGGATCATGGCGCTAGCCAACTGCCGTTGGCAACAGCCATGAGCGGGAATTCACAGCCGCGGCCCGCAGGCCAGTCGAACTGAGCGACGCAGACCGGGATGAAAGCCGCTGTCGCCACCGATACGTCGCGTCAGATGACCGCCCTTTGCATTTCCGTGTTGGGGTGTCCCGCATCAGTAAAGCCCGCCATCAGGTCTGGTCCTGCCCATGCCATGATCGGTATCTGGCCTTGCCGGGTCCTGATGATTTCATCGCAGGAACGCATCCGGGATGCCGCACTTCTGCGGGTTCTGAAGTAGCCAAGGCATGCCAGCTTCGGACCCGACGGTCCTTTTCCCCGGATTGCCTTCAGCGATACCGCAGCCAGCGCATACCCGGCCCCTGTTCTGTCGGCAGGACACGATGACCAAGACGTATTCGTCTATTTTCCCTAGCTAGCAAAAGCGAGCCTCGCACTTGCGTGTCGAGGGGATTCGCCCCCTACTTACGATCGGCGCAAGTTCTGTGGTCCGGGTAAAAACGATGAAACGGAAAAGCCTTGGAAATTCCAGCCGCGGTGCCGTAGCGTCTGGCGCGGCGGCGGCAGGGGCCGTGTCTTTCGGGACGCTGATGCTTGGCGCGGCCGCGCTGGGTGCCGTCGCCGTCGGCGCGCTCGCTCTCGGGCGGCTTTCCGTGCGCCATGCAAAGCTGCGACGCGTCGAGATTGGCGACCTCGCGATCGGCCGCCTAATCATCGGCGGTGATGCGCGCACCGCTATCCTGCGCGTCCGGGCTCAGCCGGGAAAGGGCGATGCGTTTCAACGCCTGATCGCCACGCAGGTCAGCACGATTGCGCGGCACGCGACTTTTTTGGCGCATCGCTCCGAGATCGATCCGGACGTCTTCTTGCTCCAGACCTCCTGGAGCGGGCCAGGCCGGGACGCTCCAAAAGGACGCCCCCTGGTTTTCGAGAGACTGTTTCGCGACGCCGCAGAGAAAAGGCTGATCGCGGCGTCGTCCGAAGAACCAGAGGCCTTCCACGTCTTCCGGTCGATCTGACCTGCCCCGGCGGGCATTTGGATATTCCGAGGCGCTTGCAGGGCACGCATGGTCCGGGGCCATGCTCGTGTCGAACGCCTTGTTTTTCGAAAGGGCCGAGCGCGTCCGGCCGATGGAATTCGTGAAATTGCGTGTTCGAAGCGCCAGATCGACCCTGGATCACAACGTAGCTGGCTTGACCCTCTCGGCGTAAAGTGAAAAGTCGACTGAAATAGTCAATCTGGCGCGTCTCCCAATGATCAAACTTCCGACGGTCGGCATTCCCGCATTTCCCCTTGGTCTGGCCTGTGCTCTGGCCCTGCCTTCTGTCGCGCAACCGCAGGCCGCTCCGGCTCGGTTCCCGATCACGGTGCAACATGCTTTTGGCAGCACGACGATCGAGAAGAAACCCGTCCGCGTTGCTACGGTCGCCTGGGCCAATCACGAAGTCCCGCTGGCACTAGGCGTCGTTCCCGTCGGCATGGCCGCCGCGAATTTCGGCGATGACGATGGTGACGGCGTCCTGCCCTGGGTCGAGGAGAGGTTGAAGGAGCTCGGCGCCGAGACGCCGACGCTTTTTGATGAAGGTGACGGTATCGATTTCGAAGCGGTGGCTGCCTCGCAGCCCGATGTGATACTTGCTGCCCATTCCGGGCTCAGCAAGTCGGATTACGAGACACTGAGCATGATCGCCCCGGTCGTTGCCTATCCCGATGCGCCGTGGACGACCGAATGGCGCGAGATGATCCGCCTGAACAGCGCGGGTCTGGGGCTGAAGGCCGAGGGCGATGCCCTGGTTGACAGGATCGAGGAAGAGATTGCCGAAAGCGTTGGGAAGCATCCCGAATTGAAGGGCAAGTCTGCCATGTTCATCACCCATCTCGATCCGATGGACCTGAGCCTCATTCGATTCTACACCGGCAACGATACGCGGGTGAAATTCTTCGAGGATTTGGGCCTGACCTCGCCCAAAAGCGTAATCGACGCGACAAGGCCGGGCCAATATGCGGGTGAGATCAGCGCCGAACAGATCGACCGGTTCAATGATGTCGACATCTTCGTGAGCTATGGCGGCGCGGAACTGTTGACGCCCCTGAAAAATGACCCGCTCGCCTCGCGCATGACGGCCATTGCCAAGGATGCGGTGGTGATGCTTGGGAATACACCCGCAGGCACTGCGGCCCATCCGACGCCGCTGGCGATCTCGTGGGTGCTGGATGACTATGTCGAGATGCTCGCCGAGGCGGCGCGCAAGTCGGAATGAACATGAGAGATGCGGTCGAAGTCGCGCGGCCCCGCCCCGGCCGCGCGCGGCTGTTCCGGGCGGGCGGGTTGGCCGCGCTGGCCCTTGTTCTGCTAGGCCTGTGCTTGCTGTCGGTCGCCGTGGGAACGCGTGAGGTTGACTGGCAAGATATCTGGGCTGCCCTTTCGGGGCAGGTCGAGACCATCGCGCAGGCAGCGGTTTCGGTGCGTATGCCGCGCACGATCCTTGCCGCGCTAGCCGGGGCGGCGCTGGGACTTTCAGGCGCGATCATGCAGGGCGTCACCCGCAATCCGCTGGCCGATCCAGGCATCCTTGGCGTCAACACGGGCGCGGCGCTTGCCGTGGTGATCGGGCTCGCATGGTTCGGCATGAGCATGGCCCAAGCCTTCGTCTGGGTGGCCATCCTCGGGGCCGGCCTGACGGCGGTCTTTGTCTATGCAATCGGCTCGATGGGGCGTGGAGGCGCGACGCCGCTAAAGCTCGCATTGGCCGGCGCGGCCACGTCGGTCGCGTTTTCCTGTTTCACCATCGCAGTGATATTACCGCGCAACGACATCGCGGGCGGTTTCCGATCGTGGCAGATCGGCGGAGTCGGAGGTGCGACCTTCGATGTGATCCGGATGGTGCTGCCCTTCATGCTTGCGGGGTTCCTCATCTGCCTGGTTTCGGCGCGCAAGCTGAACTCACTGGCGCTTGGCGATGATCTTGCCGCCGGACTGGGCGAGAATGTCGCCGTCGCGCGGGGCATAGCCGCGCTTGGCGCGATCCTGCTTTGCGGGGCGGCAACGGCAGCTTGCGGCCCGATCGGCTTTGTCGGGCTGATGGTGCCGCATTTGTGCCGGCTGCTGGTCGGCGTAGATCATCGCTGGCTTCTGCCCTATGCGGCGCTAAGCGGAGCAGGGCTTCTGATCCTTGCCGATGTGCTGGGCCGGATCATCGCGCGCCCCAGTGAACTTGCCGTCGGCATCGTTACTGCCTTTGTCGGTGCGCCATTCTTCATCTGGATCGTCCGCCGCCAGCGGGTACGTGAGCTATGAGCGTCTCGATTTTTCCCGTGAGCCAGGCCGTGGCCGCAGAACGTCTGGGGCGGCAACGGCGTTCGCGTCGCGTCTCTTTGGGGCTTGCGATCCTGCTGTTCGCCGGTTTTGCGCTGACCCTGATGCTGGGCCAGAGCTTCACCCCTCCGGGTGAGGTCGTCCGTGTGCTGCTGGGTCAGGATGTGCCGGGCGCAAGCTTCACCGTCGGCCAGTTGCGCCTGCCGCGCGCGATGATGGCTGTGCTGGTCGGACTGTGCTTCGGTATGGGCGGCGTCGCCTTCCAGATCATGCTGCGCAACCCGCTGGCCAGCCCCGACATCATCGGCGTGAGTTCCGGGGCAAGTGCGGCGGCGGTCTTTGCCATCGTGGTGCTGCAACTTGATGGCGCGGCGGTTGCAGGCATCTCGGTCCTGTCGGGCCTTGGCGTTGCGCTTCTGGTCTTTGGCCTTTCTTTTCGCAATGGCGTGGCCGGGACGCGGCTGATCCTTGTCGGCATCGGCGTTGCCGCGATGATCGACAGCTTCATTTCCTATACCCTGTCGCGTGCGCCTGCATGGGACCTGCAAGAGGCGATGCGCTGGATCACCGGCAGCTTGAACGGCGCGAAACTGGATCAGGCCCTGCCGGTCCTGGCGGCGCTGATCGTCTTTGGCGGCCTGCTGCTCGTGCGAGCACGCGACCTCGAGGCGTTGCGGATGGGCGACGACACCGCCGCCGCGCTTGGTGTGCGGGTCGGCCTGACGCGAATTACGGTCATGCTGGCGGCAGTCGGCATGATCGCGGTCGCGACGGCAGCCACCGGGCCGATCCTGTTCGTGGCTTTCCTGTCGGGACCGATCGCGGCGCGCATCCTCGGGCCTAATGGATCGCTGCTGATCCCTGCGGCTCTGGTCGGGGCGGCTCTGGTGCTGGGAGGCGACTATATCGGGCAATTCCTGCTGCCGCATCGCTATCCCGTCGGCGTGGTCACGGGGGCGCTTGGTGCGCCCTACCTGCTTTATCTCATCGTTCGCGCGAACCGCGCCGGAGGCTCGCCATGAACCCCACGCACAGCCTCGTCGTCGCGGACATGTCCGCCGGATACGGCGAAAGCACTATCCTGACTGGGCTTAATCTTACCATCCCGCCCGGCAAGATCACCGCCATCGTTGGCGCGAATGGCTGCGGTAAATCCACCCTCCTGCGGACCATGTCGCGGCTGATTTCGCCCAGCAGAGGAAGCGTGCTTCTGGACGGAAAGTCGGTCCATCGCAGCCCGACCCGCGAACTGGCCCGCAAGCTGGGCCTTTTGCCGCAATCGCCCATCGCGCCTGAAGGCATCACCGTTTCGGATCTGGTCAGCCGGGGCCGCCATCCGCATCACGGGCTGATGTCACGTTGGAACAAGCATGATGACGAGGCCGTGGCCAAGGCGCTCGCGGTAACCAAGACCGCGGATCTGGCCGAGCGTGCGGTGGACGAACTGTCCGGCGGGCAACGACAGCGCGTCTGGATCGCCATGGCCCTGGCCCAGGAAACCGAGCTTCTGCTGCTTGATGAGCCGACGACCTTCCTTGATGTCTGCCATCAGGTCGAGGTGCTGGATCTACTGACAGACCTTAACCATGCGCGGGGCATCACAATCGTGATGGTGCTGCATGACCTGAACCTCGCGGCGCGTTATGCCGACTGCCTTGTTGCGATGGCCGGGGGCCGCCTGCACGCCCATGGTCATCCCGATGCGGTGCTGACCGAGGAAAATATCCATGCCGTCTTTGGTTTGCGTAGCCGGGTCATCCCCGATCCGGTTTCGGGCAAGCCATTGGTGCTGCCCCTCGGCCGTCATCGTCTCACTGCACCCTGATCTAGGCATGCCACAATTTCAAGCGTCTGCAGTTGCCATATCGCAACAGCGCCCTGAAATTGACTGAAATTGTCAGGCTAATTGTCTGCGCCTACTTGCTGGCACCCCGCTGCGAGCGATAGCGCATGTCCCAAACTCTAGTTAAACACTAAGGAAAGGGGCAAGGATGACATATTGCCATCTTGCGAGTCTCGGACGCATTTCGCGCGGCTGCATGACCACCGCGCTTCTGGGCTGCACGGCACTGGTCGCCGTCTCGGCTGGAGCGCGCGCACAGGACGCTGCCGCCGCCAGCGAAGAAACGCCCTATCGTCTGAACCCCGTCACGATTCAGGCCATCGGCACGTTCGATGACGATGCGAACTCCATCGTCGCGCATGAGATTTCAGTGGGAGGTAAGGTCGCGACGAGCATCCTGGATACGCCAGCGTCGATCTCGGTGATCACAAAGAAAGAGATTGAGATCCGCAACGCCAAGTCGGTCGAAGAGATCCTGCAATATACGCCGGGCATCGCGACCGATTTCTACGGTGATACCGATGGGCGGAATGACTATTATTCGATCCGTGGATTCAACGCCTCGACCTATCGCGACGGTCTGACATTGGGCACCATGCGCGGCGTGCGCGAAGAGCCCTTCGCCTATGAACGCGTCGAGGTCTTGCGCGGCGCTAACTCGACCCTGTTCGGCCAAAGCGAACCGGGTGGCTCGATCAACTTCGTGACCAAGACCCCGAAGTTCGAGCGGATCGGCGAAACATATCTGACCTATGGTTCGTTCAACCACGCCGAACTTGGCTTCGACTTTGGCGACGTCATCGACGCCAATCAGGACTTCGCGTTCCGCATCACCGGCAAGGTGCAGGACAGCGAGTTGGAATATGACCACTCGAAGGATGACGAAGCCTTCCTGATGGGCGGCCTGACCTGGCAGCCCACGGATGCGACCAAGCTGAGCGTGGTGGTCGACTACCTGAAACGTGACGGCACGCCGAACAGCGGTGGCTACCCCATCTTCCGCGAATATGACCGCAGCGATTTCTTCGGCCTCAAGGACTACAACTATCACGACGTTGAACGCACCAGCATCACGGGGCTGCTTTCGCATGATTTCGGCGGCGGGCTAAGCCTGCAGGCAAATCTGCGTTACAGCGACCTGACCGACAATTACGGCTATGCCTATGTCGACGACCGGTGGGGCCGCAGCGGAGGTCTGGTGGGCCGGGGTGCCTTGGCCAGCCACAGTTCCTCGGAAGAACTCATCGGCAACGCCATCCTCAAATATGACACGACCTTCGACCGCGTCGACAGCAGCACGCTGGCGGGCCTTGAATTCCGCGATGCGACGGTCAGCGAGAGCGCCTATTACGGTCTTGTCGCGGGCGCCGATCCCTCCAGTCCCGACATCAGCGGTCAGCCGAGCGGCACGACCCTGTATCAGACCCGGGACAAGGATTACTCGACGCAATCGCTCTTCCTGCAGCAAAACCTGTCCTTCGACGATCGCTGGATTGCCACTGTTGGTCTGCGTCACGATTGGATCGACGTTTCCATCGACCAATGGTCGTTGTTCAATTCGCCTCAGACCAGCTCCGAAGAAAACGACTTCTCGGAAACATCGCTCCGCGCTGCATTGACCTACAAGGTCAACGACGAGGTTTCGGCCTATTTCAGTTATGTCGAATCGGTTGCGCCCGTCTCCGAGTCGAGCCCGCAGGACATCTATGCCGAGCTTGCGCGTGGCGAGCAGTACGAGCTTGGCGTGAAATACCAGCCCACTGGAACGAACACCCTTATTTCGGCCTCGATCTACGAGCTGAAAAAGGACAACGAACCGCGCCTGTACTGGCCCGGCGGCGCTGGCACCCCGTTCACCTTCGATCTGATCGACTCGCGCGTTCGCGGCCTGGACCTCGAGGCGAAAGCCGAGATCACCGAAAACCTAAGCGTGATCGGCGCCTATTCGTACATGCAGACCGAGATCGTCCGGGGCCTTCGCTCGAACGGAACCGACCTGACCGGCAATGAACTGGCGACCGCGCCCAGCCACATGGCCTCGATCTGGGTCAATTACAGCCTGGCTGGCGCGGGTGCACGTGGCGACATGACCTTCGGCCTGGGCGCGCGCTATATCGGCTCGTACTACTTCAATGACTCGAATGATGCGGGCCTGCTCTCGGCGGGGTACGCAGGTGCCAAGAGCGAAGCGACCACCTTGCTCGACGCCGCTTTCACCTATGAGGTGCAAGACGGCACGGATCTGGCGATCAATGTCAGCAACCTGCTTGACGAACAGCATGTCGCTGGCGCCGGCACCAACTATTCCTACAACCCCGGTCGCGAGATTCAGGCGACCCTGCGTCACCGCTTTTGACGCATAAGTTCATGGGGGCGAGAATGAGTCGCCCCCAGATTTGCCCGACAAGAAACTCTGTCGCGCAACCAGCGTGAAGCCCAGCACTTCTCAGAATAACTCATCCGGTTGGCTCTGAGACCGGCTTGCCAAACGCGGTCTGGCCGATCGGCCCTGCGGCTCGGACCCGGAATCCGGCGACATGGCGATCGAAGTCGCGTGCCATCGGGTTCCACCTCAGCCGTTTCACGGAGTTCATCTTCGTCTCGGCGGGGCTTCGGCGTTGGTATCAGGGCATGGGCCCCCGGGTCCGCGACCGCATCATGGCACTCGCACGTAATAGCCCGCGTCCGCATTGATCCCGCCGATTTCCCCATCGGCCGGGAAGACGAAGGTGGTGGTCATCCGAGCGATCGCTCGCGAGATGTTGGGCTTTATCCGGGCGATAGGCAAGGCAGGAGGAAGACACTTGGTCTGGCTGAGAAGAGCAACCTTGCCCCGACCAGCTTGAAGCGCAGGTACCCCTCCCCTGCCCTGCACATCCACACCAAGCTTCGCCCGCCCTTCCCGGATTATTCATCATCACAGAAAGGCACGACAGCGATCATGAGTGCAGCCATCTCCAGAAATCGTCGCCTAAGCGCCGCCAAATTCCTTGGCCCCTGCACGACAACAACTGGACAGACCGCACTTCGAACAGGTCGAATCTCGCGCGCATGACGAGACGGTCACACTCGGTTCAAGAGGCGACTCCGGGGAAGACGGCCGTTCCCAGATGTGTCATGATGCATCCGGGCCAGATATGCTGCGGCGCCGAAAAGGCGTTGATGTTCATATCGCTGATGTGAACCGGCCCTCGGCCATTCGTTGCGCCGTCGGAATGCTCACTGCCCAGCAGAATTTCACGACGTGCCCTGATCACTACCCCGACTTGTATCCGTCAGTCTACGAAGCGAGAAAATGCAGATGGGCATACTTCCCGACGAGATCACGAACTCGACCTCCATCGAGCGGGCGGCAGAGCGACTTCGCGAACTGCTGCATTTCGAAGGCAGCCTGCCCTTGGCCGCCGTGAAGAAAGCCATTGAAAACGAACGATACGCGACGGCCCTCATGGCAATGCGAAAGAACCCCGAGCTTCTCGAACGGCTTCTTGCCTCGGCAGAACCCAGAAATGAGCCGTCTGTCGGTCCCGCGACCAATGCTGCCAAAAGCATTCTGAAATGGGGTATGAAAGGTCTGGAGGTGGCGAAGCCATGGATCATCAGCAAGAGATTGGCCGCCTGCAAGACCTGCCCTTTTGAAGAGCCGGCACCAGATGGGTTGTCATATCGCGGCGCAAAACTTGTGGTGGGCCAAGCTGCGCGCGTTTGCTCGGTCTGCGGCTGCCTGACAAATACCAAGGCCGCCATGGCGCATGAGAAATGCCCCGAAAAGGACCCTGCCAACCCCGATACGTCACGATGGGGCGAACCGTGGGTTGCCCCCGACAGCAAGCCCCGCTGGCCCTGGAGTTGACCAAGGCGGAGTTCAAACCGGGCGCAAGCCTGCTGAACATGACGAAGCGCCCCCGCGCTATGACGAGAATGAGATGCCACCCTGCAGGCTCGAAAGAAGGTCCTTCGGCGACTTGGTATTTGGGCAGCGAAAGCGATTCTGCGCAGGAGCCTGAACAAGGCAAACGCCCTTTTCCGCCCAGAGAAGCCTTGACCTATCCCCTGGCGCACACGGAGCAGCACGACCGCACTACTGGTCCACTTGGAACACAAAATGCTTTATCGTATGGGCCGGGCCCCTGGTTTCGGATGGCCCAGACAACATCGTCCGGCCGGCCCGTTTTTCCGATGTTCTGCCCTCAAGGACAGGATCATCTGCATGCCTCGACGTCCATAATGCTGTCGAACGTGATCGGGATTTCCCCTCCATCGTCGATGATAGCTTGGGCTAGCCTGAGGGCGGACAATCAAGCGAACGAGTTCCACGGCTGCACAGATCATCGCCATCCTGACCGAGCATGAGACTGGCGCGAAATTGTGGAACCTGTGCCGCAAGCACGGCGTGTTTGAAGGCACTTTCACCAACGGGAAGTCGAGGTTCGGCGGATGTACGGTGTAAAAGGTGAAGCGGTCGCGCATTTGAGAAACCTGCTCAGGGTCTGGGAACCGCAGGCATGCCGAATTGCCTGGTGGGATCGCAAGATGATCCGCTGCTGGGCCCGACCTGGCCCACAATCGCCGGCGGTTTGCTCTACCGCGAGGGGGCGTGAAAGTGCTGAGCCCGAATCCATGCCCGTCCCAGTCGCAGTATCTTGCAAACGTCCAGGCATCAGAGCTTTCGCCCTATAAGAACTTGCAGCATCTCGATGCCTTCCCCCCTCGCCTTCAGACGACGCAGTTCGTCGCCCGGCAGGACGACATAATTATTCTTTCAGTTGAAAAGGGTGTTGTCACCAAGTTGAAACGTCGTGTTTTCGGCCCTTTGGAAATGTCGCGTTGAGGCACGGGGGCGCGACAGGCGAGAAGCCGGCCCCGGCCCGCTCTGTGTCAAAAGGGCCCGAGGGACGGGGCCGGCGGGGTTGGAAAAAGGCCGGGGCCTTGCGAGGCCGATCGTCATTCCGCAGGGGTTTGGTGCGTTGCGGCCTGTGCCTCGGCTGCACGTTTATCTGCGCGTCGCTCGACCCAGCCGAATGTAGCGGAACGGACGTTCGACCTTGCCTTTGGTGCAGGCGCGATATGGACGGCAGGCACGCGGCACCGCGCCATAATGGTTCAGCAGGGCGACGAGCGCGGGATTATAGGTCACGATCCCCGCGTCATCTTCCCCGATGACCGCGGTCTTCATCCGGTCGTAGAGGATTTCTTGCGGCGCACCGCCCATCGCCTCGAAGGCAGCGATATGGCAGCGTAGCACGGACTGAAGGTTCTGGCTGGCAACGAAGTGACCCCAGAGCCAGCGGCTATGGCCCAGCACCATGGAAAACAGCCAGACCTTTCGGATGACACCGGGCTCGTCGTAAAATTCCACCGAGAACTCGGCAAAATCCATCTGGGCCTGTCGACCCGGCGGCGTCTCGAAGCGCCGGGCAAAGGGTTTTGTCTTGGGCGGGCGGATCTCGCGCAGAAAGGGCTTCAGCGTCGAGTAGCTTCCGGAGAAGCCAAGCTCGACCAGTTCGCGATGCAGACGGCGTCCCGAGAATTCGGGAAAGCTGGAAACCCGCTCCTGCGGGTAGGCCTCAAAGGGCTCAACCAGATTGGGGCGTGGTGCCCGCGGCTTGTAGATTGGGGGCTCGAGGCCACGAGCAAGATATTACCGGATGGTCTTGCGGTCACATCCAAGCTTTCGTGCGATGGCGGTGATGCTCAGACCTTGTCGATGCAGGTCATGGATCAAGACGATCTCCCTCAAACTCTTCACCCGAAACCTCCACCAGGTTGCGGAGAGCATCAGGCCAGTGATCCGCGGCTCTGCCACAGACCCGCCGCCAGCATCCATTGCCGCAGGCTCTCGGATGAGACCCGGATGTCATGGCGTTCGGCCAGCTTCTCGGCCGCCAGCGTCGGGCCGAAATCAGGATAATCGCTGCGGATCAGCGACAGGATGTAGTCGCGTTTCAGATTACTGATGCGGTTGTTCGAAGGCCGGCCACGCAGCTTGTGGCGCACGGCCATGGCGCCTTCAGCCCGAACCTTGCGCAGCAGGCGCTGGACCTGGCGTTGGCTCAACTCCAGAAGCCGCGCCGCCGTCGCTCTGCGCAGGCTGCCGTCAAGAACCTGCGCCAGCACCTCGATCCGCTGCAGCCCGCGTTCGCTCATCAGAACAAGTCCCAAGTCAAGGCCCTCATGCCACGTGGTCAACACCAGCGTCAGCACTCAGGGCGGAGGCGACAAATCAACTTTGCCAACTCGCGACAATCCTACCTGGGCTTTGCAAAGGCCGACGGGCCGAGTCCCGACTTGCGGCAAAGCTCCGCAACCGGGGCTCTTTGCCGCCCAGCTTCAGAATGGACGTCTCCGGCGCCTTCGTGAACTTATGCTTTTACGCTCATCTCCAGCCGGGCATCTTTAAGGACCAGTATTCGTGGTCCGACCCCGCTCGAAATATGGATGAGGGTCATCCGCTCGGCTAATGCGGCCATCGACAAGGAACACGGGGCGAAAACTAAGTCCAGTTGGCATTATATCCGCATAAATTATTTAAACTGCGGATTACTTGGCGTTGAGTTTGAGTGCCTTTGTTGCCCTGAGATACACCGGGCAAAATCCGAATTCGTTGCATTGTGAGCCTGCAAAGGAGACGAATGCCTGGATGGTTTCCGGCATTCCCATGCCACTGGCACCTACCATGGGACGTACATTGCGTCACACGCCAGATGCGCATGAATCTAGGGCGATGGCGGCGGATCAATGCGCTTAAAGACAAGGGCAACTGTGACAGCAACGTCCCTTCAATCCTTGGCCTGTATCAGGCAATGAAAAAGGGTAACCCGCGGGTTACCCTTCTCCAGACGAATTGAGGTAACCCGCGGGTTACTCGCCCCTGAGCACGTCCTGAAATGCCTCGATGGCCTGCTGCAGGCGGCGCCGGTCTACCGCAGAGAAATCCGTCTCCGAGAGAATGCGGCATTCGCCTTTTCGGGCGGTGACCTTCGCCGCTCCGACATGAAACTCGTATTTGACGCTTTTCGGCGCAGTTGCCTTGGCTGGCACGGCGCGCTCAGCAGGGGTCTCGAGAAACTTGCGCAGAACCGCCAGCTGCTCGTCAGCCGATCTGGCACCGGCCAGTTCCTTGCGCAGAGCCGGCGCGAGATCTGGCGCGGCCTGAAGCTTCCGGGCGACATCCGCACCCAGATTTCGGGACACTGTTTTCGGAAAGCGCAAATCGTCGCCGAGTTCGCTCAAAAGAAACACGAAGCTGCGTATGTAGGAACGTTTCATCTTGTGAAGCGACGCGTAGATACGCCCAACGAGTTCGTCCGCCCCCTGCCCCACGATTTCCGCGTCGCGAGCCGCGATGATTGCCACCTGCGCCATCTCCGCAAAGGTCAGATCCTCGCGGATCACATTCTCTTCGACCATATCGATGTAAAGCTCGATCCGGTCCGACTTGCCTTCCGCGACCCGTGCGAGCACTGTGCCAAATCGCTCATCTCCCGTTTCCTGCCACAGCTGCTTCAATGCCGTCAGACGGCGCCACCCTTTCTTGAGCTGGTACCCGCTATCTCCCTTGAAGACCTCGATTGGCTCTTTCTGGCCCCTTTCACGAATGGAAGCCTTGAGCTCCTCCATCTCGTCCGAACCTGCAATTTCTGCCAGATCCAGCCTGTCGCGGGGCAGATCGTCTAGCCGAATCTCGTCGACACGAAGGGCCTCAAGGATCCGCCCCTCATCATGAGCCGCGCGAAAGGCCTTGGCATCAGCTGCGTTCTGACGCCGCTGTTCGACCAGGCTCTCGGTGCTTTCGGACAAGCTGCCCGCCGCCTCGCGCACCGCAGCACCCATGGGACCGACTTCCCGCCGCCTCGGCGACAGCTGCGACGCATCAAGCGGACCGAACCCGAACTTGTTCCTGCCGCTCATGCCGCCGCTCCGTCGACATCTTCTCGCTGCTCCCAGGCACGCAACACAGTTTCCTTGAACTCACCATAGGCAGCGTCGAAACTTTGTCGCGCGCGTTTCCAGGTCTCTCGCGTCATCTGCCGGTAATCCTGCTCATAGACCGATTGCTGGAAACGGCCGGATTGTTCTACCGCACGCGTCATCTCGATCGCGTTCCGACACACATCTGCACCAAAGACGTTTCGAAACGCATCGAGCATAGCTAAATGCAGCGGGTTCGACGCTTCGAAACGAGTCATCAGAAGGCGAATGTCATCAAAGCGCTTTGGCAGCCGAATGCCCGCATCCTCGGCGATCGAAGCGAAGCCGCTCGAGATGTCCTCCATCGCATCACCAAGCTGACCGAGATAGCTCGTCGTCGAGTCGTATTCCCAATAGCCGGGTCCCGACGGAATATAGAGAATATCGGCAGCGAAGGCCGCGTTCAGCGACTGGTATCCGATCGCAGGCGGACAGTCGAAGATGATGATGTCATATTGATCGTCTGGAAGTTCATCCAGGTAGCGCGAAATGCAGCCAAAAAAACTCCATGCCTTGTGCAACGCTCGATACTGCGCGCTGGCGAATTCGACGAATGCCGCGTTTGCACAGCTGGGGATAATATCAATCGTTGACCACGCCGTCTTCTGGATAAAGTCCTGAACACGCTGCGCACCGATCGACTGGACGTCTTCCGGCAATTCATCAGAGGAAGGGTAGGGGCAATCCGCCGGGTCGTCATAAGCCGCGACGATACGGTCCGCCTCACGACAAAGGTCGCGGCACATGATCCCCCAGACGGTGTTCCATTCCTTGACCTCTACAAGACCCATCGAATGGGTCAGCGTCGCCTGGGGGTCAAAGTCGATCACCAGCACACGGTAACCATCCAATGCGGCGGCATTGGCCAAGTGATGCGCAACGACCGTCTTCCCGACGCCGCCCTTGAAGTTGGACACCGCGACCCGAACCGCGCGACCCGACGGACGCTTGGGAAGCAATGTCCTTCCACGAAAGCGAAGTCGCCGCCTCAATTCGTTGATCTCGGCCAGTCCAAACCAGCGCTGACGACCATCTTCCTCGACCGTGCCTTGGGGCAACGAGGGATCATCGGCCAGTTTCTTACGCAAAGTATCGGCCGGGACGTCGAACATGAACTGACTGATCTCCCAGATCGAGAAGGGCCGAAGCGTCTTCTTCTCAGAGGGTGAAAAGGTTGCCTTCCTGACAGCAGCCTGTTGCGCCAAACTGCGCTCGTTCATCGATTGTAGATCTGAATGGTCTCGCATCACACCGCTCTTGTTTTACCTCACTGGCATCTAAATAACGCGAATTTGGTGAAACGCAAAACGACGAGTTTGCCATTTCGGATTTTTCTCTCAGGTCAGGCAAAAACGGGAATTTCCGGACTCGCCCAGCAAGATATGGTGACAAAATCCCGGTCACTTTCGCCGATAAGGTGACAAAGCGGCCTGTTCTTGGTGACAGCAGGCTGTCACCCTTCACCAATATAACCTCATTTTCCTGAATTTTGAATCTGCGCCGCCTCATCCCGTCTTTCGGTTTTCGTTGACAGATCACGGGATGTTGCATCACTCTCCTTCTACATGAGAATCGGGACGAAGAACCCGATCCGAGCAGTAGGGACGCGAAATGGATCCGAAGCGATTGACCGGGCCACAGGCTGGTTCGCACAAATATGATCTGCTTACGGCAATTGCCTTGGCAGGGCTGAACGGCACGCCCGGGTTTCAAACATCCATGCTACGCCTCGTGACTCTGGTCACAGCGCGCTACAATTGGAAACTCGACGAGGTCAGCGTCGGGCAGCGGGATCTCGCACGCATGTGGTCGGTCGATGAGCGAACGGTCAAACGTGAGATCAAGCGTCTCATCGAGAAGCAAATATTGCTTCAGTTGCGGCAAGGTGTGCGGGGAAGGGTAGGGGCCTATCGCCTGAACCTCATCGAAATCCAGCGACTGAGCGCGCCGCACTGGCAAAATGTGGGGCCTGATTTTTCGGCCAGAATGGGCACCGAGAAAACCCTTCGAGAAATGCCTGAAGAGAAAGTTGTTCGGGTCGACTTTCGAGTGCGCAGCTCTGAAAACTCACCTGCTTGGGAGCGAACGCTGTCATCTCTCGCGCAGAGCGATCCTGGGCTTCACGGCGCATGGTTCGACAAACTGATGTTCAAGAGCTTTGATGATGGGCTTCTGCTGCTGAATGCTCCTTCGGCCTTCGTCGCACAATATATCCTTACCCATCATCTTAAACGGATCGAAGATCTCGCCCGAGAGGAATTCCCCGGCCTGCGTCGCATATCGATTGCCTATTGAAGTCGGACCAACCCTGACGGGATCGATCCTATCGAGATGGTCGTTACGAACGACCCCCGACCAGTGATCACGACAAGATCTCGCGACCAGTTGCAAACCACGAAAATTTGAAGCATGGATATAGCCCATAAAACTTGTCAGGTACTCACTGCCCTGCTTGCTGCGCAACTTGGGTAGGATGCTCTATTGGAAGAAGGGCGCATAACAATGCTGCTGTCTCATCGCGTTTTCCTGCTGGCCGGAACCAGCTTTCTTGCCCTTGCGCTGCCTGTCCATGCCCAGACGGAAGGAGCGGCCAGCCCTGTTGTCCTTGATGAGGTGGTGTTGGATGCCACGGCACCGACGCAAGGCTATGTCGTGCCCACGACACAGATCGCCACCAAGACCGAGGCGACTGTCCTGGAAACCCAGCAATCCGTGTCGGTGATTACGAACCAGCAGATCGAGGATCAGGGCGCTCAGAACATGTCACAGGCGCTCCGCTATACAGCGGGCGTGACTGCCGAGCCCTTTGGTGCCGACCCGCGCTTCGACCAGCCCAATCTGCGGGGTTTTGATGCGGGCAATTCGCAGTATCTGAACGGACTCCACCTGATCAGGGATTTCGGAGCGATGTCGCTCGAGCTTTACGGCCTCGAACGGATCGAAGTCCTGCGTGGCCCGTCTTCGTCGCTTTATGGTTCGGGCTCGCCTGGCGGCCTGATCAACATGGTTCAGAAGCACGCCCAGTTCGACAATTTTTCCGAGGCCGGGCTCAGCTTCGGAACGCGTGACAACGGCAGTCTCTTCTTTGACATGAACCGATCGGCATCGGATGCCTTTGCCTGGCGGTTGACCGGCCTCGTAAGCAAGGATCATGAGCAGGTCGAAGAGCTCGAGAACGAGCGTGGCTATCTTGCGGCCGCAGGAAGCTGGCAATTCGACGATGCCTCTACGCTCGATGTCATGCTGTCCTATCAGAAGGATGCACCGATCTCCCCGCCAGGCGTGCCCTATGGTCTGACCGAAATCGCGGATGCAGACGACGTGCGCGATCTGTATGCTGGCTATCCCGATGCGGACGAAAGCGATCGCCGAATGCTCAATCTCGGCGTCGAATACAAACGCGAACTGGATAACGGCTGGCGGCTCGAGCAGGGCTTTCGCTACCAGAAATTCGACTGGGACTATGTCGGCTTCTATGCCAGCGGGCTGACCGGAGATCTGATCAGCGTCGGATCGACCTATCAGGACGAAGAAAGCGATACCGTCCAGGTCGATACCCGCCTGGTAGGTGAGGCCGTGACCGGCGCATTTAGCCATAAGCTGCTCTTTGGCCTTGATATCAGTCGGTGGAGCGGTCGCAATGCGACCGATTTCGGCACGGCTCCGTCGCTGAACTGGCGCGATCCTGATTACAACGTGTCGGTTCCGAAATCGCCCTGGTACAGCAGCATCCAGGATTTGACGCTCGAGCAGATTGGCGTTTACGCGCAGGACGAAATCGCGCTTGGCAATTGGCGTGGAACATTTGCGCTTCGCCATGACTGGGCCGAGCAAAGCGGCTCGTCCTGGAACAATTTCGCGGGCACGACCGATCCGTTGCAGGAAGATGAGGCAACCACTGGCCGGGCAGGGCTCTCTTATGTCTTCGAGAACGGCGTCGCGCCTTATGTCAGCTATGCCACCTCGTTCGAGCCGGAGATTGGGACGGATCGCAATGGTGCGACGCTTGAGCCGACCAAAGGCAAGCAATGGGAGGTCGGCGTCAAGTATCAACCGACTGACTACAACGCCCTCATCACCGCCGCCGTCTACGACCTGAAGCAGACGAATGTCACGCGACTGGTTGACGGATTTGCGGAACAGGTCGGCGAGGTGCATTCGCGCGGCGTCGAGCTTGAGGCCACAGCCGAGATTTCGGAGGGCTGGGACGTCCGCGCGGCCTACACCTATAACGATGCGCACCAGAACGGTGGGGCACAGGATGGGCTGATGATGACAAACTCGCCCTACAATTCCGCCAGCATCTGGCTTGACCGAGACTTCGGAAACGGCATCCGCGCGGGCGGCGGTGTCCGCTACATCGGCGAACGCTATGGTGACACGACAAACGAATACAAGATCGACTCGGTGACCGTAGCCGACCTTGCCGCAAGCTATGCCCGCGACAACATCGTGGCATCGGTCAACGTCTTCAACGTCACCGACGAGGAATATATCGCGAGCTGCGGCAGCTTTGGTTGCTATTATGGCGAAGGCCGGGAATTGCAGGCGAAGCTGACTTACAAGTGGTAAAATCGATGGCCCATCTGGGCCGGCGAGCCTTCATGCGCTCCGCCGTCGCATTCGCGGCGGCGGGGCCTGTCTTTGCGCAGACGGGGCAGGGGACGCGCCTGGCGGCGATCGACTGGGCCATGTTCGAAACGGCGGTGGCTCTCGGTCATATGCCAGTCGCCGCCTGCGAACTCATCCGGTACCGCGCAGAAACTCCGTCGCCGGTCATTCCCGACGACGTGGTCGATCTTGGTCTGCGCGGCGCACCGAACTTCGAACTGCTCCAACTCATCCGTCCGGATTTCATCCTCACCTCGCCGTTCTATATTGCACATGAGGCCAAGCTGCGCACGATTGCACCCGTCGTGTCATTGCCGTTTTACATGCCGGGGGAGGCACCCCTCGCCAAGATGGAAACCGCGCTCGTTGAGCTCGGGCGCACGATCGGCGCAAGGGGTGCGGCCCGCGCGGCGATGGCGCTTGCGGACCAAACGTTCGCAAACCTGTCTACGCGGCTTCATTCATTCCGGGATCGACCCGTCTGCCTTGTCAACATTGGCGACGAAAGGCACCTGCGGGCATTCGGATTCGACAGCCTTCCCGGAGATGCCCTCGCGCGGCTGGGTCTGAATAACGCCTGGGCCGCGAAAACGCAGTTCAGTTTCCGTGCGCCGCTGCCGATCGAGAGGCTGGCCGATATGCCCGAAGCTCGTCTTGTCATCATTGGCGACGTTCCGATCGAGGCGCGCGCCGGTCTGTCGAACAGCATGCTTTGGCGTGCGCTTCCTCCGATTTCGGAAGGCAGGCTTTACCAATTGCCCGAGATCAATGTCTATGGCGGGCTGCCTTCGGCCCTTCGATTTGCAACGCTGCTTGTCGAAGCCTTCGAGGCGGGGCCGATAAGAACATGACAACACGTACCTGGCTTGCCTTGCTCGCCGCATTTCTTTTCGCTGCGGTTCTCTGGTTTCTGGCAGCGCTTAGGCTGCTTCCAACCGACTGGCCCGCGTTTCCCTTCGACGCCAGCACGATGAAGGTCGACCAGATCCTTTTTGCGTTCGGGGTGATGCCGCGCGGCGCAATCGCTTTGATGGCGGGCGCGATCCTTGGATTGGCGGGGGCACTCTTGCAGGCCGTGCTGCGCAATCCTGTCGCCGATCCGACGACATTGGGAATATCGGCTGGAGCCCAGCTTGCATTGGTGATGACGACGATCTACGCGCCGGCTCTTCTGGAGCAGGGCCGCTGGGTCGTTGCCCTTGCCGGAGCGGGCACGGCGGCCGCGCTGGTCATGTTGATTGGTGCGCGGCGCGCCTTCGCGCCCGTTACGATGGTGATCGCGGGGATGCTTGTCGGCATGACGGCCTCGGCGATCGCAACCGCAATCACGCTGTCCCGGGGCGAGTATCTCCTGTCGCTGGTGATCTGGAACGGCGGCTCTCTGGTGCAGCAGGATTGGGGCGGTGTGCGCTCGCTCGGTTTGGTGCTCATCTCGGGCGCAGCCGGGGCGGCGCTGCTCGCGCGTCCGCTCAGGGTGCTTTCCCTGGGTGCAGCCGGAGCCGGAGCCCTAGGACTGAACGTCGCCGCGATACGTTTCGCCGTGATCATCCTGGCCGTTTTCCTGGCGGGCGCAGTTTCAGCCGAACTGGGGTTGATCGGCTTTGTCGGACTGGCGGCCCCGGCGTTCGCGCGCAGCCTTGGGGCTAGAACAATGGGACAGGTGCTGGCGCTTGCTCCTTTCTTGGGGGCCATCCTGCTTTCTGCATGCGACGGCGTGGTGCTCGGGCTCTCCGACCTCACCGGAGAAATGTTCCCAACCGGGGCCCTGACCGGCCTCATCGGCGGACCATTGCTGATCTGGCTGCTGCCGCGCCTTCGTGGCTCGACCCCGCCCGGCACCGAAGCGGCCGAGGGGCCCGCGCCGCGGCTTGATCGACCGGGCAGGGTGCTGATTGCCCTTGTTGTCGCGACTGTCGTATTGGCAGTTCTTCTGGTCTGGATCGGACGGGTTCCGCAGGGATGGGCCGTTCTCGATTGGAACAGTTTTCGCGACTTCCTTCCGCTGCGCTTGCCCCGATTGATCGCGGCCGGTGCAGCCGGTTCGCTGCTGGCGATTGCGGGCGCGATCTTGCAACGTATGACCGCCAATCCCCTTGCTTCGCCGGAGGTGCTGGGCGTTTCTGGCGGCGCCTCGATCGGCTATGCCGCTGTGCTGTTTCTCATGGTTTCACCTGGGCCGACGGAACGAATGATCGGGACGATGCTGGGAGGCGCCGTCGCGCTGATCCTTGTTTCAAGATTTGCCAGCAGGCGCGACATGCCGGCCGAGCGGATCTTGCTGGCAGGGATCGCGGTGTCATCCATGGCCGCCGCATTGCTTTCGGCCCTTATGGCGACCGGAAGCGCGCAATCCTGGCAGGTCCTTGCCTGGCTTAGCGGCTCTTCGGGGAACGTCGGTCCGGCTCAGGCCGCTGTGCTGGCAGCGCTTGCCTTGATCGTCGTGATGCTGGCTTTGGGTGCTTGGCGCTGGCTGGAACTTCTTCCCTTGGGTTCCGAAGTCGCTTCCGGCCTGGGCGTGCCGCTGACAAGGGCGCGGCTCGGGCTTGTTGCCATTGCCGGAATTGCGACGGGGGCCGCAACGGTCCTTGTCGGACCGCTCAGTTTCGTGGGGCTAATGGCGCCTCACATGGCCCGCCGGTTGGGGTTCGCGCGCGCGCGAGATCATATCTGTGGCGCAGCCCTGATCGGCGCCATCCTGATGATCTCGGCGGATTTCGGAGCACGAATGGCGGGTTTCCCCTACGAACTTCCCTTGGGTCTCTTCGCGTCTCTTCTCGGGGCGCCCTGGCTCGTCTGGTTGATGATGAGGATGCGGCGATGACGGACGCCCTGTTTACCATTTCGGAACTCTCGGTCGATGTCCCTGGCCGCCGCTTGCTCGACAATCTCAGCCTTGATCTGCCGCAGGGGCAGGTCGTCGCGTTGATTGGGCATAACGGCTCGGGCAAATCCACGCTGCTCAAGGTATTGGCCCGTCAAGTGCCCATGTCCTCGGGACGGGTCAGTTTCTGCGGCAGGGACAGTTGGGACTGGCCTGCACGCGAACACGCTCGCGCCTTGGCTTTCATGCCTCAGACGACACCCTCGGCGGAAGGCATGACCGTGCGTGAACTCGTCGCATTGGGACGCTATCCTTGGCACGGGGCGCTGGGACGTTTCGGCGAAAGGGATCACGCCGCAGTTGGCGCGGCCCTTGCCGAATGCGCGGTCGAGCCCTTCGCGGATCGGCTTGTCGACACGCTTTCGGGCGGTGAGCGGCAGCGCGTCTGGCTTGCCATGATGGTCGCACAGCAAGCCCAGACCCTGCTTCTGGACGAGCCCATCTCGGCACTCGACATAGCCCATCAAGTCGAGGTTCTGTCACTTGTCCGAAGGATGTGCCATGCACAGAACCGCAGTGCGGTCGTTGTGCTTCACGAAGTGAACATGGCGGCGCGATTCTGCGACCATGTGATTGCGCTCAAAGGTGGGCGGCTTGCCATGCAGGGCAGCCCGGACGAGCTGATGCGCCCCGATGTGCTTGCCAAGATCTACGGCCTGCCGATGCAGGTCTTGCGACGCGAGGATGGAGGCCTTGTCGCCATCCCCGCTTGAGAAAGGAACGAGATGCTGAAAGAATTCTTCAGCTATTACCGGCCCTGGATGGGGCTTTTCTGGCTCGATTTCGGCTGCGCCGTGTTGTCAGGGCTGCTTGAGCTTGCCTTTCCGCTGGCGATCACGGCGTTCATCGACCACCTGCTTCCCCAAGGTAACTGGGAGGTGACGGTTCTGGCGGCAGTCGGACTGATGCTGCTTTACGTCGTCAACACGGGTCTCATGTCAATCGTGATCTATTGGGGTCACAAGCTTGGCATCAACATCGAAACCGAGATGCGCGCCCGCGCCTTTGACCACCTGACCCGGCTGAGCTGGCGCTGGTATGATCGGGCGCGGACCGGCAAGCTGGTTGCACGCGTAACGCGCGATCTCGAGGAGATTGGCGAGGTCGCCCATCATGGGCCCGAAGACGCATTCATCGCACTGATGACCTTTGTCGGGGCGTTCATCCTGATGTTCGCCATCAATCCGCAGCTTGCGCTTATCGTTGCGGTGATCGTTCCGGCGATGCTGGTGCTGGTCATTGTCTATGGCGGCCGCATGACCCGGACCTGGCGGGCGATCTACTCCAGGGTCGGGGATTTCAACGTGCGCCTCGAGGAAGCTCTGGGTGGGGTTCGCGTGGTGCAGGCCTTCGGCAATGAAAAGCACGAAACCGAGCTTTTCGCCACCGACAACCAAAGCTACCGCGACACCAAGCTGCAGGCCTATCGGGTGATGGCGGTGTCTTCTGCGCTGCAATACATGGGACTTCGGCTCGTGCAGGTCGTGGTGATGGTCGTTGGCGCGAGCTTCGTCCTGTCGGGAAACCTGACGACAGGCGGATTTGTGGGATTTCTTCTGCTGGTCGGGGTTTTCTATCGGCCGCTCGAGAAGATCGCGGCCGTGATCGAAACCTATCCCCGCGGAATAGCGGGTTTTCGCCGCTATCAGGAACTCCTGGCGACCGAGCCAGAGATCAAGGACGGTCCTGACGCAATAGATGCCCCGAAGCTTCGCGGAGACATCCGGTTTGACGATGTGAGTTTTTCGTATGACGGCGCGCGCCCGATCATCAAGGGGATTGATCTTGCCATCAGGGCAGGGGAGACGGTTGCTTTCGTCGGGCCCTCCGGTGCCGGCAAGACGACGCTTCTTGCCTTGCTCCCGCGCTTCTACGAGCCGACATCGGGGCATATCACGGTAGACGGAATTCCGCTTGAGGGCATGAAGCTTAACAGCCTGCGCCGTCAGATTGGTCTTGTCAGCCAGGATGTCTTCCTGTTTGGCGGCACGCTTCGGGACAACATCGCCTACGGTCGACTGGGGGCCTCGGATGGCGAAATCTTCGAGGCGGCGCGTCAGGCACAGCTTGGCCCGATGATCGAAAACCTGCCCGAAGGACTCGATACCGTGGTCGGAGAGCGTGGCGTCATGCTATCTGGCGGCCAGAAGCAACGCGTCGCCATCGCGCGGGCCTTCTTGAAGAACCCTCCTATCCTCATTCTGGACGAGGCGACGTCGGCCTTGGACAGCCAGACCGAACGGGAAATTCAGGCGGCACTTGATGCGTTGGCTGTTGGGCGGACGACTTTGGTCATCGCACATAGGCTGGGTACAATCCGCAATGCGGATCGTATTGTCGTCATGCAGGAAGGCCAGATCGTCGAAGTCGGACAGCACGGCGTGCTGGTCGAGCAGGGCGGCGTTTACGCGGCGCTGTCTGGCTGACCCCAATAGGCGGCAGCTGTGAACTGACGCTTGTTCAGGCCGCGCGCCGCCAGATGGTGGCGCGCTTCGCGAGCGTCCCGCGCGTGCCCCGCGAACCAGACGTGCAGATCCGCGGCCGGATCGAAGCACGCTTCAGCCATCGCGTCACGAAGATCGTCGCACTGGGTGACACGTGGGTCGGACGCAAGCTCATCAAGGTCATCGGCCTCGGCGCGAACGAAGGCCCGGACCCTACCGGTCGTAAGTTTCAACATTCTTGCGATCGCGGGCAGCGCGGTTTCGTCTCCGAACAACCAAAGCTCATCTGCCGTCGGACACCAGCCTCCGCCAGGCCCCATCAGCCCGACCGTTTCGCCGGGCTGGGCCTCTTGGGTCCAATCGCATGTCGGGCTGCCGGAATGGTTGAAGATGTCGAACTCTACCCAATCATCCCTTTGCTCGATCACGGTATACACCGGCCGGTGCAATGCGTTCTTTCCATCCGGCCAACGGGTGCGACCATTCGATGCGATCCTGGGCCAGACCGGCTCGCGTCCTTTCGCAGGAAGCAGAAGCCGAAAGTGCAGGCTTCCCTGGCCGAAGCGGACCGCATCCGGACCGGAAACCCTGACCCGAATGAAACCGGGGCTGCGACGCCTGATCGAAACTAACTTCATCAGCGACAGGCCGGGCGCAAGTTCTCCTTCGTTGACGCTGTCCCAGCGGATGTCGATGCCGTGGCTTTCAAACAGTTCCGTCGCGCTGTCCTGCAGCGTGCCGATCAGGCGCTGTTCCGGTGCCTTCAATTCGATGCGCACCAGTCCATCCTCGGTCACAAGAGAGAGTTCGCTGCCCCAGACGTGAAGAGTCAGCCGGTCGCAGGTCTCGACAAGATCGACCTCCCATTCTGCGGCGCGGGCACGAAGTATGGATGCCGCCGCGCCCGAGGCGGAAACCAGCGTGCCTGCGCTGCGGAGCTGACGAATGGGAAACATGCGAGTCCTTCCACTTGAATCAGGAAACCATATAACCAACAAAATTTATCAGCAAAGCGGAAAATGTCGAAGTACAGCCTTACAAGAGGCATGCACAAAATAAGGGCGGCCGGGGCAGAGTTGATGGCGAAGTTCCCTCGCGCGACCGACGGATTGTCTCGCGTTGGCTTTGGGAACCGAATTTGGGCCAATCGCGTTGCCGCTAAGTCTCTGGGGCAAGACAAGAACGAATTCTCACCTAACTTTACGTTGCGTCAACTTCAGCGGGTGTTAATCATGACGCAACGTCCCAACGAACTGGGCGCGGGTCTGAAGCAGGACGGTCCGGTGAAGCTGTTGACGATAGGCAAGCGTAAGGATGGGACAAGAATGACCACCGAGGAGCGCGTTCTGGCAGGCCAGCAGCTGTTGCTGTCAGTCCCAGCTGCGGGGGAAGACCTTCATGTTGATCAGACTGTTAGGCCGGTCTCGTTCAGCGTCGTTTCGGTCGAGGATGATGAGCTGGTCTGCCGACTTGTCGATGCAGGAGGCAACAGCACAGACCTATGTCTGAATGCTGTCATTGCCCGAGCCCTTGCGCAGTTCATCAACCTTACCGAGAGCCGTGACCTGACGTCCTGATCCTTTAGTGGCAGCCACAACTAAGCTAGATGCTCCGGTGATTGAAGCAGTCGAAAAGCCAGGTGATCGACAAATGCCGATACTGATCCTATCCGTGATGATCGCCTCTGGCTCCGCTCTGGCGGTGTTCTGTGCCAGGTCTTCCGTTCTTGAGGCACTCGCCGTTTACGCCGGGGTGGGAAGCGGCTCGGTATTCGCCATCGCTTTTGCTGGAACCCTGCTGAAACGTTCCGGCAGCATGAGGTCGTTCGGATGATCCTGCCCCAGACAGGCGGGATGTCATTGCCCTACAAGCGATTGATTATTGCTGCGACCCATAGAGCCGCGTTGGATGTCCAAGTCTGCCTGTAGGCCCCGGACTGGCGCAAGGCTTTGAGCCGGCGAAGTGTTGAAGGCGTGTTCAAGGCGTTCTGGAAATCTGTCAGGATCTGTCGGTTTGCTTCCGTCATCCGGTGGGATGAGGCCGAGAGGGCTGCCGTGTTCATTCGGTGCCACGAGGCGAAACGTCCGCGCATGGTCATCTGGACGCGTTCTCGCAGCGAACGCAGCCCGGCATTCGCCCCGATGCTGTTTTCTCCGTGCTGGCGGTAGAGCAGGGCAGGCTCGCGGTCGAAGACGATTTCTCCTCCGGCGCCTGCGATGATCTGATAGGCCCACCAGTCGTGGATCGGAACCGGACCTGCCTCGGCATGCGCTGCCTGAAGCAGATCGACAGCAGCACGATTGAGGACAATCGTGTTGCCGCTCGCGATGTTCTGGACAAGCGCATTTCGGAAGGAAGGCGGGCGGCTGATATCGCGAGACAGTCCACGTTGACCCAGATCGCAAGACACGATGCGGGTCCGCGAGCAGTAAAGGGCGGGGCGGCCATCTGTAACCTTTTCCAGCATACTGACCGCGCGCGACAGCTTGCCGGGCAGCCAGACGTCGTCCTGATCACTGAACGCCGCAAAATCGGCTGAGGTCGGAACGAAGCTCAGCAGGTGGCGAAAGTTCTCGGCCACACCGTTCCGAGGACCCTGAACCTGCTCAACGCGACCCGGATGGAGGGCGGCAAATGCGGCGATAATGTCGGCGCTGCCATCGGTCGATCCATCGTCGCTGGCCGTCAACGACCAGTCTACGCCATCTTGGGCCACGAAACTGTCAAGCTGCTCCTGCAGGAAACGCTGGCCATTATAGACTGCCATGAGGATCGAGACTTTGGTCATTCAGGCGCATTCCAAGATGAAGTCCGGGCGTCTAGCCCGCAATAGTTGCTCTAACCCGATACGTCGGTCTCGAGTTGCCGTCGACACATGAATTGCGTGACCATCGGGGCAGAAATGTGACACTCCGGACCTAACCGGCCGTTACCATCGAATGATATCAGGGCGTTCCGGGCTTGCATGCCAAGCCGGGTCTGGTTGCGGGACGAAAATTATACTCTCGGGTGGATTTCGAGTAAACTTCTGTTCGACGAATGCCCACTCTCTTGACAAGGCCTGCCCCAATTTCGACAAGCAGCTTCACGCCTCGTTAGCCGGAGCCAATTCTTGACCACCACTTCCCGCCCTCCCGTCAGCGGTCCGGACTCAGTCTCGGTCATCATTCCAGTCAAGAACGGCCTTCCACATTTCCGTGATGTTTGCCGAGAGCTCGCGCGGCAGGATTACGATGCTCCCTTCGAAGTGATCTGTATCGACAGCGGTTCGACAGACGGTTCGGACCAGCTTGCGCTGGATCACGGCTTCCGGCTGGAGCGGATCGATCCCAAGACCTTCGGCCACGGACGCACACGCAATCTGGGCGCCTCGCTGAGCCAGGCTGATTATGTCGCTTTCATCACCCATGACGCGATCCCCGCCAACGAACGCTGGCTGAGCGAATTGATCGCCCCCATGCGGCGTGACGAACGGGTCGCCGGCGTCTTCTCGCGGCACATTGCGCATGAAAAAGCGGACCCATTCATCGCGTGGGAACTGGAAAAGCATTTCGACGGATTGCGCGCTTTCCCTGTCGTGGAGATCACGGATCGGGCGGAATACGACGGGAATGAGGGCCTGCGGCAGATCTATCATTTCTATTCGGACAATGCCTCGGCAATGCCGCGCAGGATCTGGGAATTGCATCCTTATCCCGACGTGCAATTCGCCGAGGATCAGATCTGGGCAAAGACCATCGTCGAAGCCGGTTACCGCAAGGCATTCGCGCCGGATTCAGTCGTCCGCCATTCGCATAGCTTCGGTCCGTTCGAGACGCTTCAGCGCAGCTTTGACGAAAGCAGGGCCTTTCGGAAGCTGTTCGGCTACCGGCTGGCGAAGGGGGCGCGCGGTGTTCTGCGGTCCAGCGCATATCTTGCAAAGCGGGATATGGGTCTGGCCTTCAGACAGGGATGGTGGCGGCGCCATCCGGCCAAGACGCTCTCGCGGCTGGCCGAATCCTTCGCGCGGCCACTTGGTCATTACCTTGGCGCGCGCGACGGCCTGCCGGATTGGCTGACCCGCCGACTATCTCGCGACGACTGGATCAGGAGCCTCTGAGATGGTCGGGAATCTCGTTCGAAAATTCACCCGCGTGGCGCGCACTCAGGGCTTGGGATATGCGCTTAATGCCGCAAGCCGACGTCTGATCCACGGGCCACAGCCTGTCGGTGCACCGATCAGTCAGACGGGCAAGATCGACTTTCTGGGTCATTGGGAACAGGTCCTCGGCGAACCGCATGGCGATCCGTCCAAGCTTGGCACCGCGCCGGCAACGCGGGTGCAATGGGTGATCCCCAATTTCGGTTTCGGTTCCGGCGGGCATCTGAACATTTTCCGCTTCATCAACATGCTGGCCGAACGAGGCTTCGATCAGCGGCTCGTGATCCTGCCGCCCTATGGCTGGAGCAGCCCTGAAGCCGCAAGGGCCGCGCTGGAGCAATGGTATTTTCCGCTGAAGGCGGAGGTTGCTCTGGGAGTGGAAGGTTTCGTGCCTGCGGCGGTTACATTCGCGACAGGCTGGCAGACAGCCTATTGGGTGTCGAAACACCGGGCGAGCGAGGAAAAATTCTATTTCGTGCAGGACTTCGAGCCCGCCTTCCACCCGGTTTCTTCGGAGTACTATTTCGCCGAGAACACCTACAGGCTTGGGTTGAAGGGCATCACTGCCGGCAGCTGGCTGTCCGAGAAACTCTCGGCTGAATACGGTATGCGTTGCGGCGCGGTTTCCTTTGGGGTCGAGCATGATCGCTATGTTCAGCAGCCGCGGAACAGCACGCGACATTTCAACATCCTCTTCTACTCGCGCCATGTGACCCCACGCCGATTGTTCGAGCTTGGGCTGGTCGCACTGGAAAAGGTCTGCGCCGAATGCCCCGAGGTCGCGGTGATCTTCGCGGGCGGAGACGTGGGTGGGGTCAAGATACCCTTTCCGCATCTGAATGCGGGAGAGCAGAAGCTCGAGGCCCTGCCTGACCTCTATTCCCAATGCGATCTGGCGCTTGTTCTCTCTGGCACGAACCTCTCGCTTCTGCCTCTCGAGGTCTCGGCCTGCGGATGCCCAGTGGTCATGAATGATACCCCTTCCGCGCGTTGGCTCTTGCCGGATGATGCGGCATTCTATGCCGCGCCCGATCCCGATGCCCTGGCGCAAGTCATGATCGAGGCGATCCGCAATCCCGAAGATCGAGCGCGGCGCACGGCAAAGGCACAGGAGATCGCTCGTGCCGCGACTTGGCAGGATCAGGGCGACAAGGTGGTCGAGCTTCTTGCCAGCCTGCGCGGCGGCGGGGCTGCCGGATGAGCCGTTCGATCATTGCCGTGATCGGAATGCACCGCTCCGGTACCTCGCTGACCATGCAGGCACTGGGTGCGCTTGGGGCAGAGGCAGGTGGAGGGCTGCTGGCGGGTGACGACTACAACCGCAAGGGCTACTGGGAAGCTGGCGAGATCGTGGCCTTCCATGACAGGCTCCTGGCTGCGAACGGTCGGGCGTGGGGCATGCCCGAGCATCTTCTGCCTCTGCCCGAGGATTGGTGGGGCAGTGATGCGGCCGGGGCGGCTGGTGCCGAATTGCGCGAAATTCTGGTTGCGCGGCTTGAGGGCACGTCGCAAGGCTCTGCCCTGGCCTTGAAGGACCCGCGCATGACGCTGTTTCTTCCCCTGTGGATCAGGGCGGCCGCGGATCTGGGAGTGCCGATGAAGGCGCTGCTTTGCCTGCGGGATCCCGCAGGGGTGAGCGCGAGCCTGGGCCGCAGGGACCAGACCTCACAAGAGATGAGTGAGGCGCTATGGCTCGCCTATACGCTCGCGGCTCTGGCCAATGCTGCTGATCTGCCGATGCAGATCAGCAGGCTTGACGACTGGCATGATGACGCGGCGGGCAGCCTCGCTCGGATCGCGCAATTCACGGGCCTTTCCGTGCAGGGGGTTGAGCCACCATTCGCGCCCGAATTGACCTCTGGCGCCGGTGACACCGCTCCGTCTGATACTCTCGTCGCGGAGTTGTGGCGGGAGTTGCGTGGGTTTCCGAAGGGCAGCCACCCTGACGCGGGATTGATCGCAAGGGCGAGCCTGCTGCGGCGGGGGGCTGCTCATCTGTCGATTCTCGCAAGCGAAATCCGAGCCGAGATCGGCGAGACACCATCACACCAGTTGCAGCGTGATCTGGAGGCCTTCCGCCAGGGCGTGGAGCGCGTGTCGGCCGAGCGCGACGCGCAGGTCGAAAAGGCCCGCGAACTGCAATCCGCCTATCGATCCGAAGCCGAGGCCCGCGACACCTATGAGACGGCGTTCAGGAAGGCATCCGAGGAACGAGCCCTCTTCGAGGCGCGCGCACAAGAGATGCACAGGGCCTATCTGCAGGAAGCTGACGCGCGAAGCCAGTTCGAAGCTCGCGCCCGAAGCATGGCCGAGGCGTATCGCAAGGAAACCGAGGCGCGTCAGCAGTTCCAGGATCAGGCTGCCCGAATGTCCGATGCCTATCGGAAGGTCTCGACCGAATACGAAGCCTTTCGCCGTCGTCTTAATCCCTTGAAATGGTTCGGGCGCAGGTGAAGCCGCGCATGCCTGTTGCGAGGCATTGCCGCGCGGCCTATGCAGGGGGCAGCCCTTCACGAACGAGGCGATCATGACGGCGAAATCTCCGATCCTTGTCATCGGTGGAAGCGGCTTCATCGGCCGATATCTGGTCGAAGCGCTTCTCACCGCAGGCCACGAAGTCCGCACGCTGGATCTTGGGCCCGGACGGGTAAGTCACCCGGATCTGACCCATTGGTCCGGCAGCTTCTTGCAGCAGGAACTGCTGCACGAAGCGATGACCGGGGTGGGCACGGTCTATCACCTCGCCGCGACCGCCATGCCGCGCGAAGCGAACATGAACCCGCCCAGAGACTGCGCCGAGAACGTGGTGGGAACGCTTGGCATCCTGGAAATGGCGCTGACCCGCGGAGTTGGCCGACTGGTCTTCACATCCTCGGGCGGGACCGTCTACGGTCCGACAGAAGTGGTGCCGATCCCGGAAGATCACGCGACCTTTCCGATCAACGCATATGGGGTTTCGAAGCTCGCATGCGAAAAATACCTGCGGCTCTATGATGGTCGGGGCGACGGCGTCCCCCTTTCGACACTATCGCTGCGGATCGCCAATCCCTACGGTCCGTATCAGAACACGCGAAAGGCTCAAGGGGCGCTCACGACCTTTGCCGCGATGGCCGTGCGAGGTGAAACGATCCAGATCTGGGGCGACGGCAGCGTCGAGCGCGATTTCATTCATGTCCGGGACGTGGCACGGGCGATCGTCACGGCCGGCGACTCGGCAGTTTCCGGAACCGAGATCAATATCGGATCGGGGCAGGGAACTTCGCTGAACCGGCTTCTCGAACTGATCGAAGCTTCTCTGGGGCATGCCGTCTCGCGCGACTACCTTCCGGGGCGGAGCATCGACGTCCCCCGCAATTATCTTGATATCACGCGCGCCAGGACCGAGTTGGGCTGGTCACCCGAGGTGGATCTGGCGGCCGGGATCAGTGAACTCCTGACACATTTCCGCGAGACAATCGGGTGACGCCCGGCAAAGGTTTCGTAGCCTCCATGAGGTTCCCCCTGTCCTATCGTCGGAATCCGGATAGGCTTGGGGCATGAGCAATTCGATTCCTTCGAGCGACTGGCTGGACGAAACCGAGGCAAACGAAAAGCCTGCTGCGCCGATCCTGCGTCTGCGAGACTGGTTGCAGGCGCAGGACTCCCATTCCGGTCTGCTGGCCCAGGCTGCCGCATCCTTAGGGCGACTTGATGCGACGCTTGGCGGGCTGGGCGCGGAGGCCCGGGCCGGGGCCACGCGACGGCTTGCGTTGATCGAACTTGAATCCATGCTCTGGGCGCAAGGTTCGCCTTTGCGTCGCGAAGAGATCGGCCGCGAAGTCATGGATGCGCGCGCCGGCACTGATCTTGAATCGATGCGGCTTGCGCGCTGGGGTTTGCGCCGTTTCGAAGGGCAGGGACTGCTTGATGACCTGCGTGGCTTCCTTGGCCTGCACCGAAGTGAAAGTGCCGGATTGGCCGAAGCGCTGGCCGCCCGGCCCGTCGGAGAAGCGTTCGATGCAGCGGCCGCCGAGTTCCTGTCAACGGCGGCGGGGTTCTCCGCCCTTGAACCTATCGCCCGGGCGCCGGTCTTGCGCGCGGCTTGGCGCATCGCCGATCTGTCCAGTCCGGAATGCCTTGTCGAACCCGGCACGTGGACAGCCCGCGACATGGCGACCGGGATGGAGGCGCTAAAGTTCGTGCCGCTCGGGCGGGCAGGGCGCTCGGTCTGGATTGATGGTGGCACCCCCGCAGATCGGATGCGGCGACAGTTGGAAGCTGTCCTGCAGGGAACGACCGAGGCGCGGCGGGAATTGCTGCGGATTGCCGATTGGGCGCTTCGCGCGCGACAAGCAACAGCGACAATCAAGGGCGACAATTCTGCGCGCATCATCGAAGCTCTGGCCGCAAACCCCCTGATGACGACGGCAATGGTCGAGACTGCGACAGGGATCAGCCGCGACACCGCCGAACGTCTGCTGTCCCGGATGCACAGCATGGGTCTGCTTCGCGAAGTGACCGGTGCCCGCCGCTTCAGGCTCTGGACGGCGGGCCGCTAGGCTCCGCGACGGATCGTGTCGAGAAACATCGACCGTATCGCACTGGCGTCACAGTCAAGCGCGGCAAAGGTTCGGCTCTCTCCTGCCCGGCGCTGCGTGCGGCCGATCTCGTCGCCCTCCAGAACGGTTGAAAGGGCGGTGTTCTCGAGCGTGAAAAGCCCGTCCTGAATACAGGCAATGACGGCCATCGGATCGTGAAGCGCACATCCTTCCTGACCGATCGAACGGTAGAAATCGAGATAGAGACCCGACATCCGGTCCAGAAACCCGCCGTCATGCGGAGCATGCAGCGCAAGCTCGCGGAAATCGGCGGCCTGCAACTGGACCCGCATTGTCACATCAAGCCCGATCATCAGGATCTCGGCACCCGAGCGAAGCACGACCTCCAAAGCGTGGGGGTCGTGATAGGTGTTCGCCTCCGCATGCGGCGTAATGTTCCCGCGCGCGTCGAGCGCGCCGCCCATGAAGACGATCCGGCGCAGGTTTCCCGCGAATGCCGGATCAAGCCTGATTGCTTCTGCGACGTTGGTGATGGGTCCTACCGGGCAAAGCGTGATCTCTCCGGGGTTCTCGCGCGCGATCCGGGTCATGAACTCGGCCGCGCTTTCGCCCAGAACCGCTCTGGAAGGGCTGGCGGCGGGCAGGTGACCAAAGCCATGCTCGCCGTGGATATGGGCGGGGAAGTCGAACGGTGGCAGTTCAAGCGGACGGGAAGCGCCTTGGGCCACGGGGATATCCAATTCGCAATGCTCGACCAGGGCCAAGGCGTTGCGGGTTGCGATGTCGACAGGAACGTTGCCGAAGACACTGGTCAGTCCCACAAGTTCGACATCCGGATGACGCGCCGCAAAGACGATCGCCATCGCATCGTCGATGCCTGGATCGGTGTCGATGAGAACTTTCATGCCCGCGCGCTCCTTCGAAAGATCGTCGGTCTTATTGATACTGGCCCGATCGATCAAGGCCGTTTCGGAGCGCCTCAGGCGGCGGGCCGCTGTGACGGCAGCACACGCAGCAATGCCCCCGCGGCATGATCTGCGTGGATCGTGCAATCGGGATGCAGCCGCAGATAGGAGGCGGGGCATTCCGGGCAGACCGGCCCGTCCAAGGCATCGGCAAGTGCCGCTGATTTTGCCCTGCCTGTCGCCAGGACGACAATGCGGCGGGCAGAGAGGATGGCAGCGGTGCCCATCGTCACGGCTTGGGAGGGCACTTCTGCTCCGGGGGAAAAGAACCGGGCATTCGCCGCCATCGTGATCGGAGAAAGGGCCGTCACCCGCGTTGGGGCGTCAAGCGCGGTGCCGGGCTCATTGAAGCCGATATGGCCATTTTCCCCGATCCCGAGAAGCTGCAGATCGACCGGCCCCAGATCATCCAGAAGGGATGCGTATTGGGAAGCGGCGCGTGCCGGATCAATGTGGCCGCAGGGGATGAAGCTATTCGCTGGCGGAACGTCCACATGTTCCAGAAAATGCCGTGCCATGTAACGGTGGTAGGAATTCGGATGATCGGGGGGCAGCCCGACATATTCGTCCAGGTTGACTGTCCTGATGCGGGCGAAGCTCAGCCCGTCGCGATGGGCCGCGACGAGAAGGGCATAAAGCGGCTCCATCGTGCCCCCCGTGGCAAGGCCCAGAATGGCATCCGGCTTGCGCTGGACCATCTCGATGATGGCGCGCGCGGCGCATGCGATGGCGTCGCCCGGCTCGGTCAGCGGCATGAGTTTCATCGAGCGCATCTGTCCCAATTCTCAGACTTTCCGGGTGCTGGGCAACCGGGCAAGATCGACCGGCACATGGCGACGGGGCAGGGCTCTGCCATCCTCGGTGAAGACATGCGCAGCAGCCGGATCAAAGCTGATACCGATCATCTCATCGGGAACGGCTTGGGTCGCTCCGTCGGTCACCATGCAGATCTGGCGTTCCCCTTCGGCCACGCAATATAGGACCGAACTGTTTCCCAACCGTTCGACGACATCCACCCGGCATTGCAGCCCGGCCGGATCTGGCCTGAGGTCGTCGGGGCGGATGCCCAGTGTCAGGGGATCGCCGGGGGCGGGCTTGCCCTCGACGGGAATTGTGAATTCGGGACCGTTCTCGATCTGCAGCGTGATCCCTTCGGCTGTCGTCGTAATCACCCTCGAGGGCAGGAAGTTCATGTTCGGGTTGCCGATGAAACCGGCGACGAAACGGTTCGCCGGGCGATGGAAAAGTTCCAGAGGGCTGCCGACCTGCTCAACCCTTCCCGCATTCAGGACGACGATCCTGTCGGCCATTGTCATCGCCTCGATCTGGTCATGCGTGACGTAGATCATGGTGTTGGCCAGCTTGCCGTGCAAGCGCGAGAGCTCGACCCGCATTTCACCGCGCAGCGCCGCGTCAAGGTTCGAGAGCGGCTCGTCGAAGAGGAACACCGAAGGCTCGCGCACGATGGCCCTGCCGATGGCGACGCGCTGGCGCTGGCCGCCCGAGAGCTCGCCGGGCTTGTGCTGCAGGCGCTCGGTCAGCTTCAGCACCTCGGCGGCGGCGCCGACCTTCTGGCGCACCTCGGCCTCGGAGCGGCGATCGACGCGCAGCGGGAAGGCGATGTTCTCATAGACGTTCAGATGCGGGTAAAGCGCGTAGCTCTGGAACACCATGGCGATGCCGCGCTTCGCCGGGGCGAGGTCGTTGACGACGCGCCCGTCGATTTCCAGCGTGCCGGCCGAGATGTCCTCAAGCCCCGCGATCATGCGCAGCATGGTGGACTTGCCGCAGCCGGAAGGTCCGACGAAGACCGTGAATTCGCCGTCTCGGATCTGCAGGTCGGTCGGGTGGATGACGCGTGCGATGCCGAAGTCCTTGGTCACGCCCGTCAGTTTCAGATCGCCCATCGGCTGCTCCTCGGGGAAAATGGCGGGGGCGATGCCGCCCCCGCAACTTGATCAGTTCAGCGCGGCAAGGCCGTCCTGGATATTCTTGGCGGCTTCTTCCGGGGTGATCTCATCCGAGATGACGGCCTGAATGCCTTCGATAGCGGCGTCCTGCATCGCGATATAGTCCTGCATCAGGGGCTCGGGGCCGCCGGTCGGCACGGCGTCGATGAAGGGCTTCCAGTTCGGGTCCTTCGCGACCAGCGCATCGGCGCCTGCGCCGGCGCGGATCGGGGTCCAGCCGCCGGCCTCGTCGAAGGCCGACTGGCGCTCGGGGGCGGTCAGGAACTTGATCAGGTTCTGGGTAGCCTCTTCCTGGCCGGTGCCCTTGAAGACCACGAGGCTGTCGGTGATCAGCAGGGTCGAATGCTTGCCCGAGGGTCCAGCCGGGATCAGTGCGACGCCGTAATTCACGCCCTCGGCCTTGCCGCGGCCCCAGGCGCCCGAGGTGTACATGGCGATCTGGCCTTCCTTGAACAGCGGCTCGAGCTTGCCACGGTCATAGGCGACCGGCCCTTCCTGCGAGTATTTCGCCAATTCCTGATAGAATTTCAGCGTCTCGACATTGTTCGGGCTGTCGAACACGACCTTTCCATCGGCGTCCACGACCTGCCCGCCGTTGGAATAGAGGAAGTTCAGGAATTCGTGGAAGGTGTTGTCCATGTCGGCGGCTGGCATGCCGAAGCCGGCGGCCTTGGTCTTTTCCTTGATCGCCTTGGCGGCGGTCAGCATTTCCTCGAAGGTCTGCGGGCCGTTCGGCATGTCCAGACCCGCTTCCTTGAACAGATCCTTGTTCCAGTAAAGCGCCTTGGTCGAGAAGGCGCGCGGCAGGCCCCAGACCTGGCCGTCGAACTGCACCGTCGAGATGACCGAGGGCTCATAGGTCTTGAGCTCGTCATCCGTCAGCTCGATCGGGACGATCTGGCCTGCGGCGGAAAGCTGCTTCAGCACGCGCGAGCCCATATAGGCGGCGGCGGGCGGCGTGCCCGCGGCGGCCAGCGTCAGAGTCTTCTCCTGGCACTGTTCCCAGGGCAGGAATTCCACGCGGACGGTGTAATCCGGGTTTGCCTTGACCCATTCGTCGATATGGGTCTGCTGGACCGGGGCCTGCGGCTCGTTATCGGCGCCGCAGTTGATCAGGTAGAGCTCGGTCGCGGCCTGTGCGGCGCTGGACAGCGCGAAGACCGCCGTCGAGGCCAGGATAAAGGAACGGATCTTCAATTTTTTACTCCCTGTTATATGCGACCGTAGGCGTCATTCCTTCACCGCGCCGGCGGTCAGCCCGGCGACGATGTATCGTTGCAGGAAGACGTAGAGCACCAGCACCGGCAGCACGCCGACGATGCTGGCGGCCATCAGTTCGTTCCAGCGAACCTCCTGATGACCGAAGAACTGGTAAAGGCCGACCGGCAGCGGGTTCAGGTGGTTCTTCGAGTTGAAGGTCAGCGCGAAGAGGAACTGCTGGGCATAGGCCGTGATGAAGGTGGTGATGGCGACGACGACCATGCCCGGCGCCGCGATCGGCAGGATGACCCGGCGCATGGTGTAAAGGCGGCTCGCGCCGTCGACATAGGCGGCCTCTTCCAGCTCGGCCGGGATGCGCATGAAATAGCTGCGCATGAGGAAAATGCCGGTCGGCACGGTGAAGGCCGCGCCCGGGATGATCATCGCCGCATAGGTGTTCAGAAGCCCCAGCGCCAGCATCAGCTTGTAGAGCGGGATGATCAGCACCGCCGCCCCCACCATCGAAACCGCGAGGAAGACCGAGAGCAGCCCGTCGCGCAGCTTGAACTTGAAGCGGGCGATGGCATAGGCGGCGGGGATCGAGCACATCATCGACAGGACCGTGACCGCGAGAGCGATGCCGAAGCTGTTGATAATCCAGCGCCCCAGCATCGGCTGCGAGATCCAGATCTGGTGGTAGTTCGCGAGGCTCATCCCCTCGGCGATGAAACGGTAGGGGATGCGGAAGACCTCGTTCAGCGGCCGCAGCGAGACCATGAAGGCCTCGATGAAGGGCGCGAGCATGAAGGTCAGGAACAGCGCCATGCCGGCATAGATCAGGACAAGCTCCCACCAGCGATAGCGGTTGATCATTTCGCGCGTCCTTTCCTGGTCAGGCGGTTCAACAGCGCCAGGTAGATCGCGGACAGCACCATCAGGCAGATCAGGATCATCACCGCCCGCGCCGCCCCCTCACCGTAGCGGAAGCGGGAAATCGCGGTGCGGTAGGTGTCGATGATCATGGTGGTGGTCGAGCCGCGCGGGCCGCCCTCGGTCAGGATCCAGATGATCTCGAAGCTGTTGAAGGTCCAGATCGTCGACAGCAGCGCCATCGTGGTGATCGAGGGCATCAAAAGCGGCAGCGTCACCCGGCGGAAGCGGTAGAGCCGGCCCGCGCCATCGGTCCAGGCGGCCTCGTAGAGGTCCTTCGGGATCGTCTGCATCGCCGCCAGCAGGTAAAGCGATACCAGCGGCGTGCCGATCCACACATCGGTGACCACGGTCGAGATGAAGGCCGCCTGCTTGTAGGCGAGGAACTCGAAGGGCCCCGAGAAGACCCCGAAACGCTGGCCAAGACCGGAAATCATCCCGAACTGGCCATTATACATCCATGCCCACATGAAGCAGCCTACCGCGACAGGAACGACCCAGGGCGGCATGATCAGGATGCGGAACAGCGCGCGGCCCGGCACGGCGGCATTCAGAAGCACCGCGCCGATCAGGCCCATGACCAGTTTCAGGCTGACCGAAAGCGAGGTCCAGACCAGCGTCCGGCCAAGGATCGGCCAGAAATCGCGCTGGAAGAATTTGGCGTAGTTGGCGAATCCCACATATTCCTGCGTCTGCTTCATCGACGCGTCGGTAAATGACAGGCGGAAGGTCTCGATCAAGGGCCATGCGGCGATCACGCCGACCAGCAGCAGCGCCGGGACCAGCAGCAGATAGGGAAAGGGGTCGACCCGCCTCATGCGACGGCCTTGCCCGAAAGCGCCGTGTCGAATTCGGCCCAGAAACCTGCCAGATCCACGACCCGCCCCTCGCGGCGGGCCTGATCCATGGCGAGGGCGGTCACGCCCGCTTCCAGCGCATCGGTCACGGTCAGAGGCAGTTCAGTCAGTTCGCCGCGCCAATGGGCGGCAAGATCGCGGCACATCGCCTCGTCCGCGCCATAGTGGTGCGTCATGTCACCCGCTTTGCCGATCTCGGGATGGTCGATCAGCACGGCGCTGTCATGGGCGCGGGTCAGCTTGAAATAATTGCGGATGAAATCGCCCTCGGCCATGCCCTCGGTGCCGATCACGGCAAAGCGGCGAAACTCGTCGGGCGTATTCATGTTCGTGTGAAAGGCCATTGTGGCACCGTTTTCGTATTCGATCAGCGCGGTCTGATAATCGATGAGATCGCCCTGTCCCGAATAGGCGTCGGACGTGCCCCCCCAGCGCGGCGACATGACCCTGAGATAGTCGGGCGCTTGGCCGGGCCGATGGACGGGCAGGTATTTCTTGCGCCCGCCGAAACTTGCGACCCGCGCCGGCCGGGCGCCGACGGCGCCTTGATACAGGTCCAGATCATGGCAGCACTTCTCCAGCATGAAACCGCCCGAGAAGGCGCTGTCCCGGCGCCAGTCGCGCATGAAGAAGCTGCCGTGATAGGGGGCGATATGTTCGGCCGCCTCGATCGACATGACTTCGCCGATATCGGGGGCGGATGCACGAAGGGCGCGGTATAGTGCCGAATAGCGCAGCACCATGCCCACGGCCACGCGCGCTACGCCGTCATGTGCGCGAAGCAGGCGCGCAAGCTCAAGCGTTTCCTCAAGTGAGATAACGACGGGCTTCTCGGCGAAGATATGCGGCGTGTCGGTGGCAAGCGCGCGCTGCAAATGCGTGAGATGCAGGTGATTGGGCGAACCGATCAGCAGCAGATCGAACCTGTGCCGGGCCATCATGTCCGCCGCGTCGGAATAGTGATGAGCCGGTGCCGCTTCAGATATGCGCTGTTCCTGATCCGGCCCGGGATCTGCAACCGCGACCAGTTCGAGATCCGGGCAGGATTCGCGAAGGAAGGGCAGGATCGCTGCGATCCGGTTTCCAAGGCCGATCACACCCGTCTTCATGCCATCTCCTCCCGTGCCGCATGCAGGGCCGCGCGGAGCGCCCTGACATTGTCCGCCATCGTCTGCGGCCGAGAAGCCACGATATTGATCTTCGTTGCAACTTCCTGATCCGGCAGGACCGAGCTACAGGAACTGTGCAGATCAAGCGCGCCGGCCCTCAAAAGCATGGCGGCGTTTTCGGGCCGGACGCCACCGCCCGCCATGATCGTGATGCGCCCGCGAGCCTGGGTCGCAAGTTTTCCGATCATATCGACGCCCTCGGGTGCCGAGCTCGCCCCGCCCGACGTCAGGACGCGGCAGGCGCCCAATCCGATAACCTGCTCAAGCGTCTCCTCGAGGTCGGGCGACAGGTCGAAGGCACGGTGGATCACAAGTTCCATCCCTGCAGCCGCGTCCCGAAACCGGGCGATCGTCTCGACGTCGAGCCGTCCGTCCGCGTGCGTGGCGCCCGTAACGATCCCTGCAAGACCGGCCGCGCGAATTGCGGCAATGTCGCTTAATGCGGCGTCCACCTCGGAATCGTCATAGACGAAACCACCGGCGCGCGGGCGGATCATCGCGCAGACAGGAAGTGCGATGCGCGATGCCTGTCTGATCAATCCGGGCGGTGGCGTCATGCCCCCGAGTGAAAGTGCGGCACAAAGTTCGATCCGGTCCGCGCCCCCTGCGATCGCGGCTGACAGTCCCGCGGGATCGTCCACGCAGACTTCCAGAAGAGGGGCGTGAGGTCGGTCTTGCATCGGGCCTCCGTCTGATCACGCAGCCGAGGCAACAGCAAATCAAAGCTTCTGTAAACATTTTTTTGCGCAGATCTAAAATTTCTCTCTTCCGATTTTAGTTTGACAAAACTATGCGGCTCCCAAACATTGTGCTGAGCAGATCAAGGCATGAGGCGCGGAATGCAGCAGGCCCCGGACGAAAGACCGCCTCACGGCGCAGCCCTGTGGGCGGCCGTTCTGTCGGCAAGCGAATCCATGCCGGGGAAGTTGCGGGCGATCGCGGCATTTGCGGTCGAGGATCCGTCGGAATTCATCCGCATGACCTCGCGCGAGATCTGCGCCCGACTTGGCACCTCTGAGCCCACTTTGATCCGATTCTGCCGGAACCTGGGCTTTGCCGGTCTGGCTGAATTCCGGATCGAACTTGCTCTGGCGCTGGCTGCGCAAAGCGCCGGTCTGGCGGTGCATCCGCAGGCCGCAGACCGCCGCCTTGCAAATCCCGAGGCAAAGCGGCGGATTGCGCGGGTCGCCATGGGGCTGCTGGATGATGATCGGGCGGTGCTCATAGACAATGGCTCTACCGTCGAGATGGTCGCAGATTTCCTCGGTCAGGGTGAGGATCACCCGCCGATGACGATCATGACTTCGGGGCTGGTGGTTGCGCAGCATGCGATGCGAAGCGGACGCCACAAGGTGATGCTGACGGGAGGCGTGATCCGCCCTTCCACCGGTTCGCTGACCGGCCGTCTGGCGGAAAGCAGTCTGGCCGGGATGAATTTCGACAGTTTCATCATGGGGGCCGACAGCATTGATCCCGATGGCGGGCTCTCGACCTATTCCGAGGACGAAGCTCATGTCACGCGCGCGATGGTCGATGCCTCGGCCCGCGTGATTGTCCTCGCAGATCACACCAAGTTCCGCGCCTCGCGCCTGCACCGCATCTGCGGGCTCTCGCGCATCAAGATCCTGATAACAGACCGCAAGCCGGGGAACGAGATCTGCGCCGCGCTGGAAGCCGCCGGCGTGCGGCTCATCGTTGCCGACGATCCTGCGGCCGATCCGAAGGAAAAAGCATGACCACATTCACTGCCCAGGAAATCAACGCTCAGCCAGAGATCTGGCGTGGTTGGGCCGAACCGCTCGCCGCGCAGGCCGCGACGCTTCGCGACTGGATCACGGCACGCAATCCGTCCGAGATCTGGCTTTCAGGCGCGGGAACATCAGCCTATATCGGCGAGGCGCTGACGCGGCAATTGGGTGGTGCGCTGCGGGCATGGCCCACGACCGATCTGGTGGCCCAGCCTGACCTCGCGTTCCGTCAGAATGGGCGAGTAATATCCGTGCAATTCGGACGCAGCGGTGATAGCTCGGAATCGGTCGGACTGCTCGACCTTCTGGACGCACATCGCCCCGACATCGACCGTCTGAACATCACCTGCAATGGGGAAAGTGCTCTGGGGCAACGTGTCGGACCGGGACCTGGCGAAACGCGCGCGCTGGTCCTGCCGGAAGCCACGCATGATCGTGGTTTTGCCATGACATCAAGCTTTACGACCATGTATCTCAGCGCGCTTGCCTGCCTTGAGTCGGGGTTCGATGCAGTTGTCGCCCTGCCGCATCTGGCGAAGACGGCAGAGGCGATGCTGCCCGCGCTGTGGAAGATGCCCGCACCAAGGCCCAGTCGGGCCATATTTCTCGGCTCCGGAGCCTTGACGGCGATCGCGCGGGAATCGGCGCTGAAAGTGCTTGAACTGACGGCCGGTCAGACCGTGACACAATGGGACAGCACGCTGGGTTTCCGGCACGGTCCCAAGGCGGCGGTCGATGATGAAACGGCGGTTTTCGTGATGATCTCGCCCGATGCGAACGCTGCGCGTTACGATCTGGACCTTGCGGACGAGATTCGCCGCCAGTTTCCTGCCACTGCCGTCACGACCATCGGCGACAGCCACGGGATATCCTTCGCGCCCACTGGCACGGCGGCCGATCCGGTACTTTATGTTCTTCCGGCACAGGTGCTCGCGCATCGCTGGTCCGAGGAGCTGGGATTAGCGGTCGACGATCCCTTCGCCGGCAGGAACCTCACCCGCGTCGTTTCAGGCGTGAAACTCTATGAGTGGCAGGCATGATCAGCGGCGCGATCGACCTGGGCGGCACCAAGATCGAGGCTCGGCTGTTCGACGGCATGATGCAGACGGTCGCCGTAAAGCGGGTTTCGACCCCGCGAGAGGACTTCGCCAGCTTCTTGGCTGCATTGGTCGAACAAATCCGCTGGCTGGAAGCGACCGGCGAGAATGCGTCCTTGCCGATCGCCATCTCGATTGCGGGTCTGATCGATCCGAAAACCGGCATCGCCACTGCGTCGAATATCCCCGTCTCGGGACATAATCTGGGCCTTGCGCTGCGCGAAAGCCTGGGGCGCGGCTTGCCGATGGTCAACGATTGCATGGCTTTTGCCTATTCCGAAGCGCATGGCGGTGCGGCGGAAGGGGCGGATTCCGTGCTTGGGCTGGTGCTTGGGACAGGTGTCGGCGCCGGCTTCGTGATCGAGGGGCGCATCCCGCCGCGTCATGCGGGGCTCGCGGTCGAGATCGGTCATCTTGGCATGCCCGCCCGCGCGCTTGAGCGTCACCGGCTGCCGATCTGGACCTGCGGCTGCGGTCGTATCGCTTGCAATGAGAATTACACGTCTGGGACAGGATTGCGGCGCATTGCCGAATGGGCCGGGCTCGCTGATCCCGAGCCCCAATCCGTCGCGAGCAGGGCATCCGCAGATGCCGAATCCGCTCGGGTCATGCAGATCTGGGCCGATCTGACGGGCGAGATGATCTATTCCGCGCAACTGATGCTTGATCCGCAGGTCATCGTTTTAGGGGGTGGGCTCTCGAACATCCCGCGCCTGCCCGAAATGCTATCGGAAGCGATCGGCAAGCTTCGCCTTGGACAGGTGCGCCTGCCGGATATCAGGGTTGCCCTGCATGGGGACAGCTCCGGCGCCCGTGGTGCCGCGTTGATGGCAAAGGCAGGCATGGCATGAGCGATCTTCTGACTCCATTGATCCGGGCCGTCAGGCAGCGGCGGGGCCCTGCAATACCCTCGATTTGCTCGGCCCATCCTGATGTGATCGCGGCTGGACTGCGGCAGGCTCATGAACACGCGATGCCTGCGCTGATCGAGGCGACGTCGAATCAGGTCAACCAGTTCGGCGGATATACCGGCATGACGCCCGCCGAATTCGTGGCCTTCGTGCGCGAAATCGCCGTCGCGCAGGGTCTTGAACACGTGCCGCTGATCCTTGGGGGTGACCATCTCGGGCCGCAGGCATGGCGGGGGCAGGACCCGGCGGCGGCAATGGCGCTGGCCGAAACGCTGATCGCGGACTATGTCCGCGCGGGTTTTACAAAGATCCATCTCGATTGCTCGGAAGGGTGTCTCGGTGAACCCGCGCAGGTCGGAGACGAAGTGGCTGCCGAGCGCGCGGCCCGGCTCGCCGCCGTTGCCGAGGCAAATGCACCCGAACCTGATGCTCTCGTTTATATCGTCGGGACCGAGGTTCCTCCGCCCGGCGGGGCCAGGCACGATGATGAAGGCATTCTTCCGACCTCTGCCAAGGCGGCTATGGCGACGCTGAGCCGACACGAGGACGCATTTTCGGCGGCATCACAGCAGGCTGCCTGGCAAAGGGTGCGCGGGCTTGTCGTGCAGCCGGGGCTTGAATTCTCGCCTGCCCAGGTGCACCGGTTCGATCCAAGCCAACCGGATGCGCTGACGCCGGTGCTGGGAGAGAACCACAATCTCTGCTTCGAGGCCCATTCGACCGACTATCAAGCAGCCGGGGTATACGCCGATTTGACCCGGCGCAATTTCGCGATCCTAAAGGTCGGCCCGGCGCTGACCTTCGCCTGGCGCGAGGCGCTCTATGCCCTTTCGCATGTCAGGTCATGGATCGACGGCAGCCCGCATATCTCGACCCGGATCGAGCAATTGATGCTGGCGGCCCCGAAATACTGGCAGGGCCATTACCATGGCGACGCGGAAACCATGCGGCTTTTGCGACATTTCGGATATGCAGACCGCATCCGTTATTACTGGCCACAGGCAAAGGCCGAAATTGACGCGCTTTGCGCGGCACTCGATGGCTCGTTGCCAGAGCCGCTTCTGCTGCAATACCTGCCCGCCGCGACACTCGAGCGCGCGGCCCGATTGGATCTCTCACCCGCCCGGGCCATCCTGCAAGCCCATGTCGAGCAACGTCTGTCAGATTACTACCCGGTGAAGTCATGCTGATCGCCGCTGAAAGGCTATGGACGAATGGGAAGCTGACCACGGGTCGTGCGATTGAGATCAAGGATGGGCGCGTCTCGCGATTCCGCCCGCTGGGAGATGACACTCCTGATCTCTCGGTGTCGCTCATGATGCCCGGTTGCACAGACCTGCAGGTGAATGGGGGCGGAGGCGTGCTGTTCAACGCGAACCCCACGCCGGAAGGAATAGCTGCCATTGCCGAAGCGCATCATCGGCTTGGCACGGCCCAGATCCTGCCTACCGTCATCACCGACAGCCCTGAAGTACTGGAAGCCGCCGCTTCCGCAGCGATCGCGGCGATGGGCCAGCCGGGCGTTGCGGGCATTCATATCGAAGGGCCGCATATTGCGACGGCCCGCAAGGGCACGCATGATGCGCGCTTCATCCGGCCGCTCGACGAACACACGTTGGATGTGCTGCGAAGGCTGCGCGGAGCAGGGGTCCCGACGCTGCTGACACTTGCGCCCGAACTGGCCGATCTCCGGCTGCTGCGCGAAGCTGCGGACCTGGGGGTTGTCCTTTCTGCCGGGCATACGATGGCCAACGCGGATGAGGCGCGCTTGGGCTTGGCAAATGGCGTGACCATGTTCACCCACCTTTACAACGCCATGCCTCAGATGACGTCGCGCGAACCCGGCGTGATTGCGGCCGCGATCCTTTCCAAAGCGTGGTGCGGCCTTATCGCAGATGGCATCCATGTCTCGGCCGAGATGCTGAACATCGCAATCAACGCCCGGCCTCGACCCGATCGCTGCTTTATCGTCTCGGACGCGATGCCAACCGTGGGCGGGCCCGACCACTTCTCGCTTTACGGCATGGATATCCACGTGAAGGACGGCGCATTGGTGAATGCGCAGGGCTCACTCGCCGGGGCGCATATCGACATGCTGGAATCGATGAGGCGCCTGATTGCGATGACCGGACTGCCCCTCGAGCGCGCAATTGCCATGGCGACGGACCTGCCGCGCCAGGCGATGGGCTTGCCGCCACTTGCCGTGGCGCCGGGGGTGCCATTGCGTGATCTCGTGGCGCTGGACAAGGATTTGCAGATGAGGGCCCTGCTGAAATGACGCTCTGGCTCGAACAAAGCTGGTCGCCAAAGGGGGCGCCATCAAGCAAGGGCGGAATGTTCCGCTTTCGTATCGTCAATCTGGGTGGGGGCACGGTTTCGGCGACGGCGCTTTGCTTTGCGTCGATGACACGTGTTCTGATGCCGGCGGAAATTTCTGGCGCTGATTTCTCGCGACGTCTGGGAAACCATCATCGCCTGGCTGCACCAGACGGGCATCGGATCGCGCCGGGAGAGGCATGGGACATCGAGATCCGCACCCTGACCCATCCACCCGCAAACCGCTCGCAAGGGGCGATGTCGGCCTGGCTGGAAACGCCGGAAGGCGATGTGCCGCTGCTGATTGGTGATCTTGAGGCCCTGGCGAGCGCGCCTGTCGATCCTGTGCGTCCGGCTTTTGAAGGGCAAATCGAGATCCCGCTTTCCATGCTGCCCTGGCCTCAAAAGGCAAAGGTCGAGGAATGGGGCGCTCAGCCGGGCATCAGACTGCGGCCGGATCTGGTCGAAATCGCCGCATTGCATCGCAGACTTTTCCCGCTTGCCCCGTCGATCATCTCGTCCGCTGGGCGTCCGGTGGATCCGCAAGACGATCCCAAGCTGCCGGAGGGCGGATATGTACTGGATTTCGCGCCCGAAGCGATCGCGCTGTGCCATCATGGACCGGCAGGTTTGCGCCACGGTCTGATTGCGCTTGCCCAGATCATTCACGGAGCCCTGACAGATCCCCGCTTTGACGTGCCGCTGCGGGGAAGGATCGAGGACTGGCCGCGCTTTGCATGGCGCGGCATGCATATGGACGTTTCACGCAATTTCCGCCCGATCGAGCAAGTCCATCGTGTCATCGACATTCTGGCGTGGCACCGGATGAACCGTCTTCATTGGCATCTGACCGATGACGAAGGGTGGCGTCTCGAAATTCCCGCCCTACCGCAACTGACCGAGATCGGATCGCGCCGCGGCATGTCTGAAGCATTGGCACCTCAATATGCCGATCCTGCGACGGGGCAGCTGGGTTATTACACCGGGATCGAGGCGCGTGCACTGGTTGCACACGGCGCTCGCCTTGGCATTGAGGTCATGCCCGAAATCGACATGCCGGGCCATCTTGCCTCGCTTTTGGCAGCTATGCCTGAGCTTGCCGATCGGGCAGAACTTCCGGACAGCTATCATTCGATCCAGGGCTATCCGAACAACGCGGTCAACCCGGCTATTCCGGCAGTCTATGACGTGCTCGAAACGGTGCTGGATGAAGTTTGCGACATCTTTCCGTCCTCTCTGATCCACCTTGGGGGCGACGAGGTGGCCCCATTGTCCTGGCAGGCAAGCCCGGCCGCGATGCGGCTGGCACAGGCCGAGGGTTTCGGGGGAAAGGACGTAACCGACCGGTTGCAGGCATATTTCATGCGCCGGATGCAGGATATGCTGGCTCGGCGCGGTCGATTTCTGGCCGGCTGGGACGAATGCGCCGATGGCGGCGGTGTCTCTGCGGTGGGAACGTTGCTTTTCGCCTGGCGCTCGGTCGAGAAGACCGCCGAGCTGATGGAGGCGGGATATGATGTCGTCGCTACCCCCGGCCAGGCCTACTACCTGGACATGGCCCATGACCACCGCTGGGACGGTATCGGGCTCACTTGGGGCGGAGTAGTTCCGACCGAAAAAACCTATGGTTTCGAACCAAGCGAGGGGCTGCCCGCCAATGCCAAGGGCCGGCTGGTGGGAATCCAGGGCGGGGTTTGGGCCGAAATGCTCAATAGCCGGGCGCGCTGGAACGCCATGGTCTTCCCGCGACTTTCGGCGGTGGCCGAATCCGCATGGACCTTGCCAGAGGGAAAGGATTTCCGGCGTTTCATGGCCCTTGCGCCGCTGATGCCCCAGCTTTGAAGGAACTTGAAATGCGCGTCGCAATCGGCGGTCTTCATACGGAATGCTCGACCTATTCGCCCCTTTTGCAGGTCGCATCCGACTTTGCGCGCAGCGAAGGTTCAGCCCTGCTGGATCTGGCCGGCGTCGATCATGAATGGAGGGGCATCGAGCCCGTCCCGATCTTTCATGACCGCTCGATCCCCGGCGGTCCGGTTTCACCCGAGGTGTTCACCGCACAATGTGACGAGTTCTGTGACAGGCTCGCGGATGCCCTGCCACTCGATGGCGTCTTGCTGATCATGCATGGCGCATATTTCGTGCCCGGCATCGACGATCCGGAAGGCGAGTTCGTCGAGCGCATCCGGATGATTGTCGGCACGCATGCGATCATCTCATCTGCCTGGGACCTGCACGGCCAGATCAGCGAGCGGATCGTGAATGCAATCGATGCGTTCGCGGCCTTCCGCACTGCGCCGCATGTCGACCAGCGCGAGACGAAGGCTCGGGCGGCCCGGATGCTGCTTGATGCCTTGCACGGCGGGCCAAGACCATTGGTCGTTCGAGTGCCGATACCCCTGCTGGTGTCGGGCGAGATGTCTTCGACCTACGTCGAGCCCTGTAGGTCGCTTTACGCGGCCTTGCCGGAATATGACCAGAAACAAGGGATCTGCGACGCGAATCTCATGATTGGCTACGTCTGGGCCGACAGTCCTCGTGCCACGGCGGCGGCGGTCGTGACCTGCACCGACCCGGATGCCGGCCGGGCAGTCGCGCGCGACATTGCCCACGCCTACTGGTCCGTGCGCGAGGCGCTGCTACCCGACATGATCTCCGCTCCGCTGGACAGGCTTCTGGACGAATTGGATGGGCCAACCATCCTTGCTGATAGCGGCGACAATCCGACGGCCGGCGCCGTTGGCGATCGCGCCGACGTGCTCGAGGCACTGTTGCGGCGGGGTTGGGGCAGCGGAACGGTTAGAAAGGCGATCCTTGCCGGCATCGCCGCCCCACGCGCGGTCGCAGCGCTCCGGCTGGGTGCGTCAAAGGTGACGATTGGCGGCGAATTGGGTGGGGGTGGCCCGCAGGTGACGATCCGGCCCGAAACGGTTCGGTTCTCCAAGACTGAGGCGATCGCGACCCTAGGTGGAATTGATGTGGTACTGACCGAACGGCGCAGGCCGTTTCACTACCTGGCAGACTTTGCTTCGTTAGGCCTTGATCCGCACGGCATTCATCTTCTCGTCGTCAAGTCGGGTTATCTTTCGCCCGATCTGCGAAACCTTCAGATGGCTCAGGTCATGGCCCTGACCGACGGCGCGGTATCGCAGGACCTGGCGATGTTGGAAAATTTGCACCGGCACCGTCCGACCTGGCCATTTCAGCAGAACGATTCGCCAATGGTCTGACTTTTCGAGCGTCTATTCGCATGAATCCTTAGGTTTCAGGACTCCCCCAGACCTGTTGACGCATTAAAAATCATATTTTATTCCTGAAGGAGGAAGGTTGGAGGCCTTTCCAAGGGGAGGATAAAATCATGAAACGCAATTTTCTTGCGGCCAGTTCGGTCGCCTGTCTGATGATGTCCGGAGCGGCCTTTGCCGCCGACATGACGGTCGGATTCTCGCAGATCGGCTCGGAATCTGGTTGGCGCGCTGCAGAAACCACCGTCACGCTGCAGCAGGCCAAGGAACGGGGCATTGATCTCAAGTTTGCCGACGCCCAGCAGAAACAGGAAAACCAGATCAAGGCGGTCCGCGGCTTCATTGCCCAGGGGGTTGACGCGATCCTGATCGCCCCGGTCGTCGCCACTGGCTGGGAAGACGTGCTGGCCGAGGCGAAGGACGCCGAGATCCCCGTGATCTTGCTGGACCGTCAGATCGACGCGTCGGACGAACTCTATCTGACCGCTGTCACCTCGGACCAGGTATTCGAAGGCAAGGTTGCTGGTGAATGGCTGGTGAAGGATGTCGGCGACCAGGAATGCAAGGTCGTCGAACTGCAGGGCACGACGGGTTCCTCGCCGGCGATCAACCGCAAGAAAGGCTTCGAGGAAGCCATTGCAGGCCACGACAATATCACCATCTCGCGCAGCCAGACCGGCGACTTCACCCGCACCAAGGGCAAGGAGGTGATGGAGAGCTTCATCAAGGCCGAAAACGGCGGCAAGGACATCTGCGCGGTCTATGCCCATAACGACGACATGGCCGTTGGTGCGATCCAGGCCATCAAGGAAGCTGGCCTGAAGCCGGGCTCCGACATCAAGGTGGTGTCCATCGACGCGGTGCCCGATATTTTCCTGGCCATGGCCGAAGGCGAGGCGAATGCCACCGTCGAACTGACGCCGAACATGGCGGGGCCGGCCTTCGACGTTCTGGAAAAATACCTGGCCGACGGCACCATGCCGCCGAAATGGATCCAGACCGAATCCAAGCTGTTCACTCAGGGCGACGATCCCAAGGGCGTCTACGAGTCCAAGAAAGATCTGGGCTACTGAGTGCAAAAGGGCGGGGGCCATAACCCCGCCCGACCTCCCTCAGGAAAATGAACATGACCAAAGATGCGCTGCTTTCGGCGCAGGGAATCGACAAGTCGTTCTTTGGCGTCAAGGTGCTGGACGGCGTGGACTTTTCTCTGCGCGGGGGAGAGATTCATGCCCTTCTGGGCGAAAACGGGGCGGGTAAGTCCACGCTCGTCAAGATCCTGACCGGTGCCTATCGGCGCGATGCGGGCTCGATGCAGCTTGAAGGCGTGAAGGTCGAACCGCGCGCGGTCGCCGATGCGCAGGATCTCGGGATCGGGACGGTCTATCAGGAGGTAAACCTGCTCGATAACCTGACCGTTGCCGAGAACCTCTATCTTGGTCGGCAGCCGCGCCGGATGGGGCTGATCGATCGGCGCAAGATGCGCAAAGACAGCGCAAGATTGCTGGCGCGCTACGGAGTTCCGGCAGATCCTGACGAGACCCTGGCGCGCTACCCGGTCGCGGTTCGACAGATCATTGCCATTGCACGCGCAGTCGATCTCTCCGGCAAGGTCCTGTTTCTTGACGAACCGACAGCCAGCCTCGATGCGCGCGAAGTCGAGGCCCTGTTCGACGTGCTGCGACAATTGCGGGAACAAGGTCTGGGCATCGTCATCATCACTCATTTCCTCGACCAGGTTTATCAGATTGCCGACCGTGTGACGGTTCTGCGAAATGGCCGCATGGTCGGATCGCGCGATATTTCCGAACTGCCGCGGCGCGAGCTTGTGGCAATGATGCTGGGACGCGAACTGGCGGATGCGACCGACCATCGCGATCCGGGCGCTGTCGAGCCCGATATTCCAGCGGCCTTCAGGTTTGAGAATTACGGCAAGCGCGGCTCGATTGCGCCCTTCGATCTCGACATCCGTCCGGGGGAGGTTGTGGGCATTGCGGGCCTCTTGGGTTCTGGCCGAACTGAAACGGCGCGGCTGATGTTCGGTATCGACAGACCCGATAGCGGGCACGCTTCGGTTGACGGCAAACCGGTCGAGCTGCACTCTCCACAGGATGCAATCGCGGCCGGTTTCGGGATGTGCCCCGAGGAACGCAAGAGCGATGGCATCGTCGGCGACCTTTCGGTTCGACAGAACATCCTTCTGGCGCTTCAGGCGAGAAAGGGCTGGGCCCGACCCATCGCCCGTCGTGAGGCGGATGCGATAGCCGAACGCTATATCGGTGCGCTGGATATTCGCCCGCCCGATCCCGATCGCCCCATCAAGTTTCTTTCAGGGGGAAACCAGCAAAAGGCGATCCTTGCCCGTTGGCTCGCCACCAACCCGAGGCTTTTGATCTTGGATGAACCCACCCGCGGCATCGACATCGGCGCCCATGCCGAAATCATCAACCTGATCGAGAAACTTCGCGCCGATGGCATGGCTCTTGTCGTCATTTCGTCCGAGATCGAGGAACTTGTGGCCTTCTCGACGCGGGTGATCGTGCTGTCGGATCGCCAACATGTACGGGAACTCAAGGGGGCCGAAATAACCGCCGAGGCCATTGTCGAGGCGATGGCCGTTCCCGGAGATGCCGCATGAGAAAAATGCGTCAATTGCAGCCCCAATTGCTGGCTCTGGCTGTCGTTCTGGTGCTCGTCGGTCTGATTTCGCCAGGGTTTTTCTCGATCACGGTGCAGAACGGACGGCTTTACGGAAGCATCATCGATGTCGGTGTTCGCGTGGCACCTGTCGCGCTTCTCGCCATCGGCATGACTCTGGTCATAGCGACGAGGGGAATTGACCTGTCGGTCGGGGCAGTCATGGCGATCACTGGTGCAGTGGCCGCCACGCTTGTTGCCGATGGCCAGCCCGTACTGGTGGTTCTGGTGGTGTCGCTGGCCCTTGGCCTGCTTTGCGGGATCTGGAACGGAATGCTGGTCGCATTTCTCGATATCCAGCCGATCATCGCGACGCTTATTTTGATGGTGGCAGGGCGTGGAATCGCGCAGTTGATCACCGGTGGCGTGATCCTCACCTTCAACAACCCGGCCTTTTCGTTCATTGGCTCGGGCGCTGTCATGGGCGTTCCGATGCCTATTCTCATCTGGCTTGCCCTGGGGCTGGTCGTCGGCCTTCTTGTCCGGCGGACCGCATTGGGGCTGCTGATCGAGGCTGTCGGGATCAACCGGCGCGCGTCGATGCTCGTGGGCGTGCGTGCCCGCTTCCTGATCCTGGCGACCTACGGGATTTCCGGGTTGTGCGCGGCAATGGCGGGAATGATCGTGACGGCCGACATTCACGGCGCCGACGCCAACAATGCCGGTTTGTGGCTTGAACTCGATGCCATCCTGGCCGTGGTGATCGGGGGGACCTCGCTGGCCGGTGGGCGCTTCTCGATCACCGCTTCGCTGATCGGCGCGCTGATCATCCAGGCGTTGAACACAGGCATCCTGATGTCGGGCTGGCCCCCGGAGTTCAACCTGATCGTGAAGGCTGTGGTGATCGTGACGATTCTGACCCTGCAATCCCCCGCTGTTGCTGACGAATTGGCCACATTGCGAGACCTGCTGCGCCGCAAGGGGGTGTCGAAATGATCCGTGCGCGCAATCTGCCCTTCCTTGCGACAGTTCTCATCTTCGTCGTGGCCTATGCGTTATGCGTGTTGCAGTTTCCCAACATGCTGTCCTATCGTGTTGCTGGCAACCTGCTGACAGACAACGCATTTCTTGGGATCGCGGCTGTGGGGATGACCTTCGTCATCCTGTCTGGCGGCATCGACCTTTCGGTCGGCTCGGTCATTGCTTTTACCTCGGTTTTCGTGGCCGTGCTGATCCGGGCCGGGGTGCATCCGGCGCTGGCCTTCGCGCTGGCTTTGTTGGTGTCCACGGCATTCGGCGCACTCATGGGGCTGACGATCCATGTGCTGAAAATGCCCGCATTCGTGGTGACGCTGGCCGGCATGTTCCTTGCCCGAGGCGCGGCCTTCCTGATCTCGACGGATTCCGTGCCGATCAGTCACGACTTCCTACGTTTTCTGAAGGGGATCTTCATTCGCCTGCCAGACAAGGGAAGGCTCAGCTTCCTTGCGATCCTGATGCTGCTTGCCTTTGTCGTGGGCGTGATCCTCGCGCATCGAAGCCGGTTTGGCGCAAACGTCTATGCGATCGGCGGGTCGGAACAATCCGCCGAACTGATGGGAGTGCCGCTTCGCCGCACGATGGTCCAACTCTACGCATTCTCGGGCTTCATGGCGGGACTGTCTGGACTTGCATATACGCTTTACACATCGGCCGGATATTCGCTGGCGACCGTTGGGGTCGAACTTGACGCGATAGCGGCAGTGGTTGTCGGTGGAACATTGCTGACGGGGGGATCGGGCCTCGTGCTCGGAACCCTTTTCGGGGTTTTGATCCAGGGGCTCATCCAGACCTATATCGTCTTCGACGGAACGCTGTCGTCATGGTGGACCAAGATCGTCGTCGGACTTTTGCTGTTCGCCTTCATCGTCTTGCAGCGGCTGATCATGCTGATATCAGAGCGCCGGGCGACGATGAGCGCCGCCGCAAGGGAATAGGATCATGGGCGTGCTGCGCCAGCGTATGTTCGGCAATCAGCCGCGTTCCAGCCATGCCCGCGTCGTCGAAGAACTTGGCAGCGCGATCGTTGTCGGCGATTTCGCAGAGAACTCGACGCTGCCCGGAGATCAGCAGCTTTCCGGACGTTTCGGCGTTTCGCGCAGCGTCCTGCGCGAGGCGATGAAAACGCTGGCGGCCAAGGGGCTGGTCCGCGCCAAGACCCGTGTCGGCACGCGCGTCAACCCGCGCGAGAAGTGGAATTTCGTCGATTCCGACGTGATCTCATGGAAGATGCAATCCGGGATGGACAGTGAATTCGTCGACCATCTTCGTGATATGCGCCTTGCCTTCGAACCCGCTGCGGCGCGGCTGGCCGCGTTGAATGCGACCAGCGACGAGATCGTCAATCTGTTCAGCATTGCGGCACGGATCGACAATCCCGCACATACCCGCGAATCCGTCGCGCAGGAGGATTTGAACTTCCATCTCGCGGTCGCGGCGATGTCGCGAAACCCCTTCATGCGTTCGGTCACAACCTTGATCGAAGCCGCGCTGGCAGTGTCCTTCCAGATTTCCTCGCCCGCGCTTAGCCCAGAGGGAATTTCGCGCTGTGCCTCGCAACACCTCAAGATCGCCAGCGCCATTGCAGCGCGCGACCCCGAGGCAGCAGCGCTCGCGATGCGCGATGTCGTTCTGGAAGGGGCGGACCGATCGCGCGAGGCACTTGATGGCGATGATCCGAGCCGGATGGCCTAGGCAAGCAGGATCGAATTTGCCGGCTATTGGGGCTTTCGGCTCTGCCTGAGCCGGGTTAGGCTTTCTCAAAACAATCGGGGGCAGAGCCATGGGTTTTAGTTTCAGGCATACGGCAGGTTTTGCGGCCATCGCGCTGGTTCTCGCCTCATGCGGGGGTGGCAGTTACGGGCCTGGCCGGGGCGGCGTCGCGCAGCAAAGCCAGGAAATCAAATGGGGGAGATACCAGAATCCTCCGCCGGCCAAGGTCGCGGGCCTGAACAGCTGGATCGAGGGCTTCAAGGGGCAGGCGCGATCGCAAGGCATCAGCGACGCAACCCTTAGCTTTGCCTTCCGCGACGTGGTCTACAATCCCGAAGTTGTCCGCCGCAGCCAGAACCAGGCCGAATTCAAGAAATCGCTTTGGGAATACCTCGAGAACGCGGTTTCCGAAAAACGCCAGGTCAATGGTCGGGCGGCGCTGTCGCAATTCAACAGTGTTCTGAGCCGCGTCGAGGCTACCTATGGCGTCGACAAGGAAGTGGTGACCGCCGTATGGGGAATGGAATCGACCTACGGCGAGCGCCGGGGCGACCTGCCCCTGATCGAGGCGCTTTCGACGCTGAGCTACGAAGGTTACCGCGGGAGTTTCTTTCGCAGCCAGTTGATGGCGGCACTTAGGGTCCTACAGGCCGGTGATATCGATCCCGGCCACATGACGGGGAGTTGGGCCGGAGCGATGGGCCATACCCAGTTCATCCCGACGACCTATCTTTCTTATGCTGTGGATTTTACCGGGGACGGGCGGCGTGACATCTGGTCGAACGATCCGAGTGACTCGCTGGCCTCGACCGCGAACTACCTAGCCAAATCCGGCTGGCAGCGTGGTTTGCCCGCTGCCGTGGAAGTGACGCTTCCCGCAGGTTTCAACACCGGTCTTGCGGGCAAGGGCAAGCGCCGTTCGGTTGCAGAGTGGCAGTCGATCGGGGTCAGGCAGGCGACGTCGCGGCCGCTGCCCCCGGCAGGCACCTCGACCGAGCTTCTGATCCCCGGCGGTCCTTCGGGTGCGGCCTTCCTGATCACCCGCAACTTCCACGCGATCCTTCGTTACAACAACGCTGACAGCTACGCACTTGCGGTTTCGTTGCTGGCGGACCGGATCAAGGGATATCCGGGTCTGGCCAATCCCTGGCCGGCCGACCATCCAGGCCTGCGACTTGAACAGCGTAAGGAAATGCAGCGTCTTCTGACCGCGCGGGGCTTCGACACGCAGGGCGTGGACGGCAATGTCGGGTCGAACACGATCGCCGCAATCCGGTCCTATCAGTCATCGCGTGGCCTGCCGGTGACGGGTGAACCGAGCGCAGCGCTGCTCGATCAGCTTCGTCGCGGGTGATCGTCGACCTTTTGGAAGCTTCACAGGAACGGGCCCGTTGACCAAGGTCAGCCTTGCTGTCCGGTAAACGGGTCCAGAAGCCTGCATTTCGTGGGGCGAAAATCTGCTACATTGCCAGTGACGACGATCGCGTCGCGCGACAAGGCTGTGGCCGCAATCTGCAGATCCGCGCCGGCATGGCCTATCTCGGCCGAGAGGCGCCCCCAGATCTGCGCCTCGGTTGCGCCAAATGGCAGCAACCGATCGCCGAACAGCGATACCGTCCGCGTGAGCCATTCCCTGAGGTCCTGCGCAAAGGGCGGGTTTCCGCGTTCCTGACGCGCGATCCCCCGCTCGATTTCACCAAGAGTGATGACGGAAAGGAAAAGCTCGTTCTCGTCTTGATACGTCAGCCAAGCCGCGACCTCGGGGCTGCGGTCGGGCCGACGCAAGGCCGAAAGAACATTCGTGTCCAGAATGAGCATGGCTCAAAACTGGACGTCGCGGGGTCGTGCCTGAAGGCGTATCTCGGTCGCTTCTGCACCCGGAAAATCCATCAGATGCGCGATGAAAGAGCCGCGATCCTTTCGCGCCGCAGCTCTCATGCGCTCGTATTCGGTGGCAGACATGATCACGACAGCGGGCTTTCCCCGGCGCGACACCTGCTGAGGCTGCCCCGCCAGTGCGGCGTCGACTACGGCCGAGAATCGATTTTTCGCATCCTGAAGAGTCCACATCACAGCACTCCCTTATCGGCTAGCTATCTGGCTAGATAGATAGGGCGCGGCATCTGCGGTTTCAAGTGGAAACGCCCGCTGCGTTAAGCAGCGGGCGCCTATTCGGTTCAGTTTCGTCCGAGGATCAGGCCGAGAGCCGCAGCTTGCGGGCGAACCAAAGCGCCAGGATGGTGCACACCGCCCCCGACAACAGGTAGAGGCCCGCCGCAGGAAGCCCAAGCCAAGCAGAAAGCGCCAGCGCTGCGAGCGGGGCGAAGCCGGCCCCGAAAAGCCAGGCGAGGTCCGAAACGATCGCCGAGCCGGTGTAGCGGCGGCCCGATTCGAAGAGCGATGCGACCGCACCCGAGCTCTGCCCGAAGCTGAGCCCCAGGATGACAAAGCCGATGATCATATAGATCGCTTCGCCCAACTGGTTGCCCGAAAGCAGGAGCGGGGCGATAAGACTGAACACGGCGATGGCGATGGCGCAGCGGAACAGCAGCTTGCGATGCCCGATCCGGTCGGCGATCACGCCCGAGAGAATGATCGCGACAAAGCCGAAGGCAGCCGCAATCGATTCAATCAGCAGGAAGTTCGTGAGCGTCTCGTTGGTATAGAGATAAACCCAGGAAAGCGGGAAAACCGTAACCATATGGAACAGCGCAAAGCTCGCCAGCGGCACGAAGGCGCCCACGAGAATGGTCCGCCCATCCTTGGCGAAAGCAGCGCGGAAGCTGGTCGGCTCCAGAGCATGGTCTTCGAACGCGCGAGTGTATTCCGGGGTCACGACGATGCGAAGACGCGCGAATAGTGCCACGACGTTGATCGCGAAGGCCACGAAGAACGGATAGCGCCAACCCCAGTTCAGGAAGTCGGCCTGGGACATGTTCGACAGAAGATAGGCGAACAGCAGGCTTGCGACGATCAGGCCGACCGGAGCGCCGAGTTGCGGCGTCATGACATAAAGCCCTCGGCGGTTTTCCGGGGCATTCATGTTGAGAAGCGAGGGCAGGCCATCCCAGGCGCCGCCAAGGGCGAAGCCCTGGCCGATTCGCAGGATGCAGAGCACGACGATCGATGCGGCTCCGATTTCTGCATAGGCGGGGATAAGCCCCATGCCGACGGTCGATGTGCCAAGGATCAACAGCGCCAGCGTCAACTTGGTGCTCTTGCCATATTTGCGATCGATGACGGTAAAGAAGGCAGTTCCCAGCGGGCGGGCCAGGAAGGCCAGCGCAAAGACCGCAAAGGACCAAAGCGTCGCAGTCAGCGGATCCGCAAAGGAAAAATAGCGCTGCGGAAACACGATGACAGAAGCGATCGCGAAGACGAAGAAGTCGAAGAACTCGGACGAACGCCCGATGATGACGCCCACCGCGATGTCGGAAGGCGACACGTGGTGATCGGGCATCGCCTCACGGGGCAGGGAGGAGGAGGGGGTATTTGCTGCGCACATGTCTAGCTGACCTATCAGGGGCGCCCGACAGCGAGGGGGCGAGGGACTTAAAGGCAATAGTGGTCGCGTTCTTCTTCCGGTCAACGAAGATGTTCAAGACGCGCAGGGTGTGGCAAATTGTCCTATGTCTGTCTTGGGGCTGATCCCTTAGGGGGTGGCCCATCTACACCCTCCCCATGCCCCCTCTTCAGGTGAGGATACGGCTTTCATGCGCATACTCCCCCGCTTGGCGCGCTTTTCCGCGCTTGCACCCGCTTTTCTGGCACTGGCCGCTTGCAAAATGGAGGTGCTCAAGCCCTCCGGCGACATCGCCGAGCGCCAGAAGGATCTGCTTCTGGCCTCGACCGGCCTGATGCTGATCATCATCATCCCGGTGATGGCCCTAACCATCCTGTTCGCCTGGCGCTACCGCGCCTCGAACAAGAAGGCGACCTATCGGCCCGATTGGGACCATTCGACCAAGTTCGAACTGGTCATCTGGGCGGCTCCGCTGCTCATCATCATCTGCCTTGGCGCGTTGACCTGGGTCGGCACGCACCTTCTGGATCCCTACCGCCCGCTTGATCGCCTGAGCGTCAGCGAGCCGGTTCCTGATCAGGAACCCTTCCGTGTCGAAGTGGTGGCATTGGACTGGAAATGGCTGTTCATCTATCCCGAAGAAGGCGTCGCCTCGGTCAACGAGCTCGCCGTTCCGGTGAACCGCGAGGTCGAGTTCAGCCTGACCGCGTCCTCAGTGATGAACGCTTTCTACATCCCTGCCATGGCCGGCATGATCTATGCCATGCCCGGAATGGAAACGAAGCTGCACGGCGTCTTCAACAATGGCGGCGAATATCAAGGCTTGGCCTCGCATTACTCGGGCCACGGCTTCTCGGGCATGCGCTTCAAGGCACATGCACTTGAACCTGCCGCCTTCGATGAATGGGTTGACGAGGCCCGCGCCAATGGCGGCGTGCTTGATCGGCCGCGTTACCTCGAACTGGAAGCCCCCAGCGAGAACGTGAAGCCGATGACCTTTGCCGAGGTCGATCCCGAGCTGTTCGACCGCGCGGTCAACATGTGCGTCGAGCAGAACAAGATGTGCATGGCCGAGATGATGGCGCTGGACGATCAGGGCGGAACCGGCCTGGCGGGCACCATCAACATGGCCCAACTCACCTATGACAAGGAAATCCGTCGCGGTCTCGCGCGGCCGGTCTTTGGTCAGGAACCCTTCATGGTCACCAGCTTCTGTACGCCCGCAGATTCGGCACGCATGTTCTCGGACCTGCGCCAGTCGCAGCCCGTCGTCCGCGTCGATCAGACGCCGATGCGCGGCATTGCGCTGCCTCGCCCCGAAAATCGCCTAGGCCTTGGCATGGACATGCCGCGGCTCATCCAGGACGCACGGCGTCCCGCCGCCGACAACCAACTCTGAGCCGGAGTCCCAGATGGCCATTCCAACAAATGTAGAAACAACCTTCCTTCTGGGGCGTCTGAATTTCGACGCCATCCCGAAGGAGCCCATCGTCCTCGTGACCTTCGTCGCCGTCGCGATCGGCGGGATCGCGATGGTCGCGGCGCTGACCAAATTCAAGCTCTGGGGTTATCTCTGGAACGAATGGTTCACTTCGGTGGACCACAAGAAGATCGGGATCATGTACATGATCCTGGGTCTGATCATGTTCGTGCGCGGTTTTGCCGATGCGATCATGATGCGGGCCCAGCAGGCGATGGCCTTCAACGGCTCCGAGGGCTATCTGAACGCCCACCATTATGACCAGATCTTCACGGCGCATGGCGTCATCATGATCTTTTTCGTGGCGATGCCCTTCGTCACGGGTCTGATGAACTATGTGGTGCCGCTGCAGATCGGCGCGCGCGACGTGTCCTTCCCCTTCCTGAACAACTTCTCGTTCTGGATGACGGTGGGCGGCGCGGTCATCATCATGGCCTCGCTGTTCGTCGGTGAATTCGCGCAGACCGGTTGGCTCGCGTTCCCGCCGCTGTCGGGCATTGCCTATAGCCCCTGGGTCGGCGTCGATTATTACATCTGGGGCCTTCAGGTCGCGGGCGTCGGAACCACGCTTTCGGGGATCAACCTGATGGTGACGATCCTGAAGATGCGCGCGCCGGGCATGACCATGATGAAGATGCCTGTCTTCACCTGGACTTCGTTCTGCACGAACATCCTGATCGTGGCGTCGTTCCCGGTTCTGACGATGACGCTGATCCTGCTGACGCTGGATCGCTATATCGGCACGAACTTCTTCACCAATGACCTTGGTGGCAGCCCGATGATGTATATCAACCTCATCTGGATCTGGGGCCACCCCGAGGTTTACATCCTTATCCTGCCACTGTTCGGCGTCTTCTCGGAGGTCACCTCGACCTTCTCGGGCAAGCGCCTGTTCGGATACACCTCGATGGTCTACGCGACCGTCTGCATCACGGTCCTGTCCTATCTCGTGTGGCTGCACCACTTCTTCACGATGGGTTCGGGCGCCTCGGTGAACTCGTTCTTCGGGATCACCACGATGATCATCTCGATCCCGACGGGCGCGAAGATCTTCAACTGGCTCTTCACCATGTATCATGGCCGCGTCCGCTTCGAACTGCCGATGATGTGGACCGTGGCCTTCATGCTGACCTTCGTCATCGGCGGCATGACCGGCGTGCTGCTGGCCGTCCCTCCGGCGGATTTCGTGCTGCACAACTCGCTGTTCCTGATCGCGCACTTCCATAACGTCATCATCGGCGGCGTGCTGTTCGGCCTGTTCGCGGCGATCAACTTCTGGTGGCCCAAGGCCTTTGGCTTCAAGCTGAACGTGTTCTGGGGCAAAGTCAGCTTCTGGTGCTGGGTCGTCGGCTTCTGGGTCGCCTTCATGCCGCTCTACATCCTGGGGCTGATGGGCGTGACCCGCCGGATGCGTGTCTTCGACGATCCGAGCCTGCAGATCTGGTTCATCATCGCTGGCTTCGGCGCGGTCCTGATCGCCGCTGGTATCGGTGCCATGTTCGTCCAGTTCGGCATCTCGATCTGGAAGCGCAACGAACCGGAATACCGTGACGAAACGGGCGATCCGTGGAACGGCCGCACTCTGGAATGGGCGACCTCGTCGCCACCGCCGTCCTACAACTTCGCCTTCACCCCGGTCGTGCACGGGCTGGATGCCTGGACCGAGATGAAGGAAGCAGGGGCTGCGCGTCCGAAGGCCGATTACATCCCGATCCATATGCCGCGTTACACCGGTTCGGGCGTAATCATCGCCGGTCTCTGCACCGTCTTCGGGATCGCAATGATCTGGTACATCTGGTGGCTTGCCATCCTCTCCTTCGCGGCGGTCGTGGGCTACTCGATCTATCACACCTTCAACTACGATCGTGACTACTACGTCCCCGCCGAGGAAGTGACCGAGGTCGAGACCGCCCGCGATCTTCAGCTGGCACAGGGAGCATGATGCGATGAGCACCGTTACCCAACTCCAGAACCCGGCAGACTATTGGGAAACCGAGCCGCATCACCACGCTGAGGGTGCCTCGACCAATATCGGCTTCTGGGTCTACCTGATGAGCGACTGCCTGATGTTCGCAGTGCTCTTCGCGGCTTATGGCGTGCTTCACGGAAACCTTGCGGCCGGTCCCGGCCCCAAGGATCTCTTCGACCTCGAACTGGTGGCGATCAACACCGCCATGCTGCTCTTTTCGTCGATCACCTACGGCTTTGCGATGCTTCGCATGGTCAAGGGCGACAAATCGGGCACGCTGAAGTGGCTGGCAGTCACCCTGTTCTTTGGTCTGTGTTTCCTGGCGATCGAGCTTTACGAGTTCCACCACCTCATCCATATCGGGGCGGGTCCGCAGCGTTCGGCCTTTCTGTCGGCCTTCTTCACGCTGGTCGGCACACACGGCCTGCACGTGACCTTCGGCTCGATCTGGCTCGTCACGCTGATGGTGCAGGTGTCGAAGTTCGGTCTGACCTCGGCAAACCAACGTCGACTGATGTGCCTGAGCCTCTTCTGGCACTTCCTTGACCTGATCTGGATCGGGGTCTTCACCGTCGTCTATCTCATGGGGGTGATCTGATGGCACATTCGCATACCCATCACGACGCACATCAAGGACATGATGATCACCATGATCATGGCAGCTTCAAAAGCTACATGACGGGCTTCGTGCTGGCGGTCATCCTGACGGTCATTCCCTTCGGCATCGTCATGGGCGGAGGTTTCGACAGCCGCGCGATGACCATCGGCCTGGTCGTGCTCTGCGCCGTGGCGCAGGTTCTCGTGCACATGATCTACTTCCTGCACATGAACAGCTCGTCCGAGGAAGGTTGGACCCTGCTGTCCACGATCTTCACTGTTGTCATCGTGGTGATCATGCTGGCGGGTTCGCTTTGGGTCATGTTCCACCTGAACACGAACATGATGCCGCAGATGAACCACGAACTGCAGGTCATGCCGTGACATCGCGCGCGGCCTCACAGGGGCCGCGCGGGCCCAGGTCGCGACTGGCCTGGGCGCTGATGGCGCTCGCCTCGGTGGCGGGCGTCGTCGTGCTTCTTGGGCTGGGGATCTGGCAGGTCCAGCGCCTTGCCTGGAAAACCGACCTGATCGCGCGGGTCGAGGCGCGGCTGGATGCTGAAGCCGTGCCGGCCCCTGGCCCCTCTTCCTGGTCTTTGATCAACGCTTCGGCCGACGAATACCGTCGTGTTTCACTCGCTGGGAACTACCTTTTCGAAGATGAGGTCCTGGTCAAGGCCGTCACCGGTCAAGGCTCGGGGTTCTGGGTCATGACCCCGCTGGTCACCGCCGATGGCTGGGCGGCCTGGATCAATCGCGGCTTTGTTCCCGATGACCGTCGGTCGGTGGATGACCGTGTCAGCCCGGAAGGCACGCAGGAACTCTCTGGCCTGTTGCGGATCACCCAGCCCGGTGGCGCTTTCCTGCGCGCGAATGACCCTGCTGGGAAACGCTGGTATTCGCGCGACGTAGAGGCGCTGTCCGCCACATTCGGTGTCTCCGATCACGCACCCTACTTCATTGATGCTGATCGCGGCGATGACGCATCTGCCCTTCCGCTTGGCGGATTGACGGTCGTGAGCTTCCGCAACAACCACCTGAGCTATGCTTTGACATGGTTCGCGATGGCGGCAGGGCTTGCCGCCGGCGCGTGGTATGTGCTCAGCCGGGATCGGTCTCAGGAATGATCTTCTTGCGCCGGGCCGCCGGTTCGAGATCGTTCACAAAGGTTTTTGCCCAGACAGAAACCGGATAGGTTTCAAGCCGGCGCATCATTGCCCAGTGGCGCTCTCTCCGCTCTTCGATCGACATGGTGAGCGCGCGCGCGAGCGCGTTCGAAACATCCTCGACGTCATGGGGGTTCACGATGAGCGCAGACGTCATCTCGGCTGCTGCCCCTGCGAATTGCGAAAGAACCAGCACGCCGGGATCGGCGGGGTCTTGGGCGGCGACGAATTCCTTCGCGACAAGGTTCATCCCGTCGCGCAATGGTGTTACGAGCCCCACCCGGGATAATCGGTAGAGCCCTGCCAGCAAGCTTTGACTGAATGCCCGATTGATGTAGCGAACCGGCAGCCAGTCGAGAGTTCCGTAACTCGCGTTCAGCCGACCTGCGCGCTCGGCAACTTCCTGCTGAATGCGGTCATAGCCTTCGATGCCACTTCGCGATGCCGGGGTAATCTGCAGGAAGCTGACGCGATTATGCAGTCCGGCATGGGTTTCAAGCAGTTGCTCGATGGCGCGCAGGCGCTCGGGCAGACCCTTCGAATAGTCAAGCCGGTCCACGCCAATCACCAGATCACGCGGGCCGAAGCGCTGGTGCAATTCCTTGATCCGCGGCAGATCACGGGCGCGGCTCGCACGGGAGGCAAAGGCCTCGGTGTCGATCGAGATCGGATAGGCTCCGATCCGGGTGCCGCGAGGTTTCGTCATGGCCTCAAGATCCGAGCGCATTGCGCCCAAGGCATCCTTGAGGTTCCGTGCATCTGCCGGTGTCTGAAGACCGACCACGTCATAGGCGAGGATCGAAGACAGGAAAGACCGCGCACGGGGCAGTGCACGGAACAGATCATAGGCTGGCCAGGGGATGTGATGAAAATACCCGATCCGGTTGGTGACGCCTCTTTCGCGCAGAGCGGCGGCCAGCGGGATCAGATGATAGTCGTGCACCCAGACCAGATCGTCCGGACGCAAAAGTGGCAGAAGCGCGTCGGCGAATTTGCCGTTGACCGTCATATAGCGATCCATGTCCGCACGCGTGTATTCCAGAAGATCGGCCCGGTAATGGCATAGCGGCCAGAGCACGCTGTTCGAAATCCCTTCGTAGTAACCAGAGATGTCGGCAGGCGTCAGGTCGAGTGCGGCATAGGTTACGCGGCCCTCGTCCTGAAGCCGGGGCGCACCGGGCAGTTCCGTCGTCTTCCCCGACCAACCAAGCCACAGCCCACCTTTTTCCCCCAGGGCCGCCTCCAACGCGACCGCAAGCCCTCCTGCGGCGACGCCCTTGCCCAAAGCGGGCAGACGGTTGGAAACGACGACGAGGCGGCTCATACGACATCCTCCCAATGGCGCGAGAGCTTGGTTGCCGCGTTGATCAGCCCCACCATCGAATAGGTCTGGGGGAAGTTTCCCCACAGCGTCTTGCTGCAGACATGAACGCCCTCGGACAGAAGGCCCAGCGAGTTTCTCTGGGCGAGGACCTCAGCGAAGATCTCTCGGGCCTCATCATCGCGGCCAAGGCGGCAAAGCGCATCGATCAGCCAGAATGTGCAGGCGGTGAAGGCGGTTTCCGGCGCGCCGAAATCGTCGGGGGCCTTGTAACGGAACAGGTGGTGGCCCTGCCGCAATTCGCTCTCGATCGCGGCGACCGTCGTGCGATAGCGCGGATCCTCGCCTGTCGTGAAACCGATCTCGGTCATCAGCAAAAGGCTCGCATCCAGGTCCTCTCCGCCGAAGGCCATCACGTAGCTTTGTCGCTTTTCGTTCCAGCCGTAAGTTTCGATCGCCTCGCGAATCTTCGCCGCCTCGGCTTTCCAGTAGGTCGCGCGGTCGCTCAGGCCGAGATGGGCCGCGATGCGCCCAAGCCGGTCGCAGGCCCCCCAGCACATCATCGCCGAATGGGTATGCACGCTTTCACGCGTGCGAAACTCCCACAGGCCAGCATCCGGGGTATGCCAGCGGGCAACGGCCTGATTGCCCAGAACTTCGAGCATCTCGAACAGATCGACATGGCCCAGGCGGGGCAAACGCTCGTCGAAGAAGCACTGGCTGACCGCAAGGATGACCGAGCCATACCCATCATTCTGTACCTGGACATAAGCCGCGTTCCCGCGCCGGACAGGCTGATTGCCGCGATAACCTGCAAGTTCGTCGCAGGTTTCCTCGAGTATCACGCGTTCATGCCCGAGGCCGAACAGCGGCTGCATATATCCGTCATGCGAACCGCTTGCGAGATTCAGGACATAGTCGAGATAGTCCTCCATCGTCTTGGTGACGCCCAGGCTGTTCAGTGCCTTGACAGTGAAATAGCTGTCTCGCAGCCAGCAGAAGCGATAGTCCCAGTTTCGCCCCGTCCCGTCATATTCGGGGATCGAAGTGGTCAGCGCTGCGACGATGCCACCGGTTTCCTCATATTCGCAAAGCTTGAGCGTGATCGCTGCGCGAATGACGGCTTCCTGATAGTCGGGGGGGATCGACAGGGCACGAACCCAGTCTGCCCAGTAATCCTCGGTCCGCTCGAGGAACGTGGCCGCGATGGCTTCTGGTGCGTCGCTCAGAGGTTCGTCCGGGCCAAGCAAGAAGACCCTTGGGCGGTCAAGCAGGAATGGCGTTTCGTGCAGCACGAACTCGACCGGAGCCGAGGTCGTGAGCCGCATCCGCTCGTCGCCCAGCTCATAACGCAGATGGTTTGACCCCCTGCGGCTTTGTGCCGGATAGGCACCGTAATCGTGGCGCAGGCGCAGGCGCACGGTGACGCGGGGCATGCCTTCAAGTGGTTCGATGATGCGCACCAAGGTGCGGCCCCTGAACATCCGCCCCCTTTCGCGAAAGCGCGGCATGAAGTCGACGATGCGCATCTTGTTGCCCTGCGCATCCGTCTGGATGGTTTCAAGGATCGCGCTGTTGCGGCGATAGTTTTGCTGCGTTTCCACGAGATCATCGCAGCGAATGGACCAAATGCCGTCATCCTCGCCCGATTTCGGCTCGAGCAGTCCGCACAGGACCGGATCGCCGTCGAAACGCGGCAGGCAATACCAGACGATATCGCCGTGCTTCTCGATCAATGCGGCGGTGGTCGCATTGCCGATGATTCCCAGCTCCAGTGATTTTTCGCGCTCGGTCATGCGTCAAGTCTCCGTTCCAGCCATTCCGCAAGTTCGGCCGGACCGGAAAGTCGGATATCGGCAGGCAGGTCACGTTCACCCAGCGCAACGGCCAGACCACCCAAGGAGCGGGCGGCCTCGAACATGGGAAGGTCGTTCAGGTCATCTCCAAAGGCGATCGGGCGGCGCCCCTCGAATGGCGGCTGCGTCATGAAACGCAGAAGGGCCGTGCCCTTGTCTCCGCCGACGGGCCTGATCTCGGCGACGCATTTGCCGGGCTGCAGGCTCCATTCCTGACCAAGTTGCTCAAGCGTCCTTTCAGCGGCGACCATCATGGCTGCTTCCGCCATGGGTGCCCCGCGCCAGTGCAGGGCCAATCCCTGGCCCTTGTCTTCGAGCAGCGCACCGGGGTGGGCCTTGACCAGCTCGGCCAGCGCAGGCAGCAGCGGCCGGACTGCCAAGATCCTGCGCTCGGCGTCGGAGTTCGCTGCGCTGCCCTCCGCGTCTGCAGGAAAGTCGACACCGTGCAGGCCGGCGACGGGCAGCTCCTCGCCTAGATGGGGGTGGATCTCAGCCCGATTCCGTCCGGTAATGATGGCAACGGCTCCTCCGGTCCGGAGGCTGAGCGAAAGAATGCTCCGGCGCAGTTCGGTGGTCAGGAACACATCCCGAGGATGCAGGGCAATATCGGCAAGCGTGCCGTCGAAATCGAAAAAGAATGCATGAGCATCAAGATCCAAAGCTTCGAATTCCTTGGGATTATCCTTCAATATTTCTGTCCTTTTCCGGTGGCGCGCAGATGTACGGCCGTTGGTTCGGGAAGCGGCTTGCGCCGGTCGTCCTTGTTCTCGAATGTTAAGCGGATAGGCGCTCGACCGGTTCCGAGCCTGTCGAGCTTTGGCCCAGATTGCCGCCCAATGCCCGGTCGGTGACCGTTGACGGCCCCTTCTGCCCGGAATTTGACAGCAAGTGGCGGAGCGTGAAGATCCTCGGAAAGGTACATGCTTTGCCCATCACGAATTGGAAGGTGCTATAGCATGCTGATGCAAGAGGATCAAAGAACCGTCCATGACCCCCGCTGGCAGGCTGTCATCGCGCGCGATGCGAAGGCCGACGGAAGTTTCGTCTATGCGGTCCGAACGACCGGTGTATATTGTCGGCCGTCATGCCCGTCGCGCCGGGCCCGACCCGAGAATGTGGTCTTCTTTCCCAATGGGGATGAGGCCGAGAGAAAGGGGTTTCGGCCGTGCCTGCGCTGCAATCCGCGGGGGCAGTCCTCGGCCGAGGCGAATGCGGTCCTGATTGCTGCGGCATGCAGGATGATCGAAGCGGCCGAAACTCCGCCCGGGACCGAGGAACTCGCTCGACGCATCGGATTGAGCCCATTTCACTTTCATCGGCAGTTCAAGGCGTTGACCGGGACAACTCCGGCGGCATATGCCCGCGCCCATCGCGCAGGTTTGCTGCGACAAGGGCTGACCGGAGGGCAAAGCATCACCGCGGCCATTCATGAGGCGGGGTTCGGTTCAAGCAGCCGGTTTTACGAGGATTCGACAGGGATGCTGGGGATGACGCCGACCACCTATCGCAAAGGGGGCAAGGACGCGGAGATTCGCTTTGCGCTGGCCCAATGCAGCCTCGGAGCGCTGTTGGTGGCCTGCACCGACAAGGGTGTATGCGCCATTTCGCTTGGGGATGACCCCGAACCGCTTCTGACCGAGCTGCAGGCCCGATTTCCGAACGCCCTTCTGATTGGCGATGATCCGGGGTTCGAAGATCTGGTCGCGAAAGTCGTGGGGTTCATCGAGGCCCCGCAGATCGGGCTCGACTTGCCGCTGGACATTCGCGGCACAGCCTTCCAGCAGCGCGTCTGGAACGCATTGCGCAATATCGCACCCGGCAAGACGGTCAGCTACGCCGAACTCGCCGGCCGCATTGGGTCCCCCGACGCGGTCCGCGCCGTGGCTGGAGCCTGCGCCGCAAACAAGATTGCCGTGGCGATTCCCTGCCACCGCGTGGTCAGGACCGGAGGTTCGATTTCGGGCTATCGCTGGGGTGTCGAGCGCAAGCGCGAACTCTTGCGACGCGAGGCCGAGGGAAAAGGCTAGGGGCGGCGGCGCTGCACGAAAAGCGCATATGCCAAGTAAAGCCCGGCCGCGGCGAAAGCCGCTGCCCAAAGGTGGGAATCATTGGCGAATTCCACGCCCGCCCAGCCAAGCGGCGCCAGAACGCAAAGAAGGCGAACCCAGAGAGGATCGAAGAAGGGATTTTTCGGATCGACAAGCATGCGCAACCTGTAGCCTGATTTACGCGCCAGCGGAACCCGGATCGTGGGGATGGGCGTTCCTGATCTGCCGTAAGGAGTGTGATCATGCTGGCGGAACTGACGCGGATCTTCCTGGGCGACCAAGACCTGACCTTCATGGTCGAGATCCTGTTTCGCACGGTCATCATCTATTTCTACACGTTGTCATTGTTGCGATGGATTGGTGGGCGCAGTGTCGCCCAGCTTTCGATCGTGGAATTCCTTCTGGTTATCGCCATTGGCTCGGCGGTCGGAGATTCCCTGTTCTACCCGGACGTCCCGCTTTTGCCGGCCATGGCCGCGATCCTTCTTGTGGTGCTGTTCAACAAGTTCATCGACCTGGCCATTCAGCGATCGGACCGGCTCAGCAACTTCTTCGAAGGTCGTCCGCAAATCGTCGTGACCAACGGGCAGGTACATCTGCACAAGATCCGCAGTCAGGGGATCGGCCTTTCCGAGCTGCACCTGAAGCTGCGCGACAAGGGCGTCACCGATCTGGCCGAAGTGCGCTATGCTGTGCTTGAACCCAACGGCGTCCTGTCGGTCCTGACCCATGACAAGGCAACCGACAAGCTGGCGACCGGCCTGTTCGAATCGCCTGCCGTTCCGGCCGATGAATTCGGTGCTGCAACCGATGCCGGGGTTCGGGGTTCCTGAAAGAGGGTCAGCGAAAGGCGGGACATGGTTCAAGACATCCGGATCGCGGTCATCGGCATGGGCCCACGCGGGCTCGGCGCGATCGAGGCGCTTTTCGCAACCCTTACGGACGGGATTTCGGTCACGCTGGATCTGTTCGATCCACGCCCCTGTCCCGGTGCCGGGCCGAATTTCAGTCCTTCGCAGAACTCTCTCAACCTGTTGAACCTGCCGCTTCGCGCCGTCGATCTGCCTTCTCCACCTCGAAATTTCCCGAGCCTCGCCGAGTGGTTGGGGCAAGATAAGAAGGCTATGGAAACCTATCCGTCCCGCGCCCAACTTGGCAGTTATCTGACCGGGCGGTTCGCCAATCTCGTGGAAGCTGGCCAAGCGGGGGTGACGATCTCGCAGCATCAGCTGGCCGCGGATCAATTGCTGCGGGATGCGGCGGACGGCTGGTGGATAAGAGCAGCAGGCGCCCGTCATGGACCCTATGACGAGGTGCTTCTGGCGCAGGGCCAGCCGGCGACTGCGCCGGACCAGCAGCTTGCCAAATGGCATGAGCACGCAAGATGCGGTGTCCGAGATGTGGTTTCCGTCTATCCCGATCATGAGCTTTTGGATGCTGCGTCAGGCTGGGCTGGGAAGGTTGTCGCCGTGCGTGGCATGGGGCTTGCAACCCTGGATGCGATCAGGTTGCTGACGCTGGGCCAGGGCGGGAAGTTTCGCGACGGCGAATACCTGCCCTCCGGGCGCGAACCACTGCGTATCCTGCCGTTTTCTCTGAACGGTCTTCCGCCCTATCCGAAGCCTGAGACCTTGGCGATCGATGCTCGCTTCGCCCCGAGTCGTGAGGAAACGGGTTCCTTTTGCGCAGCCCTTCGTCGGGCCATCGATCTTCCTGGAGAGGGTGCGATTGAGGCCCTTTGCGAAGCGATTGTTCCGCCCGTTATCCGCGTCCTGGAAAGCCAATCTGTCGATCTGTCCGAGCACGAGATCCGGTCTTGGCTGGCCTGCGAGCAAAACGCGCCGGGAGAACAGGAGGTCCGCGGCCCGGTCGATGTGCTGAGGGCCGGAATAGCGATGGCGGCGGGTGAAACCCCGCCCGATATCGGTTACACGATCGGGCAGATCTGGCGGAAATGGCAAAACGAATTGCGGGAGGTCTACAATCCTTCCGCGCCTAGGCCAGGAACAATCAGCGCGTTGATCGCCTTCGACGAAGGGCTCAAACGATATTCCTACGGTCCCCCGCTTTCGACGATGACCGAGCTACTGACGCTGGTCGAGGCGGGACGCGTCGATCTGCGGGCTGCGAACGATCCCGATATCCTGATGACGCGGGATGGATGGCAACTGGTCGAAGAGGATGAAACCGCCCGAGTGGTCGCGATCGTCGATGCCGTCCTGCCGACGCCGCAACTCGGGCAGATGACCGATCCGCTCATCGCGGCCCTGCGCGATTCCGGCGACCTTACGGCGATCGGGCCGAAGCTCGGCGTCAAGCTGCGGCCCGATGGAGGTGTCATCGGCCGAGCCGGTCCGTTGCCGGGTCTATCGCTGCTTGGCCGTCTTGGGCTGGGCAGCGTGATCGCGGTAGATTCGCTTCACGACTGCTTCGGTGCGGCGGCGGATCGCTGGGCCGCAGGCGTCGTGTCGCGCGCGCTGCGCTGATCGCGTCAAGGCAGGAAGATAATGGGAACGGGTTGCTAAGCCGCAGGTTTCACCGCAGTTTGCGAGCGCCCTTTAAGCGAGCCTGCCATGACCCCGACCCTGTTTCCCGGCATCCGTATCGACGCGGCCGAAATTCGTATCGTCCGCCTGCCATTGCTGACGCCTTTCGTCATTTCGACTGGGACCATGACCGAAAAGGTCTTCCCGTTGCTGACCCTGCGCGGAGAAGGGCTGGAAGGCTATGGCGAAGGTGTGATGGACCTGTGGCCAGATTATCTCGAGGAAACTCAGGCTGGCGGCCTTGCCTTCCTGCGCGAGGTGGTCTTGCCGCGCATTCTCGGCCAAAGCTTCGCGAGCCCCGCAGAACTGGCCGCGATTCTGGACCCGTGGCGGGGCCATCGGATGAGCAAGGCCATGGTCGAAATGGCGTTCTGGGATCTTTGGAGCAAGGCGCTGAACATCCCGCTTTGCACCGCTTTGGGTGGCGTGCGCGATGCGGTCCAGGTGGGTGTAAGCCTGGGAATAGCCGATATTCCGACCACGCTCGAGCGTGTCGGTGCGGCGGTGGATGCAGGCTATCGTCGCATCAAGCTCAAGATCAAGCGCGGCCATGACCTGCAAATGCTCAAGGCTGTGCGCGGCGCCTTCCCCGATACGCATCTGACGGTCGATGCCAATACCGATTACCGGCTGGGTGATCTGCCGCTGCTCAAGTCCATGGACCGGTTCGATCTCGACTATATCGAGCAGCCGCTTGCCTTTGATGATATTCACGACCACGCGACAGTTCAGGCCCATCTGGTGACTGCGATCTGCCTGGATGAAAGCATCCGTTCGGCGGTCGATGCCCGCAAGGCGCTGGTTGCAGGCGCGGCGCGGGTCGTCAATATCAAGGTCGGGCGCGTGGGCGGGTTTGCGCAGGCCCGGGCGATCCATGACCTATGCGCCGCATTCGATGTTCCGGTCTGGTGCGGGGGCATGCTGGAATCGGGGATCGGGCGGGCCCAGAATATCCATCTTGCAACGCTCGCGAACTTCTCGAAACCAGGTGATACATCATCCGCAAGCCGATATTTCAAAAGGGATATTATTGAACAGCCGCTTGAAGCAGAAAGCGGCTTGATGCCCGTTCCGAAAGCTTGCGCGGGCTTGGGTGTCACTCTGGATCGGGAATATCTGGGCACGGTCTCGGGTCAGGTCGAGGAATTCCGGCGATGACCGATGTGACAATCCGCGAACTGGCCTCGCTGGCGGAACTCAGGGACTCCGAAGACCTGCAGCGCGCGGTCTGGGGGCAGGACGATCCTGCGGACAACGCTGACCTGATGCTGGCGATCCAGCACGAGGGCGGGTTGGTCGCAGGGGCTTTTGCCGAAGACCGGATGCTCGCATTCCTTTTCGCCTTCCCGAGCGCCTTGCCCGGTGTCCAGCATTCCCATCGGCTTGCCGTCCTGCCAGAGGCGCGTGGGCTTCGACTGGGCAGTCGCCTGAAATGGTTTCAACGCGATTGGTGCCTGGCGAAGGGCATCACGCTCGTGCGGTGGACCTATGATCCCATTCGGGCGATCAATGCCGGGCTGAACGTGCGCGTTCTTGGTGGCACGTCGGGCACATATCTTGAAAACTATTATGGGACGATGGAAGGCATCAATGCGGGATTGCCCTCGGATCGGCTGATGCTGGACTGGCAGCTCGATAGTCCCGCAGTCGTGGCGCGCGCGACCGGTCGGCCTGTGCCCCGGATCGCGGAAACTCGCCGTCTGCCCATTCCCGCCGATATCGACGGCCTGCTGCTGACCGATCCGGCGGCTGCGCTGACCGCTCGGATGGACCTGCGCCGCGATCTCGTCGAAGCCTTTGCCGCAGGCGAGCGGATCATCGGTTTCGACAGCACGGCACCGGCCTACCATCTGGCGAAATCTCAGCCGGGGGGCTGAGGCCAGGTCTCATCCTGTCCCGGCTGACCGCTGAAGCGATCTTTCCAGCCACAAACGGGGTTGCACGAACGGCCGTTCCCGGCCACATGGCGTCAATTTCGTGTTTCATCCGCCGGACACCGGCAGAGGAGGAAGAGGATGAGCGCCACGCCAGAACGGCAGATCCGCCTGACCCCAAGTGCCATTCGCGCGCGCAAGGGCGGCACGCCCGTCGCCTGCCTGACCGCATATACGACGCCCATGGCCAAGCTGGTGGATGCGTCCTGCGACCTGATCCTTGTCGGGGATAGCGTCGGAATGGTTCTGCACGGCCTTGCCTCGACCATCGGTGTCACGATGGAAATGATGATCCTTCATGGCAAGGCCGTGGCGCGGGGCGTTTCGCATTCCTGCCTTGTCGTCGACCTGCCGTTCGGCAGTTACGAAGAAAGTCCCGAGCAGGCATTTCGCAACGCGGCCCGGCTGATGGCCGAGACCGAATGCCAGGCCGTGAAGCTGGAGGGGGGGCAACACATGGCCGAAACCGTCTCCTATCTGGTCAGGCGGGGCATCCCGGTGATGGGCCATGTCGGGCTCACCCCCCAGTCAGTGAATGCACTTGGCGGATACAAGGTTCAAGGCCGGGGCGAGGATGGCGATCGCGTCGCGGCGGATGCTGCCGCGCTGGCGGATGCCGGAGCATTTGCCGTCGTTCTGGAAAAGCTGCCCGAAAGCTTGGGGGCCCGGATCACCCGTGACATCGCGGTGCCGACGATCGGTATCGGCGCCGGGGTCCTGTGCGATGGGCAGGTGCTGGTGGTCGATGACATGCTGGGCATGTTCTCGGATTTTCGGCCGAAATTCGTGAAGCGCTTTGCCGAACAGGGCAGGGAGGCCAGCGCGGCCATCGCGTTCTACGCCGAAGAGGTGCGCTCGCGTCGCTTTCCCGCGCCTGAACACAGCTTCGCAGATGAGGGAAACTTGTGATGAGCGCACCGATCGTTCGCACCCTTTCCGAGCTGGGATCGCGCATCGACGCATGGAAGGCCGAGGGCGAGATCATCGGGGTGGTCCCGACCATGGGTGCGCTGCATGACGGGCATCTGAGCCTTGTCACGGCCGCCAAGGCGCAATGCGACCGGGTCATCGTCACGCTGTTCGTCAATCCGCGCCAGTTCAACAACCCTGACGACTTCGCGAAATACCCGAGGACCGAGGCTGCCGACGCCGAATTGCTGGGGCCACTGCTTGTCGACGCACTTTTCGTCCCCGATGCGGCCGAGGTCTATCCTTCCAGTCATACGACAATCGTGTCCGTCGGCGGGATAAGCGCGCCGCTGGAAGGCGTGCATCGCCCCGGACATTTCGACGGCGTGGCAACGGTGGTCGCGCTTTTGCTGAACATGACCCGCGCCGACAGGGCCTATTTCGGCCAGAAAGACTGGCAGCAGTTGCAACTTGTGCGTCGCATGGTGAACGATCTGAAGATGCCGGTCGAGATCGCCGCGTGCCCCAGCGTGAGAGACGCGGACGGTCTCGCGCTTTCGTCCCGCAACCTGCGGCTTTCCCCCCAGGCGCGTCGCCTTGCCGCCGCGCTCCCTGCCACTCTTTTCGCGGCATCTAGCCAGATCGAGGCCGGTGAGCCGACAGAACCGGTGCTGGCCGCCGCCCGCACGCGCCTGGCCGAGGCCGGGTTGGGGCCGCTGGAATATCTGGAGCTTCGCGATGCGGAAACCCTGGGTGAACCACGGCCTGGGCATCCCGCGCGGTTGCTTGTGGCGATCTGGCTGGACGGTGTCAGACTGATCGACAATGTCGGGGTCGGTCTTCGCGAAGCGGGTTGATCGCGACTTCCTTCTTTACTTGTGCTCGGGACCTCTATAAGGAGCCAGCCTTTGGCTCCGCGTGTCCGGAGCGGCGGGTATTGGCATTCCTGTCGCGAAGGGTCTGGTGCCGCTCATCGGGTGTTCGGCACCCCCTTTTTCTGGCGAAGAAATGACAGATCTGAATATTGCCGCGCCTCTGGCCGCGGCGCTGGCAGCCAAGGGCTATGCCAGCCTTACCTCCGTTCAAGAAGCCGTTCTGGCAGCCGATGCGGCGGGCCGGGACATGCTGGTCTCGGCACAGACCGGATCGGGCAAGACCGTTGCCTTCGGACTCGCCGTCGCCCCGGACATCCTTCAGGGTGGCGACCTTCTGATGCCGGCGGATGCGCCGCTGGGCCTCGCGATCGCGCCGACGCGCGAACTGGCGCTTCAGGTCGCGCGTGAACTGGCCTGGCTCTATGGTGAGGCTGGTGCCCAGATCGCGACCTGTGTGGGCGGGATGGATTACCGCAACGAGCGTCGCGCGCTGGATCGTGGCCCGCATATCGTGGTGGGCACGCCGGGTCGTCTGCGCGACCATATCGAGCGCGGCAGCCTTGATCTGTCCGGCCTGCGCGCTGCAGTGCTGGACGAGGCCGACGAGATGCTGGATCTCGGATTCCGCGAGGATCTGGAGTTCATCCTTGAATCCGCGCCGGCCGAGCGCCGCACGCTGATGTTCTCGGCGACCGTCTCTCCCGCGATCGAAAAGCTGGCGAAGGACTTCCAGAAGGACGCGCTGCGCATCGTGGCCCAGGGCGAAGCGCGCCAGCACGGCGATATCGAATATCGCGCGATCAGCGTTCAGGCGCGCGATCGCGAGCCGGCAATCTTCAACCTGCTGCGTCTTTATGACGCCCGCACGGCAATCATCTTCTGCAAGACCCGCGCCAATGTGAACCATCTTCTGGCGCGCATGGGCAATCGCGGCTTCAAGGTGGTGGCGCTGTCGGGCGAACTCAGCCAGCAGGAACGCAGCCATGCGCTTCAAGCGCTCCGCGATGGCCGCGCCCAGGTCTGCATCGCGACCGACGTTGCGGCGCGCGGCATCGACCTGCCCGGTCTGGAACTGGTGATCCATGCCGACCTGCCCACCAATTCGGAAACATTGTTGCACCGCTCCGGTCGAACGGGGCGGGCTGGATCGAAGGGCGTCTCTGCGCTGATCGTGGCCTCGTCGGAATACAAGAAGGCGCAGCGTCTTCTGAAATTCGCGAAGCTCGAGGCTGAATGGTCTGGCGCCCCTTCGGCGGATGATGTGCGTGCCAAGGACGACGCGCGGATGCTCGATCATCCCGCGCTGCAGGAACGCGTTGAGGATGATGCCTCCTTGGCCCATGACCTGATCGCCCGCTTTGGCGCGGAACAGGTCGCTTCGGCCTTCATCCGGCTCTGGCGCGAAGGACGTCCTGCGCCCGAAGAACTGACCGTGCTTCAGGATCGGCCTGCCGCCACGGCCCCGCGTGCGCCGCGCGAATTCGGCAACGCGGTCTGGTTCTCACTGAGCGTCGGCTATTCCGGTCGCGCCGAGGCACGCTGGCTCCTGCCGAAGATCTGTGAGGCAGGCGGCGTGAACAAGGACGTCGTGGGTGCGATCAAGATCCGCGAGCACGAAAGCTTCGTTCAGATCGCCGAGGACAGCGCCGACAAGTTTGGCGAGGCGGTCGAGCTGGAAGAAGGGCTGATGATGCTTCGCCAGCAAGGTATGCCCAATTTCGAGCGCGGCGGCGACGTCCCGGCGCCGCGCCGGGCAGCACCCGCAAAGAAGGGTTATCCCAAGAAGCGCCCCGACGCTTCCTATGAAGACCGCGCGTCCGACGAACGGCGCGAATATCGCCGCGACGATAAGCCGAAGGCGGAGGATGCATCCGCGCCCCGCAAGGCGCGCTGGAGTGCAGCCGACAAATCGTCAAAGCGCAGTGCAGATGGGGCGGTGCGCGCGAAAGGCAAGCCGACAAAGGCACCTGCGGGCAAGGCGGCCTGGGCCAAGCCTGCCTCCAAGCGCAAACCCGACGGCGCCAAGGGAAGCTATTCGCCCAAGAGCCGCAAGGGCTGATCAAGGAAACGCCCGGTCATCGACCGGGCGTTTTTCTGTCAATAGGGCAGGCCGACATAGTTCTCTGCAAGCGCGGTCTGGGCCGCGGGGGAATGCGCGAGGTAGTCGACTTCGGCCGCCTGCATTTTCGCGAGGAAATCACCTTCGGACGGGAATTCGTGCAGCATGCGCGTCATGGACCATGAAAAGCGCGATGCCTTCCAGACACGGGCGAGCGCCGTTGCGGAATAGTCGCGCAACGGCTGACCGTCGCCGCCAAAATGGGAAATGAGCGCGCGAGAAAGGTAGTAGACGTCCGAGGCCGCGAGATTGAGCCCCTTTGCCCCGGTCGGTGGGACGATATGGGCCGCGTCGCCTGCAAGGAAAATCCGACCCCAGCTCATGGGTTCGGAAATGAAGCTGCGTAGCGGTGCAATGCTTTTTTCGATCGAGGGGCCCGTTACCAGCACCTCGGCCAGATGCGGCGGCAATCGGAGCTTGAGTTCTGCCCAGAATGCCTCGTCGCTCCAGTCCTCGGGCTGGTCGGTTAGCGGGACCTGCAGGTAATGTCGGCTGAGATTGGCGTTCCGCATCGAACATAGCGCGAAGCCGCGTTCATGACCGGAATAGACCAGTTCATCCGTGACAGGGGGTGTTTCCGACAAGATGCCGAGCCATCCGAAGGGATAGACATGCTCAAATTCACGGCGGACGGCATCCGGAATCGAACGGCGGCTGACGCCGTGAAAGCCGTCGCAACCTGCGATATAGTCGCACTCAATCCGCTGGTTCTTGCCGTCATGGGTAAACGTCACGTAGGGCGCGTCGCCATTGGCGTCGTGGATCGCGACATCCTCGGCTTCGTGGAAGATGGGGGCGTCGATCCGGTCCAGCGCGTCATAGAGATCATGCGTGACCTCGGTCTGGCCGTAGATCATGACGGATTTGCCCGTCAGCTTCTTGAAATCGATGTGCACCGTCGTACCATGGGCAGTAATGATGGTGCCGTCATGGACAAATCCTTCGGCATCCATCCGTGCGCCCACGCCCGCTTCGCGCAGGATATCGCACAACCCCTGTTCAAGGACGCCGGCGCGGATACGCGAAAGGACATAGCTTCTCGAACGTCGTTCGAGCACGACCGCGTCGATTCCGGCGCGACGCAAAAGCAGGGAAAGCAGCAAGCCGGAAGGGCCGCCGCCAATGATGCAAACCTGATGGCGCATGGGTTTTCCTCCTACGCGGACGTATTGATGCCCGCTTTCGATCCGCGACAAAATGGCGCGGCAGAGCCCAGGAAAAAATGGACCCGTCGTCGAAAAACTTGGACAAATCGTCAGCCATCGGTCCCGCCCTGTTTCCGGTAGACGCCAGGCGAAACCCCGGTTCGCCGAGCAAAGAAGCGGTTGAAATAGGCCGGATCGTCGAAGCCCGTCATGTGGGCGATCTGTGTAACGCTGTTTTCGGTATAGAGAAGGCAGCGCTTCGCCTCGAGCAGGATGCGTTCGTGCAGGATCTCGCTGGCCGTTCGTCCAGCCTTTAACTTGCACGCGGCGTTCAGGCGTGCGGTCGTGACGGCAAGCTGGCGCGCGTAGAACGACGGAGATCTTTGATTGCGATAGTGCCGCTCCATCAATCCACGATAGCGAATGAGCAGATCCTGGTCACGGTCGCCCGGGGCCGGGCCGGAGTCCCGATGACTGATCCCCAGTCGCAGGACGATCACCAGAAGGCGCAGGAACAACCCCATGATCGCCGAGCGACGGCCTGGCGCGGACCAGACGAATTCGCGCAAAAGCCAGTCGAATGTCTCTATCGTCGACGAAACGTCCACGCCGGACCCTTCCAAGGCGAGGACCGCGGGACGGGTGACGGTTTCAGCAAGGGCGGGATCGGCAGCCGTTGCCGCGTTCAACCAGCCTAGCGCCGCCGTCACGACATAGCCGTCCGTCCCGGCATCGAATTCGAATTGATGCACGCAACCCGCCGGCAGGATCAGAACCGCAGGCACGGGGATCTGTCGCCTCTGGTCCTCATAGCTGAGTACGCCTCCGCCATGATGGATGAGCATGATCTGCAGGTGATCCGGATGGGCATGCGGGCGAATGCGCCAGCCATGCGGTCCGCTGCGATCCAGGATCGGTTCGACATGCAGGAAGTCGAGTTCGACGTCACGGTCCTGATCGCCATAAAGGTAGTAATGCGGAATGGTGGTCGCTGACGTGCGGGTCATGGCGTCTCGCCCGGATTGCGTGGGCGCCTTGCGTCGGGCACGGGCAGGGATTGGTCCGCATTCCGGACGACCTCTCGCGCGATTTGTTCGAATTCGACCAGCCCCGGCGCGCGGCTTTCCTGGCGTCGTGTCATGCCGACCGCTCCCGACAGAAATCTTGCGCCGGTCGGAAAATCGATCAGCTCGCCGCGATCAAGCTCGTACAACACCACGCCGCGCGAGATGAACCAAAGCGCGTCCGAGCCAAGGCAGATCCCCCGCCCAAGGGCCAGGGAAACCGTCTCGACCAGCGGTCTTACCCCGTTCAACCCGTGCGCTGCCAGATAGTCCTCGACAATAGGACGGATCAGCGCGGTGGCCGGTGGCAGGATCACGGGCGATCTTGCCAGCGCTTCTGTCGCCGGACGACCGCGGGCTGGATGGCCGCTTCGGGCGACCAGGATCACCTCGTCCTCGTAGAGGTGATCGAAGCTCAGTCCGGACATTTCCGAGGCTCCCGGCAAGCGACCGACGACCAGATCGACCGCCCCGTCGCGCAACAGCCGCATCAGGTGGAAATGGGGGCCGGTTTCCGCGGCCAACACGATCTCGGGGCGCAATTCGCGCAGGCGGAGCACCACCTGAGGCAGGAAGCGCGTCGCCACTGTCGGCAAGACGCCGACCCGCAGAACCCCCGCTGCGCCTGGCCGCATGGCGCTTGCGCCCGCCTCAAGCGCCTGGATGGCGGCGAGCGCATGACGACGAAACAGCGCGCCCGACTCGGTGAGTGCAAGGCGACGGCCCTGTCGCAGGAAAAGCTGTTGTTCCAGCAAGGTTTCAAGCTCGGCCAATGTCCGGGACAGGGCAGGTTGGGTAATGCCCTGCGCCCGGGCGACCGGGGAAAGCCCACCTTCGGCGGCTATGTCCAGAAATGCGCGGATATGGCGCAGTTTTATGGACGGATGCATAGCAGAACGGTTATTCATTTTGGTCGATTTTGCATTATTCAAACCCGGACGGTTATGCGAAATTATGAACGAGGGAGAACAGCATGCAAGTATTGAACCGCCCTTGGGGCGCAATGCATTACCGGATCGATGGACCGGCGGATGGACCGGTCGTGGTTTTTGCGAACTCGCTGGGGACCGACTTGCGACTTTGGGACCCGCTCTTGGCGGAAATGCCGGGTATCCGCGCCGTCCGCTTTGACAAGCGGGGTCATGGGCTTTCGGATGAGGGCGGCGAATTCCGGGTCGAGGATCTGGCCGATGACGCTGCCGCGTTGATCGAACATCTCGGTCTGAAGCAGGTCGTATTCGTGGGCCTGTCGATCGGCGGGATGATCGCACAGATCATCTCGTCGCGCCGGGCGGATCTCGTCGGTGCTGTCGTGCTTGCCAACACCGCGGTCAAGATGGGCACGCAGCAAAGCTGGGACGAGCGGATCGCAGCCATTCGTTCCGGCGGGCTCGGTTCGATCGTCGATCTTGTCATGCAGCGGTGGTTTGCGCCGAAATTTCGTGCGCAGCCCGAGCTGGCAATCTGGCGCAACATGGTCGCGCGGACATCGGCGAGCGGCTATATTGCGGCATGCCACGCATTGTCCGCCGCCGAACTGACCGATGCGGCAACGAGGATTTCGCTGCCCGCGATGGTGATTGCAGGCGAGCAGGACGGATCGTCTCCGGCGGAACTGGTCAAGGCGACGGCTGATCTGGTCGCTGGTGCAACCTTCCACGTCATCCCCGATGCAGGCCACTTGCCCTGTGTCGAACAGCCTGCCGCTTTTGCGGCGCTTCTCGGGCGATTTCTCAAGGAACATTCAGCATGAACGAACGATTCGATCAGGGTATGGCCACCCGCAGGCGCGTGCTTGGCGACGCCCATGTGGATCGTGCAGAGGCGAACAAGACTGCCTTTGACGAACCCTTCCAGAGCCTGATCACCGAAGCAGCCTGGGGTTCTGTCTGGTCGCGCGACACGATCACGGCGCGCGAACGCTCGATGCTGACCATCGCGCTGCTTGCCGGGCTGGGCAATGACCACGAATTGGCAATGCATGTGCGCGCCACGGCCAATACCGGTGCCAGTAAGGAAGATGTGCTGGAAGCACTTCTGCACGTCGCCATCTATGCCGGCGTGCCGCGCGCGAACCACGCCATCAAGATCGCCAAGGAGACATTCGCGGAAATGGAGAGCAAGCGATGACCCTCAGCAACCAATTTGATCGCGGCCCGCTGTTCTTTCGCGATCGCGACTGGCATCCCGCTGCCTACACGCCGGGCTACAAGACCTCGATGACCCGGGCGCCGTTCCGGCCGCTGGTCGCAATGGGCTCGACCCTTTCCGAGGAAACCGGCCCCGCCTTCGGCCATTCCATGATTGGCGAGCTCGATAACAACCTGATCATGAACTTCACCGGTGAGCCCGCCATTGGCGAGCGGATCATCATGCATGGGCGGGTGCTGGACGAATCCGGTCGGGGTGTACCGAATGTGCTGGTCGAGATCTGGCAGGCAAATGCGGGCGGCCGTTACCGCCACAAGAAGGACAACTATGCGGCCCCGCTTGATCCGAATTTCGGCGGCTGCGGTCGCACGATCAGCGGGCCGGACGGCTCGTACGAGTTCCTGACCGTGCGTCCGGGCGCCTACCCCTGGCCGAACCGCGTCAATGACTGGCGGCCGATGCACATCCATATCTCGGTCTTCGGGTCGGGTTTCGGCCAACGCCTGATCTCGCAGATGTATTTCGAGGGTGATCCGCTGATCAAGCGCTGCCCTATCGTCAACACGATCGGGCAGGATCGCGCAATCCAGGCGCTGGTCGCGCCGCTTGATATGAATCGCGCGATTCCGATGGATTGCCTGGCCTACAAGTTCGACATCGTCCTGCGCGGCCGCCGCCAGTCGTTCTTCGAAAACCGTAAGGAGGGATTGTAATGCAGGAACTGGATTATCTGAAGGAATCCCCTTCGCAGACGGCTGGCCCCTATGTTCATATCGGATTGACGCCAAACAAGCTGGGCATTGGCGGCATCTACCCGGTCGACCTGGGCGAAAGCCCTGTCCTGCCGGGCGCGAAGGGCGAAGAAATCACCATCATCGGCACGGTTCAGGACGGAGCGGGGATGATCCTGCGCGACGCGCTGATCGAAACTTGGCAAGCCGATGGTCAAGGGATCTATCCGGGCAACGACCCGCGCGGCGCGGCCGATCCCAATGTGACGGGCTGGGCACGCATCATCGCCGATTTCGAAACCGGCGAATGGACCCTGAAAACCGTCAAGCCGGGGCGCGTTCCCTTCCCCGACGGACGGGCGATGGCGCCCCATATCGCGCTGTGGGTCGTGGCCCGCGGGATCAACCTTGGCCTGCAGACCCGGATCTATTTCGAGGATGAGGAAAACGAATCCTGCCCGGTCTTGCAGCGCATCGAGCATCGCGAGCGGGTGAAAACCCTTGTCGCAAAGAAGACGGCCGACGGAACATATCGCTTCGACGTCATTCTACAGGGCGAAAACGAAACCGTGTTCTTCGACATGTGAGGAAAAGATGGGCGATCTTTCAAACCGGCCCTGCATCATCTGCGTGGCCATCACCGGCTCGCTTCCAACCAAGGAAAACAACCCGGCGGTGCCCATCACCGTGGTGGAGCAGATCGAATCCACCCACGAAGCATTCGAGGCCGGGGCGACGATCGCCCATTGCCACGTGCGCGACGACGAGGGCAAGCCGAGTTCGGACCCCGAACGCTTCGCCCGTCTGAAGGAAGGCCTGGAGAAGCACTGTCCGGGAATGATCGTCCAGCTTTCGACCGGAGGAAGGTCAGGCGCAGGACAGACACGCGGAGGCATGTTGCCGCTTTCGCCTGACATGGCCTCGCTATCGGTCGGATCGAACAACTTCCCGACCCGTGTCTATGAAAACCCGCCGGATCTTGTCGACTGGCTGGCTTCCGAGATGCTGAAATACGGTGTCCTTCCGGAAATCGAGGCATTTGACCTGAGCCATATCCTGCAGGCCGCCCAGATGCATCGGGACGGCAGGCTGAAGGATCGCCCCTATGTCCAGTTCGTCATGGGCGTGAAGAACGCCATGCCCGTCGATCGCGACGTTTTCGATTACTACATCCATACTGTGAAGCGTCTCTTTGGTGATGACGCGCCCTGGTGCGCGGCCGGGATCGGGGCGAACCAGATCGTGCTCAACGAATGGGCCATCTCAGCCGGAGGACACGCCCGGACGGGGCTTGAGGATAATGTGCGCATCGACCGGGACAGGCTCGCACCGTCGAATGCCGCCCTGGTCCAGCGTGCGGTCGAGCTTTGCAGGAAATACGACCGCCCCGTCGCCAACTGGATGCAAGCGCGCGAGATCCTGGGATTGCGGGTTCCCGAGGTGGCTTGAGCCCTCGAATCTTAACCGCGTGACGATTATCATGCAGGTCCGGGGGAAAGCCCCGGGCCTTTCAACAAGAAGAAAGCCGTTTCATGCCCGCATCCGCCGCCGACAGCGCCATTTACCGCAATCTATTTGCAGATGACGCGACCGCTGCACTTTTCACCGACAGCGCCGAGATCCGCGCCATGTTGCTGGTCGAAGGCGCGTTGGCGCGCGTGCAGGGGCAGATCGGCCTGATCCCGCAGACGGCTGCGGCCTTCATCGACCGCTCATCGCGCGAAGTGCAGATCGACCCGGCCGCGCTGGGGTCCGAGACGGCGACCAATGGCGTTCCCGTGCCTGGCCTTGTTGCGGCATTCCGCAAGGCCATGCAGGCGCCGGAACACGCGCAATTCCTGCATTGGGGCGCGACCAGCCAGGATATCATGGAGACGGCGCTTGCCCTGCGTTTGCGTCGCGTGACCGAGATCTGGGATGAACGCCTTGGCCGGCTGATTGCGGCTCTCGGCGGGTTGGCGCGTGAACATGCCGGGCTCCCGATGGCCGCGCGGACCTATGGCCAGGCGGCGACCCCGACCAGCTTTGGGGCGGTCGTGGCAGGCTGGGGGCATCCGCTGCTGCGTCACCGGGATAGGCTGAACGCCTTGCGGCCCGAGCTCGCGACGGTGTCGCTGGGCGGCGCGGCAGGCACGCTTTCGGCGATGGGGCCAGATGGGCCAGCGGTTCGCGCGGCCCTTGCCGACGCGCTGGGATTGGCTGATCCCGGCCATGGTTGGCACGCGGAACGCGACCGGCTCGGGGCCTTCGCCGCATGGATGGCAGGGCTGGCCGTGAGCTTGGGCAAGATGGGCGAAGACATGATCCTGATGACCCAGTCAGGTATCAACGAAATACGGCTGGAAGGGGCAGGGGGGTCCTCGACCATGCCTCAAAAGCAGAACCCGGTCGGTCCTTCCGTCCTCGTCGCGCTCGCCAGGCAGGCAGCCGCGCTTTCGGCTGCCATCCAAGGGGCCGGCATCCATCGCCAGCAGCGCGACGGTTCCGCCTGGTTCGTGGAATGGCTGACCCTGCCGCAGCTATGCGTCTCGGCCGGTCGGTCGATCGGGCTAGCCCAGGAAATGGTCGAACGCATTTCGCCTGATGCCGTCGCGATGGCGGTCGGGCTGGATGACGGCACCGGCCTGATCCATGCGGAAGCCTACACCTTCGCCCTGGCCCGCCACATGCCGCGGCCCGAGGCGCAAAGCCGGATCAAGGCCTTGTGCAATGAGGCGATGGATGGTGGGGCATCCCTGCAAGAACTGGTTGCGCGCGACTTCCCTGACCTCGATCTTTCCTCGGCGGGGGGGCTTGGAATGGCTCCGGCAGAAGCACTTGCATTCGCCGAAATGGCCGGCGCCTAACGCAAGGCACGCCAGAGCGTCGAGGCAAGATCGCCGAGGTCACCGATCCTTGCGAGCACATGCTCGGGCTCGAGCCCGCCACCGTCATGGCGGTCGAGCCGGCCAAGCATCCTCATCAGCCTGCGCCGGTGGGTTCCAAGCATCAACTGGATCGGATCGGCGATCAGCCCCGCAAAGGTCGTGACGATCGAAGCGGCAATCGACAAGGCGATTCCTGTTAAGATCAATCGACCGGTCGGGATTTCGGCGGGAAACATCCTGTACCACTGACGCCCCATCCAGTCGCCCAGCACGAAGTTTCCGATCGCCTCGCTGCGCACCTGGAACTCGGCAATCGGAGCGGCCAACGATATGACCCCCGGTGTGGCCCGCTCGAAAAGGAAGAGCCCTGCGAGCAGGACGAGTATCGAAGTGGTGATCTCGGCAACCGCGTTTCGCGTCTCGGTATGGTTCGCAATCGCCCTTTGCACAGCCGCGTCGGTTGCGTGGGGGGCAGCCCCGATAACCTCAAGATGCCTCATGAGCCCGTTCAGATCCGCATCAAGCTGCCGGGCGAGATCCGAGGTCAGGAAGATCCGCCGCGAACCGAGCCAAACTGAAGCGCGCCGCGCCCCGATCCAGCGCAGCAAAACGGAAGTCAGCCGGATAAGCAGGAAGATCGGTGCCAGGGTCACGTTGAGCGGTGCGCGCAGCAGGTCGTAACCGATTGCTGCGCGGTGCAGATCGAAGGTGCCGCGCAGGCCATAGCGCCTGCGCACGAACCGTTTCACCTCGCGCTCGCGCAAGGTCATCGGGCGAGGGTCCGCGGGTGCAAGCGTCATGTTCCTGCCGTGCTTCTGCGTTCGGGCCTTTTCCTATCTAGGACGCCCCTTACGATCGTTCCAGACCTCATGAGCGGCGAGTCTCGGGCAGGGGACCGCAGGTGAGTGGTCTGTTTTGCGGCACCATGGCGCGTAGTGCCTGAATTTCGTGCAAACTGGGCGCGGGTCGTGACATGCTCTGAAAGCCGCGTTGTGTTTTGGGCGGTCGCGATGGCAGGGAAATGTTCGATCCTTTGGACTGATCATGGAAAAGCGTCTTTCAATCGTCATTGTCGAGCCAGACAAGGAACGCGCCCTGCCCATTGTCGATGGGCTGCGCGAAGTGGGTGACCACGATATTCGCATCATCTCGGAAGAAAGCGGACTGGCCAGACAGATCGCGGAATTTCGCCCCGATGTGGTGTTGATCGATCTCGCAAATCCATCGCGCGATATTCTTGAAGAACTGGCCTTGGCTTCCGGGCCGACGGAACGGCCCGTCGCAATGTTTGTGGATCGCTCGGATGAGCAATTGACCCGCGCGGCCATCGAGGCGGGGGTGTCCGCTTATGTGGTGGACGGGCTGCGACCCGACAGGATCAAGCCGATCATCGACGCGGCGATTGCGCGTTTCCACATGTTCGAACGGATGCGGACCGAACTTGCCGCGACTCGCGCCGCGCTAGAGGAACGCAAGATCATCGATCGCGCCAAGGCGGTGCTGATGAAAGCGCGCGGCATTGACGAGGAAGCCGCATATGCGCTGCTGCGCAAGACGGCGATGGATCAGGGCAAACGCGTGGCCGATATTGCTCAGCAGCTGGTCATGGCGGCGGGACTTTTGACATGCCGTTGACCACATTGCGCCTTGGCTATGTGCCATTGATCGACGCGGCCCCGCTGATCATCGGTCAGGAGATGGGCTTTGCGGCGGAAGAAGGTCTGTGCTTCGACCTCGTGCGGCTGAACGCCTGGGCGCAATGTCGTGATATGCTGGGCGCAGGGCTGATCGACGCCGCGCATATGCTGGCCCCGATGCCGATAGGGCAGGCCCTGGGCCTGGGCCCCGATCTCCCGGACTTTGATCTCGTCATGTTCCTGTCCCATGGCGGTCAGGCCATAGCCGTCAGCCTCGAGATCGCGGAGCGACTGCGGGATCTGGGCCATGGTTTCGATTTTGCGGATGCCAGATCGTCTGGCGAGGCGCTGAGACAGGTCGTGCCCGGCGTTCTGCGCGTTGGCGTGCCCTTCACCTTCTCGACCCAGCTTGAGCTTGTCGCGCATTGGCTGGGGGCCTGCGGCTTTTCCGATGATACGCTGGAACTTGTTACCGTGCCGCCACCCAAGATGGCCGAGGCGATGGCTGCGGGCGAGGTGGATGCCTTCTGCGTGGGCGAACCCTGGGCATCCTTCGCGGTGGAACGCGGGATTGCCGCCCTACTGCTGCCGGGGGTCGCGATCTGGTCGGCGCCACCTGAAAAGGGGCTGGTGCTTCGCCGCGATTTCACCGAAACACGTCCGGACGAGACCGGTTCGCTGATGCGTGCCCTGTGGCGGACCGGGCGCTGGCTCGACGATCCCGCGCATCGCGGCACGGCAGCCGAGATCCTTTCCCGCGCCGAATACCTGGACCTTCCGTCGGAACTGGCCGAGCGCGGGTTGACGGGCAAGCTCATGGTGACACCTGGAGGGGAGCTGCGCGAGGCGCCGGGCTTCATCGCCTTCAATGCAGGTGCCTCGAGTTTTCCCTGGAAGAGCCTTGCTGCGCTGTTCGCCCGGAATATTGCGCTGCGGCGCGGGATCGACCCCAAGAAGGCGATGTCGCTGGCTATGCCGCATTTCCGTACCGATCTCTACCGCGAACATCTCCGATCTGCGGGCGCGGCCTTGCCCGGCGCCTCGATGCGCCTTGAAGGAGCGCTGAACGAAGATCGCATCGTGCCCGCCGAAAAAGGGCAGATGACCCTGCGCGCCGACAACTTCTTTGACGGCTTCACCTTTGAACCGGCTGAGAGCAGCTAAAACGCTTGGCAGTTTGTCCAGAAGGATGGCTTGAAATATTGGCAATCGCCCAAAACATGGGCGCTTGGTTTGCTTTATCGAGGTAGTTGCCCGCGGGCAGGATCCTCACTCTTGCCGCAGCGCGGCAGAGATGTCACAAAATGCTCATGGTCCGGTGCAATGGCGCGCCAGCGACCCGCTCGCAACGATGCGGCATGATCGACACCGCGAAGCCGCGGTATCCCCGAAAGCGTAGTAATCGGCTTGTCCTCTTGGGACATGCATTCCCGCGTTCTCGCTTTCCGACAGCCCACTGCAACCAGTTTTGCCATCGGAGCAGCCATGTCCGTCATCACATCCGCTTCGTCGAAGGAATCGAGCCGCGCGCTGAGCCTATCGACCTTTGCATTCGTTATCTGCTTTGCCGTCTGGACGATCTTCTCGATCATCGGGATCCAGATCCGCGAACAGCTTTCTCTGAGCGAAACCCAGTTCGGCCTTCTGGTCGGCATGCCCATCCTGACCGGATCACTCGTGCGACTGGTGCTTGGCATCCTGACCGATCGACTGGGCGGTCGCGTCGTCTATACCCTGACCATGCTCGCAGCCGCAGCCGCGACATTCCTGCTCAGCTGGGCAACGACCTATCCGCAGATGCTTGTGGCCGCATTGGGAGTCGGGCTGGCCGGCGGTTCATTCGCGGTCGGCGTCGCTTATGTGTCGCGCTTCTTCTCGGCCCAGAAGCAGGGGACGGCCCTTGGTATCTTTGGCGTCGGCAATGTCGGAGCGGCTGTGACCAAGTTCGTCGCGCCCTTCGTGATGATCGCCTTGGGGTGGCAGGCCACTGCCCAGATCTGGGCCGGGGTTCTCGTGCTCACTGCGATCCTGTTCTGGATCTTCAGCAAGGACGACCCGACGACTGCAGATCGTCGCGCTGGCAAGATTGCGCAGCGCAGCCTGAAATCCGAATTCGAGCCGCTGAAGAAAGTCCAGGTCTGGCGCTTCTCGGCCTATTACTTCTTCAGCTTTGGTGCCTTCGTTGCGCTGGCGCTGTGGCTGCCGCATTACCTGATCGGCGTCTATGGCTTCGACGTGAAGACCGCAGGCATGGTAGGAGCGGCCTATTCCATCCCAGCGTCGATTTTCCGGGCCTATGGCGGTGTGCTCTCGGACCGGATCGGCGCGCGTGCCGTCATGTACATGACGCTCATCATCTCGCTCGTCGCTACAGCGATCCTGTCGATGCCGTCGGGTGTCTCGACCCCGGTGTTCCTGGTCGTCATCTTCACGCTGGGCTTCTTCATGAGCCTTGGCAAGGCAGCCGTCTACAAACACATCCCGACATACTATCCGCAGAATGTCGGCTCGGTGGGAGGTCTGGTGGGAATGATCGGGGGCCTGGGCGGCTTCTTCCTGCCGCTGCTTTTCGGCTGGCTCAAGGATGAAACCGGTGTCTGGTCCAGCTGCTTCATGGTCCTTTTCGTCCTGATCGCTGGATGCCTTGCCTGGATGCATTTCTCGGTACGCCGCATGACCCGCGGCACCGCGCTTCAAGCCGCTTGAAGGGAAACAAAGCCATGAAAAAGAAACTTGTTGTCATCGGTGCCGGAATGGCTTCCGGCCGGATGCTCGAACAGCTCCTTGCCACGGATCCCGACGCCTTTGACGTGATCCTGTTCAACGGCGAGCCGCGCGGCAACTACAACCGCCTGATGCTCTCGCCGGTCCTCTCGGGTGAAAAGACCTATGAAGAGATCGTCACCCATGACGACGACTGGTATGCTGCGAATGGCGTGGATTGCCGCTTCGGCGAGCCGGTGGTCAAGATCGACCGCGAGACCCGGATCGTCCATTCCAACAAGTCCAGCGCGCCCTATGACGCGCTGGTCATCGCCACCGGCTCGGCCCCTTTCATCATTCCGGTTCCCGGCAAGGATCTTCCCGGCGTCGTGGCCTATCGCGACCTCGAAGACACGCAGGCCATGATGGATACTGCGGGCAAGGATGCGGTGGTGATCGGCGGCGGGCTTCTGGGCCTGGAGGCGGCGGCCGGCATGGCCGCGCGCGGCGCGAAGGTCACCGTGATCCACCTGATGGGCCACCTGATGGAGCGCCAGCTTGATCCGGCGGCGGGCTACCTGCTGCAGAAGGATCTCGAGAAACGCGGCATCAAGGTCCATTGCAAGGGCGCGACCAAGGCGATCCTCGGCAATGACCGCGCCGAGGCCGTGCTGCTGGAAGACGGCACCGTCTATCCGGCGGACCTCGTCTGCATGGCGGTCGGCATCCGCCCCGAGACTCGCCTCGCCAATGACGCCCATCTCGAGGTCGAGCGCGGCATCGTGGTCGATGACGCGATGCGCACGAGCGATCCGCATGTCTTCGCTCTCGGCGAATGCGTGGAACACCGCAAGCAGCTCTTCGGCCTTGTCGCGCCGCTTTACGACCAGGCCAAGGTGCTGGCGCGGACCCTGCTCGGCGAGGTCGCCGAATTCGTCCCGGTCCAGACCGCGACCAAGCTCAAGGTCACCGGCTGCGACCTCTTCAGCGCGGGCGATTTCGCCGAAGGCGAGGGCCGCGAGGACATCGTCTTCCGCGATCCCGGCCGCGGCATCTACAAGCGCCTCGTCCTGCGGGACGACCGCATCATCGGCACCGTCATGTATGGCGAGACCGGCGACGGCAGCTGGTTCTACGGGCTGATGAAGGACGGCACCGACATCAGCGAGATGCGCGAGACGCTGATCTTCGGCCCGGCCTTCCAGGGAGGGTCCAAGCTGGACCCTATGGCGGCCGTTGCAGCCTTGCCGCCTGAGGCGGAAATCTGCGGCTGCAACGGCGTCTGCAAGGGAACCATCGTCAATGCCGTGCAGGGCGGCGCACATACGCTGGACGCGGTGCGGGCCTGCACCAAGGCCAGCGGCTCTTGCGGGACCTGCACCGGCCTCGTCCAGCAGGTCATGGCCCTGACCCTTGGCGGCGCGGTGGCCGACGCGCCCGCGGGCATGTGCAAATGCACCGATCACACGCATGAGGACGTGCGCCGCCTGATCAAGGCCATGGGGCTGAAATCCATCCCCGCCATCCAGCAGGAGCTGGGCTGGAAATCGGTTGGCGGCTGCCATTCCTGCCGCCCGGCGCTGAACTATTACCTGCTGGCGGAATGGCCGCTGGAATACAGCGACGACCGCCAGTCGCGCTTCGTCAACGAGCGCAACCATGCCAATATCCAGAAGGACGGCACCTATTCGGTGGTGCCGCGCATGTGGGGCGGCGTCACCACCCCGGCCGAGCTGCGCGCCATCGCCGATGCTGCCGACAAGTACAATGTCCCGATGGTCAAGGTCACCGGCGGCCAGCGCATCGACCTGCTGGGCGTCCGCAAGGAGGACCTGCCGCTGATGTGGGCCGACCTCAACGAGGCGGGCCTCGTCTCGGGCCATGCCTATTCCAAGGGGCTGCGCACGGTGAAGACCTGCGTCGGCTCGGAATTCTGCCGCTTCGGCACGCAGGATTCGACGGGTCTCGGCATCCGGCTCGAAAAGCTGCTCTGGGGCAGCTGGACGCCGCACAAGGTCAAGCTCGGCGTCTCGGGCTGCCCGCGGAACTGCGCCGAGGCGACCTGCAAGGATGTCGGCGTGGTCTGCGTCGACTCGGGCTACAACATCAGCGTCGCCGGCGCGGCCGGGATGGAGGTCAAGGAGACCGAGCATCTCGCCTCGACGCCGTCCGAGGACGAGGCCGTCGAGATCATCGCGGCCTTCGTCCAGCTTTACCGCGAACAGGCCAAGTATCTCGACCGGCCCTACAAATGGGTGGCCAAGGTCGGGCTCGACTGGGTCAAGGCGCAGGTCGTCGAGGATGTCCCGAACCGCCGTGCTCTGGTCGAGCGTTTCGAGATCAGCCAGTCGGTCTATCGCCGCGACCCCTGGGCCGAGCATTCCACCCCGTCCGAGACGCCCAAATGGGCTCCGCTTGCCAATCTGACATTGGAGGCCGCCGAATGACGATCTTTGTCGACATCGCTGCACTGGACGACATACCGCGCCAAGGTGCCCGGGTGGTCAAGACGGGGCAGGGCTGCGTCGCGGTCTTCCGCACCGCCGATGACCGGGTCTTCGCCCTCGAGGACCGCTGCCCGCACAAGGGCGGGCCGCTTTCCGAGGGCATCGTCCATGGCGATCGCGTGACCTGCCCGCTGCACAACTGGGTCTTCGACATGAATTCCGGCGAGGCGCAGGGCGCCGATACCGGGATGGTCCGGACCTATCCCATCCGTGTCGAACATGGCCGCGTGCTGATCAGCGCCGCGCTGGTCGCCCGCAGCAACGCAGCCTGAAAGGAGGACAGCATGAACAAGATGATCCTTGAGGAATTCGACCGCGACGATCTGACGGCGATGATCCTGCGCGCGAAGAAACGCGCGCGCCTCGGCTGGGCCGAGATCGCCCGGAAAATCGGGATGTCACCAACCTGGACGCATTCCGCGGCGACCGGCATGAACGCATTTCCGTCGGAAAAGGCACGGGCTTTCGTCGAGTTGCTGGGCTTGCCCGAAAGCGCTGTCGATCTGCTCGTCGAAAGCCCCTTGAAGGTCTGGGAACAGACCGTGCCGACTGATCCGTGCGTCTACCGTCTATACGAGATCGTCGGCGTCTACGGACCCACCATCAAGGCGCTCATCAACGAGGAATTCGGCAATGGCATCATGTCGGCCATCGACTTTTCGCTTGAGGTCGAGCGCGAGCCGAACCCCAAGGGCGACCGCGTGCGCGTGACAATGTCGGGCAAATATCTCGCCTATTCGAACTGGTAACCCTCAATTCGGCCCCGGAGACAAGGGGCAACCACAGGAAGGTTCTTCAGATGTCTTACGTCAATCCGAACGATTTCGCGAAGAAGATGACCGACGCTGGCGAAGCCAAGGTGCTGATGTCGACCAAGGATACCTTGATCCGCGCCTACATGGCCGGGGCGATCCTCGCCTTGGCGGCGGCCTTCGCCGTCACCGTCACGGTGAATACCGGCAACCCGCTGATCGGCGCGCTGCTGTTCCCGGTCGGCTTCTGCATGCTCTACCTCCTGGGTTTCGACCTGCTGACCGGTGTTTTTACGCTGGTGCCGTTGGCGCTGATCGACAAGCGGCGTGGTGTGACGATGAAGGGGTTGTGGCGCAACTGGGGGCTGGTTTTCTGCGGGAATTTCGCGGGGGCCTTCACGGTGGCGGTGTTCATGGCGATCATCGTCACATTCGGCTTCTCCGAAGCTCCCAATGCCGTTGGCGAAAAGATCGGTCATATCGGCGAGGGTCGCACGCTGGGCTATGCCGCCCATGGTGCGGCGGGGATGCTCACGCTGTTCGTGCGCGCGGTCATGTGCAACTGGATGGTCTCGACGGGTGTCGTGGCCGCGATGATGTCGACCAGCGTTTCGGGCAAGATCATGGCGATGTGGATGCCGATCCTGGTGTTCTTCTACATGGGCTTTGAGCATTCCATCGTGAACATGTTCCTGTTCCCCGCAGGTATCCTGCTTGGCGGCCAGTTCACCTGGATGGATTATCTGTTGTGGAACGAGATCCCGACCGTGCTGGGCAATCTGGTCGGCGGGCTGACATTCGTTGGCGCCATGATCTATTCGACCCATTACAAGACGTCGCCCTCGCGCGTGCCGCAAGTGAGCCCCGCCGACGAGCCTGCGGCCATTCCCGCTGAATAAGGATAAGTCCGTGACCCATCCCGCATCCACGACCATTCGCACCACCTGTGCCTATTGCGGTGTTGGCTGCGGGGTGCTCGCGACCCCTGACGGCAAGGGCGGGCTCGCCATTGCTGGCGATCCCGACCACCCGGCCAATCGGGGCCGGCTCTGCGTCAAGGGCGCGGCGCTTGGCGAAACCATCGGCCATGAAGGCCGGCTTCTGGCACCAAGCATTGACGGCCGCGAGGCAGGCTGGGACGAGGCTCTTGATCTGGTTGCCAACCAATTTTCCCGCACTATTGCCGAACATGGTCCGGATTCGGTGGCCTTCTACGTCTCTGGTCAGCTTTTGACCGAAGATTACTATGTCGCGAACAAGTTGATGAAAGGCTTCATCGGCTCTGGGAATATCGACACGAATTCAAGGCTCTGCATGGCATCTTCGGTCGCCGGGCATCGCCGGGCCTTCGGCACTGACACGGTTCCAGGTCTATACGAAGATATCGAGCTTGCCGATACGGTGGTGCTGGTTGGTTCGAACCTCGCTTGGTGCCATCCCGTGCTTTTCCAGCGTCTCGCTGCGGCAAGAGAGGCTCGGCCGGACATGCGTGTGATCGTCATCGATCCGCGCCGGACGGTGACCTGCGATATTGCTGATTTGCATCTGGAGATAGAGCCGGGCGCCGATGCCGAACTGTTCAACCTGCTTCTGTCCGAGATTGCCGCGCGCGGCATGATCCGTGATCGGGATCTTGAAGGGCTGGATGAGGCAGTTGCCGCCGCCAGGCTGTCGAAAGGGGCGCGGACGGGCCTTCGCCCCGAGCAAATCGCGGCGTTCCTGGACTTGTGGCTGGCCAGCGACAAGGTCGTGACCGTCTATTCCCAGGGCGTGAACCAGTCGGATAACGGCACGGACAAGGTGAACGCGATCCTGAATTGTCACCTTGCGACCGGTCGCATCGGTCATCCGGCCATGGGTCCTTTCAGTGTTACCGGGCAACCCAATGCAATGGGCGGGCGTGAAGTGGGCGGCCTTGCGAACACGCTCGCCTGCCATCTGGATATCGACGATCCAGGACACCGTCACGCGGTGCAGGAATTCTGGCGAGCGCCGCGCATGACCGTTGGGCCAGGCCTGAAGGCGGTCGACATGTTTCGGGCCGTAGAAATCGGGAAGATAAAGGCGCTGTGGATCATCTGCACCAATCCCGCCGTCTCGATGCCCGAGGCAGACCGTGTGGCTCGAGCCATCGCGAAATGCGACTTCGTCGTCGTCTCGGACATCATGGCGCGGACCGACACGACCCGGCTTGCACATGTCCTTCTGCCCGCGACCGGCTGGGGCGAAAAGGATGGCACGGTGACGAATTCCGAGCGTCGGATCAGTCGTCAGCGCCGCGTTCTTGCGCCGGCGGGTCAGGCAAGGGATGATTGGTGGATCATATCGCAGGTCGGTCGGCGCATGGGGTGGTACAAGGCCTTTGCCTGGGATGATCCTTCCGAGATCTTTGCCGAACATGCGGCGCTTTCCGCAGTCGCCGGCGCGTTGGGAAGCGATTTCGATATCTCGGATCATGCACGGCTCTCGCGGACGGATTACGATGGCATGGAGCCGTTTCTCTGGCCGCAATCGCCCAGGAAGCGTGGCGGCCGCTTCTTCGCCGATGGTCGATATCACACCCAATCCGGCAAGGGCCGGATGATCGCCGTCTCATCGCAAGAGCCCAGGGCGACGGCGGCAGAATATCCCTATCGTCTCAACACCGGACGGGTGCGGGATCACTGGCACAGCATGACGCGATCCGGGCTGTCGCCCCGCCTTGCCCGGCATATGGCAGAGCCGTTCCTGGAACTGCATCCCATGGATGCGACCCGGCTGGGGCTCGGGCCCGCGACCTTGGCCGAGGTCGAAAGCGCTCACGGACAAGCCGTCTTGCGGGTCCTTGTCACCGATCGTGTGCAACAGGGACATCCATTCGCTCCGATCCACTGGACGGGGGAAACCGCGCCTACAGGCAGGATCGATGCCCTTGTTCCCGCCGTGACTGACCCCCTGTCGGGTCAACCGGCCTCGAAATCCGCGCCGATCGCGATCCGGCAGTTTGCGGCAGGCTGGTATGGCTTTGCCGTTTCGGCCGCTCCGATGTGCCCGATTTGCGACTATTGGGCACTTGCCACCCTGTCGGGCGGGTATCAGGCAGAACTTGCATCGCGGCATGCACCCGAGGATTGGATTGCCCACAGCAAACGGATGTTTGGCCTTGAAGGAGAGCCGCTGGTCGTCAAGGACCTGCGCCGCGGTGTGCTGAGGCTCGCCTTCATCGAGGATGGCAGGTTGCAGGCCGCATTGTTCGTCGCGCCGGAACCGGTAGGTCTGTCGCGATCTCATGTCGCCGCGGCTCTGGGGAGCGAGGATTGCACGCCGGACCTGCTTGCGGGCTATCCCGGCGCGGATCGCCCGGATGAGGGAGCGCTGGTCTGCGCCTGTTTCGGAGTGGGCGTGAACACGATCTTGCGCGGTATAGCCACCCAGGGGCTTCTTACGGTAGACGAAATCGGTGCTGCGCTCCGCGCCGGAACGAATTGCGGCTCCTGTCGTCCAGAATTGCGCGCCTTGCTCACAGCCAATGTCTCGAACGATATCGCGGCGGAGTGAGATGGAGTTTTACATAAGTCCGATTATCCGCATTTAAGTTATAGCCGGGGGGATTCACAAACGAAATGCAAAATCTGTATGTTTACAGCCCTTTGCACTGAGATTGATGAATGCCTCGCCACTATCCGCATTTGAGATTGGAAGAACGTCGTAACATTGCCAAATGGCGGGAAGCCAAAATGCCGGTGCCAGAGATCGCCGAGCGACTGGCCCGAGCGCCCTTGACGATCTCCCGGGAACTGAAGCGAAATATGTTCCTGGATAGCGAACTTCCGCAGTTTAGCGGCGACTTTGCCGTGAATGCGCAGAACATCTACGAACGGCGTCGCGCGCGGCGCCGAAAGCTCGTCATCGATCCTGAATTGAAGGTCGAAGACGCGCTCAAGTCCGGTTGGTCGCCCGAGCAGATCGCAGGACGCATGGGCTTGAAGGCCACGAGATCCGCGTCAGCCATGAAACGATCTATCGTTTTTCCTATTCCAAAACGGGCCTCGCGGGAGCCTTTTACCGGCACCTGCCCGAGCATCGCAGGCGTCGTAGGCCGCGCAGCTATCGCCGCTATCAGCGCAGCCACATTCAGGACAGCCAGAGCCTTTCCCACAGGCCCGCGACCGTTTCCGAGCGACAGGAATTCGGGCATTGATGGAATGCGATTTGATGATGTTTCGCCAGGAAAGCGGCAAGGTGCATGTCACCTCTCTGGTCGAAAGGGTCAGCCGTTACACGGTCGTCATGCGTAACGAAGACCGCCACTCCGAGCCGATCATGGAATCTCTGATATCAGGGCTGGCACCCCTGCCCGCCGAGGCGCGCCAATCGATTACGTTTGACCGTGGCACGTAGTTTTCCGCCTGGCGACGGCTGCAGGATGGGATCGGAGCCGAAAGCTGGTTCTGCGACCCGCAAGCGCCATGGCAGAAAGGAACGGTCGAGAATACCAACCGAAGGCTTCGCAAACACCTGCCCCGCTCGATCGAACCAGCGGCCCTGACAAATCGATCATTGAGGTCGATTTGCCAGCGCCTCAATTCTACGCCTCGCAAATGCCTTGGCTACCGGACACCGGCTGAGGTTTTCGAGAGCAACTTGGTAGCCATAAGAAACAGATTGAAATAAAACGGGAAATGGAATTTTGCGCTTCGCCGTGAGGCCACAAGCCCAGATAGAATTGTCGCGAGTTGGCAAAGTTGATTTGTCGCCTCCGCCCTGAGTGCTGACGCTGATGTTGACCACGTGGCATGAGGGCTTGGACATGGGACTTGTTCTGATGAGCGAACGCGAGCTGCAGCGGATCGAGGTGCTGGCGCAGGTTCTTGACGGCAGCCTGCGCAGAGCGACCGCGGCGCGGCTTCTGGAGTTGAGCCAACGCCAGATCCAGTGCCTGCTGCGCAAGGTTCAGGCCGAAGGCGCCATGGCCGTGCGTCACCAGCTACGCGGCCGGCCGTCGAACAACCGCACCAGCGATCTGAAGCGCGACTACATCCTGTCGCTGATCCGCTGCGATTACCCGGATTTCGGGCCGACGCTGGCGGCGGAGAAGTTGGCGGAGCGGCATGGCATCCGGGTCTCATCCGAGAGCCTGCGGCAATGGATGCTGGCGGCCGGTCTGTGGCAGAGCCGTGCACAGAAACGCCATCTGCACCAGCCGCGGTTGCGGCGCGCGGCTTTGGGCGAGTTGATCCAGATCGACGGCTCCGAACATCGCTGGTTCGAAGATCGCGGTCCCGCTTGCACGCTCTTGGTGTTCATCGACGATGCGACCGGCCGGCTGATGCAGATGCGCTTCGTGGCCTCGGAAACGACCCAGGCTTATTTTGCGGCGCTGCAGGATTATCTGCAGAGGCATGGTCGGCGGTCGCCTTCTACAGCGACAAGCATTCTGTCTTCCGGGTGAACCGGGCCGAAGCCAGATCCGGCCACGGCATGACGCAATTCGGCCGCGCCCTCAACGAGCTGAACATCGAGATCCTCTGCGCCAACTCCTCGCAGGCAACGGATGAGATTGAAAAGATCCTTTCTGCGGCTACATGCTATTTTCTCCCATGCAGGCGACCACGGGGCAAAGGGCGGGGTGTGAGGTTCAAGCCCCGTCGCGCGGCCAAATCATCGACGTTCCTCGTTTGTGGCGCCTGCACCGCGTTCCGGCCCCCGTTTTCGCCAGCCTTGGGTCATCCGCCGATAGCTGCTCTCGGCCTGGTCTGCGACAGCCCTATCTGCGCGTCTATGCTCTGGCAGGTTGTACGCGTAAGTGGCACCGCGCTGGCCTCGCCGTGCGGGAAGACCGGCTGCGAGTTCCAATGACCGCATTTTTCGAGTCATCAGCGCTGGCCGCACCCAAATGTAGTCCTCGCCTTTCGTCAGCATGTGCCAGATCAGGACGGTCAATTTCCGGGCCACAGCCACGGCCGCAATGTGGTTGCCACGGCGGGCGCAGATACGTTCATAGAATGCCCGCAAGGGACCCGGCACGCGAATGGCTTGCCATGCCGCTTCGACCAGAAGGTGACGGGCCCCTGATCTCCCGCGCTTGGTTATCCGGCCGTGATATGCCGGCCCGTCGCCAGACTGCCGAACACTCGGGTTCAGTCCAAAATAGGAGATCAGCTTGTCGGGATTGTCAAAGCGGTCGATCCGGCCAATGGCTGCCATTACGCCAACCGCCACAACCATATCGACGCCGGGTGCAGTCATCATCCTTTTGACCTGCGCATCCTCTAGGGCAGCGCGCGCAATGTCCCTCTCGACGCCTTTCAGCGCCTCGGTCAATCGGTCATATTCGTCGATGTGACGCGCGATGGCGTCGCGTTCGTCGTCCGGCAGATACTGCGCCTTGAGCCAGGCTCGACCCTTGATGCCGAAAATATCCACATGTGGGCAGCGCGGGACGAGATGCGCGTGCAGGACTGATTGCACGATCCCTTTCAGACGGACCCGGTGCTTGACGATCTGGGTCCGACGGGTGACCTGGCGTCGACGCGCCAGGGTCGCCTCATCCGGAACCCATACCTCCGGCAGGAAACCAGCGGCATAGAGCTGTGCCAATACGCGGGCATCGATTTTGTCGGTCTTTGTTTTCGCCTTGGCTATCAGATGGACCTGCAGCGGATTGGCAACGGCCACGCGCGCGACATGTGGCGTCAGGATTTCGACCACCGCCGTGGCATTCCCTGTCGCCTCGACAATCACGTGATCGGTCTTCTTCAACGTCGCCGCAAAAGCAGCCAGATGCTCACGTGTCATCCCGATCCGCCCCAGGTTCGTGACCGTCGCACCCTCCAGTGCAACAGCTTCTGCAACGACGCGATGGATGTCTAAGCCAATGATTCTCATGCATGCTCCTCCTTCCCGAAACACAACTGTCTCAGTCAACGGGAGCGGCGGGCACGCGGCACCTACAGATCCGCGCTCGCAGCGCATCCGGGCGGGCCGCAGGGGCGACCATTTAAAGGCTCGGGCTCGCAGCCCATGCTTGTTCGTCGGTCTGCCCGCACTCACGTGCTCCCGGCGCCCCAGAATCCGGATGGTCTCACCATAACGCCGATCCTGAAGAACCGGCAGAGGCTCGAAGCGCCGCTCCTATCATGCCGGATAAGGGTCGCGTCGAGCGTGCCAACCGCACCCTGCAGGATAGGCTGGTCAAGGAGCTGCGCCTCGCCGGCATCCGCGAAATGGCGACGGCGAACGCCTTCCTGCCGGGCTTCATCGCGGGCCACAAGCTGCGCTTTGCCCAGGTCCCTGCCCGGCCCGATGACCTGCACCGGGCGTTGAACCTGGCCGTGTCACGACTGAAGGACATCCTCTGTGTCCGCGACCAGCGCCAGGTCGGTATCAGCCTCACCGTGCATTACGAGCGCCGCAAGTTCATTCTTGAGGACAGCGCGCATGCCCGCAGCGCGATCGGCAAATATGTCAAGACCTACGCCTATGCCGACCAGCGGCTGGAGATCCGCGGGAAAGGCGTCGTGCTGCCCTATCGGGTCTTCGACCCGATAGGGCAGCACGAAGGTCGCGACCTGTCCCGACCCGCCGGGCCCCGTCCCACGGCATTGCCCAGAGAGAGCGGCCCGGGACCGGCACGCGCCAACCCACAACCACCCCGCCCACGCAACATCTCTAGATGGCCGTCATCGCAACATGTTGACCAGGCGACGAGATCGGAAGTGGGGCGCTTATTGTTCCCGAATACAGACGCCTGCTGCGCGGTAAAGGGGCCGAACCAGCAAAGAGATGCAGTCGGCAGGTTCATATCTGTATCGGAATAATTCGCGCATTCTCGTCAATGCGCCTGAAATCATGCACGGAATGGAGGTTTCGCGTATATGCTTTGCCACAAGGGTCCTGCCCTTGACGGCGAAGGGTGGTTGCATTGAAGCGTTGCGGCGAGGAATTCCATGCATCAGCTCCTGTCATCGTCGGCGGTCGACCCTCGCCTGAGTTACACTTCATTCCACTTGATCCTTCGGCTTTGCTTTCAGTTCGCGGGTGGTTCTCAGCATGAATCCTTTGGCATTCCTTTCAGACCCTGTTCTTGCGCTGTTTCTCTGTCTTGGTCTTGGTCTTGGTCATCTGATCGGCCGCCTGCAGATCGGCCCGGTTTCGGTCGGGGGCGTGTGCGGGACGTTGTTTGTCGCGCTCGCCTTGGGGCAACTGGGCGTGCGCTTGCCTGATGAATTGAAGAACGCGGCATTCGCTCTTTTCATCTATTCGCTTGGCTTTACAGCCGGACCGCAGTTCTTTTCGAACATTCGCGGCGGAGCTCGCTACACCGTGTTTCCGGTGATCGAGGTCCTGGTCGCGCTGGCGCTCACGATGGTCGCAGTGGCGGCACTGAAGCTTGATCCGGGCACGGCGGCTGGACTCTTCGCCGGATCGGCCACGGAGTCCGCCGTGCTGGGCACGGCCTCTGAGGCAATCACCAAGCTTGCGCTCCCCCCCGATCAAACTGCCGGAATGCTGGCGAACATTGCCACTGCCTACAGTCTGACCTATCTGTTCGGGCTGATTTCGATCGTGATTTTCGTCACGCAGGTGGCGCCTGCCTTGCTGCGCAAGAGCGTCACGGTCGAGGCCAAGGCCCTGGCCGACCGGCTGGGTGCCGGAGAAGGCGGGCCGGACGACGGCGCCCTGCCCGTCATCGTCGAACGCGCCTTCGAGGTGGGTGGGCTCGCTGGAAAGTCGGCCCGCGAGTTTGAGGAACTTCGTCACTGGACGGTTGTCGTCCACGCCGTCCAGCGCGCGGGCCGGATCATGCATGTTGATCTTTCTTTCAGGTTCGAACCAGGCGATATCGTTCTGCTGCGCGGCAGGCGCAGCACTCTTATCGCGGCAAGCAGGATGCTTGGTCCCGAGGTCCTGCTGAGCGAAGGCACGGGATTTCAGGTGATCAGCCACGAGGTGGTGCTGTCGCGGGACGAAGCCTTTGGCCGCGAGTCGCGGGAACTGAGGTCCCTGGTCGCCCCCGAGGACCAGCGCGGTATCTTCATCACGGGGATCAAGCGCATGGGTCACGAGATCCCTGCCCTGCCCAAGACGATCCTGCAGGAAGGCGATGTACTGACGCTTTACGGCCCGCAGGATTCGGTGATGCGCGCGGTGCCTATTCTGGGGGAATCCCTGCCTCCCGGGGACAATACCGATTTCGTCTATCTCGGCGCCGGTATCGTTCTGGGACTGTTGATCGGGCATCTCAGCTTCAAGATGGGTGCGCTTGAACTGACCCTTGGGCTTGGTGGCGGTGCCTTGCTGTCCGGCTTGCTTTTCGGATGGCTGAACATGCGCCGTCCAAGGCATGGGGCAATGCCGGACGCGGCCGCGCATTTCGCCAAGGATTTCGGATTGGCCACGTTCATCGCGGCGATCGGCCTTGGAGCCGGCCCGGATGCAATCAAGCTGATGAAGGAATACGGGCTTGTCTTTCCCGTTCTTGGCGTCCTGTTGTCAGTGGCCCCGGCATTCGTTTCCCTGCTGGTCGGCGCGAAACTCATGCGTATTCCGATGCCCATCCTGTTGGGCGCCATCGCGGGGCAGCATTGCAGCACTCCCGCGATCAGCGCGCTGGTCAATATTGCGGGCAACACCACGCCGGTCATCGGTTATACCGTCACCTATGCCATTGCCAATGTCCTGCTGCCGCTGACGGGGCCAATTGTCGTGAACCTTGCGCGCGCAATAGGAGGCTCTCCATGACAGGGCTACATTCGTGCAGGATCAGTCACGGGTGATCGGGGCCAAACCGGGGGGCAGTCGTGCCTTCTCGAAAAGATCCTTGGCTCGAAAGGAAGAAGTCTTGCCCACATCCTGAAGATGGTTCGAAAGCCAGTCTTCGGCCCAGATCCTGCCGCGCGCAAACAGGAAATCGATATACTTCCATTCCGCATTGAGCTTGCTCGATGACGACATGTCCTGCAGATCGGTTTCACAATGGATCATGTGAAGCCTGACCTCGGCACCGGGCGGCAGTTCGACGATGCCGTCGTCGATAAGCTGTCGCATCGCGCCGAGCGCCCGGAATTCTTTCAGAAGGCTAGTATTGAAGCTGATTTCGTTGATCCGATTGATGATTTCTCGTGCCGATCCGGGTAGCTTGTCGCGGCGCATCGGGTTCAGCTGCACGATCAGGATATCGCGCACGCCGCTTTCCATGACCAGCGGGGTCAGGGCCGGATTGGCGGAGTAGCCGCCATCCCAATAGGCCTCGCCGTCTATCTCGACGGCCCGATACAGGAGCGGAAGACAGGCTGAGGCCATGACGGTGTCGCTGGAAAGCTCTCCGGTCGTGAAGATGCGGGGCAGTCCCGTGCGAACATTGGTGGCCGTGAGGTGCAGCTTCAGCCGTTCCGACCGGTTGATCGCGTCGAAATCAACCATCTTCGCCAGGAGATCGCGCAAGGGATTGAGATCGAACGGATTGAGCTCATAGGGGGAAAAGACCCGGCTCAACCCTTCGCTCACAAGATATCCGGGTGAATTGTCGAGCGAAAAATCCCCGCTCAGCCTGTCCCAGGGCGTGCGCTGGATCGGTGAATAGCGCGCTGCATCGCTGACAGCCTTCCAGAAGTCGAAAAGAGCCTTTCGCGCACCTTCTCGTCCGCCGACTTCCATGCCATGGGCCAGGACGACGGCGTTCATTGCGCCTGCACTGGTTCCGCTGATTTCCGTGAATTCAAGCCCGGGTTCCTCCAGCAGGCGGTCAAGGACACCCCAGGCCAAGGCCCCGTGTGACCCTCCGCCCTGCAATGCAAGGTTGATGGGCAAGCCGGTGTTGCGCATCAGTCCGACCTTCCTATTTTATGCTGCAATGCAGCATCCGACAATTCATCCCAGATTGCAACGACGTCTCGATCTGAATGAGGTTTGCGAAAATCTTGGGGGCCCGGGGGCACCCCAATCTGCGGCTTTATGCTGCACCGCAGCACAGTCCTTGTCATGGCTCCGGCCTGTCGCTCGCGATGGCTTCATGAGCGATTGCGGGTCGCCGGTTTGCAACACTCCCACGAGGAACAGCTCGCTGATAAAACGAAGTTTTGACAGCGTTCCGAGCCGGGCCGATACTTTTATGACGCAACTTTCGTCAGATACGAAGGATGGCTCGGCATGAAGAAAATCAAGACGAACTCTCGCGTTTCCCTGCTTGGTGGCTCGATCATAGCCCTGACGTCCTTCGGCCTGGCTGAACGGGCGCATGCCGTCGAGGGGGCCACCGGCTTTTACATCCTTGGGTCGAGAACCAGCTTGGGCGGTATCGTCGCGCCGCCTGGCACCTATACCCAGCAGAGCTTCTATTACTACGAAGGCTCGAACGGCGCCGAAATCGTGCGGAACGGCAAGCTGGAACTGGGCGTGGATGCCAAGGCCCTGCTGGGCCTTGCTTCCCTTCTCTGGGTCCCGACGACCGACCCGATCATGGGCGGTCGCCCCTATCTCAGCCTGACCCTGCCCTATGGCTACAAGGATGTGTCTGCGGACGGCACGCTTACTGTTCCAGGCGGCCCGGTGTTCCGTGCCGAACGGGGCGACGACAGCTTCACCTTCGGCGACCCGGTTGTCGGCGGCGGGATCGGTTGGGGCCAAGGCCCCGTCTTCGGGTCGCTGAACTTTCTCGTCAACGTTCCGATCGGAGATTATTCCGACACCCGAAGCTCGAACATTGCATTCAATCGTTGGGCCTATGACGTGACGGGTGCCGTGACCTGGATGAACCCCGAAACGGGTTGGCAGGCCAACTTTGCCACCGGGGTCACGTTCAACGGCGAAAATGACGACACGGATTACGACTCGGGCAATGAACTGCATGTCGAGGCATCGGTCGGCAAGGCGATCAACGAAAAGGTCACGCTGAGCCTTCAGGGCTATTACTACAAGCAGATCACCGGTGATAGCGGCGACGGGGCTCTCCTGGGCGATTTCGAGGGCGAGGTTTCGGCTCTCGGCCCTGCCATCGCATGGAACAGCGACTGGAACGGCACGCCGGTTTCGTTCGAGGCGCGCTGGTTCCACGAATTCGAGGCGAAGAACCGGCTCGAAGGTGACGCCGTCTTGTTCAACATCACCATACCGCTGGGCGGCTGATCCCCCATTCACCGACTGCCCGGGGTCAGGGCTCGGGCAGGTTGGTGGGAAAGATGATCTGCATGGGCAAGAAGCTTGGGCTTGCAGGCGACCGGGCATGGAGCTGGTCCAGCAGGACTTCGAACATGGTCTGGTGACGATGGGTCAGGACTGCGGTCATGAGCCCCTGCTGCAGCATCCGCCGCGTGCCCGCACTCAATCCGTGCCCGATCAGGGCGACCTCCCCGCACCGACCGGCGCGTCTGAGGGCGGTTGCGATGCCTTCGGAAGACCCGCCCACGTTGTAGATCCCGCAAAGGTCTGGAAACCGCTCCAACAGTTCCTGCGTCACCCGGCCGTTTGTGTCCGGGTCGTCCTTGCCTTCGATCGTCCCGGCCAGCGTCAATCGGGGATGGTCACGCAGGATGAGCTCCTGGAAACCTAGCTCCCTTTCGACATGTGAGCGAAAATTGCGGGTTGCGGCTATGACGGCAAGCTTGCCGGGCCTTTGCCCGTGCATGCGCGCCATCAGGAACGCAGCGGTCCGGCCCGCCGCCAGATTGTCGATCCCGATATAGGAATGCCGCTGGCTGCCGGTAATGTCGCTGATCAGGGTAATCACCTGCTTGCCGGCGGCGACGAGCGCGTTCGCCTCGTCCCGGACATCGGGATGATCGACGCCGAAAAACGCGATCGTGTCGCAACGCTTCCCCAATCGGCGGAGGTTGCGGGCAAGCTGCCCCGGATCCAGACAATCCAGCATGAAGCTGTGGATGCGCGATCCCCTGTCGCGGGCGCGTGCCCACAAGCGCAGATCATGGTTGAGCTGTTGCAGGAATGCGTTCGGCATATGTGGAAGGATCACGGTCAGCCGCTGGCGATCCGGCCGGCTCAGGCGCTGCAGCACGGTTTCGGGCAGATAGTTGCATTCGGCAGCAGCCCGCAGCACGCGTTCGGCAGTCGCAGGGCGGACATTGGGCCGACCATGCAGCACGCGGTCGACCGTGGCTTCGGACAAGCCTGCCAGCCTGGCCAGGTCCCGTATACCCGGTCGCTCAGTCATCGGACCTCAAAAACCATCAAGAAATTTGCATTGCCTGCGATATGCGCTTTCCGTAACCCTCAGGTCAAGCGCGGGAAGGGGAGCCCGTGCAGCATTGTTCTGGGAGGATCAGATGACGTTTTCGAACCGCTTGACGCGGCGCGGCATGCTCGCCGCCAGCGGTGCCGCCGTGGCCACCGCCTTCATCGCCAAGGGCGCACGCGCCGCGACCACGCTGCGCTACGGCCACATGCACACCCCGAATTCGATCGCCGGAGCGCAAGCCCAGTGGTTCGCCGATGCCGTGTCCGAAAAGACCGGCGGCGAACTCGCGATCCAGATCTTTCCCAATTCGCAATTGGGAAAGCTGCAGGAACTGGCCGAGGCGGTTTCGACCGGGACGATCGCCTTTTCGCATAACACGGCCGGCGCGATCGGCTCGCTCTATGCGCCCTTCGCCGCATTTGACACGCCGTATCTCTACCGCGACGTCGACCACCTGCTGAAAGTCATGTCGAGCGAAAGCCCGGTCATGCAGGACCTGAACCAGGGCTTGATCGGTGCGTCCGGGACGCGCGCGCTATACGCCTTCTACTTCGGGACACGGCAGTTGACGGCCAATCAGGCCATCAAGAAGCCTGCCGATCTTTCGGGAATAAAGATCCGCTCGATCCCCTTCCCGATCTACATGGCGACGGTCGAAGGGCTGGGCGCCGTTCCCGTGCCGGTAGACTGGTCCGAGGTTCCGACCGCCCTGGCTACCGGCGTTGTCGCCGGGCAGGAAAACCCGCTGAACGTGCTTGTCTCGGCCAATCTGGCCGATGTGCAAAGCCACCTCATGCTGACCGGCCATATATCTGCGGCGCAGGTCGTCATGATGAACGACGACGTGTGGAACGGGCTGTCCGACGCACATAAGGAAGCGGTCGCGCGGGCTGCCGAGGAAACCCGTGCCAAGGCCACCGCAGAGATGCTCGCCGCCGAGGAAAACGATCTGGCCACCCTTCGCGGAAAAGGCATGACCGTGATCGGGGAAGCCGAGGGCCTTGACGTTGCAGCCTTCCGCGAAAGCGTCAAGGCGAGGATCTCGAGCGAGTTCGACGGCGAATACGGTGATCTCTACGCCAAGATCTCAGCGATCGCATGACATGAGCGATCATCTGTCATTGACCAAGCCAGCATCCGTTCACCGGGTGCTGGACATGCTTTCGCATGCATTGCTGATGCTGACGACGGGGCTGATGCTGCTGATCCTGGCCTTGCTCGTGGCCCAGGTCGCCGCGCGCAACATCTGGCAAGTCGGCCTGCCCCGCGCCGAAGAAATCTCGCGCCTCGCGGGCGTGCTTGCGGTCTATCTGACCGCGCCCGTCTTGGCGCTCAGGGGGCAGCATGTCGCGGTGGATGTCTTCACCGGCATCATGCCGCGCCTGCCGAAACTGATCTGCCGCATCCTTGCCGAACTGTCGACGCTGGCCTTTTCGGTGCTGTCGGTCTGGGGCGGCTGGCTTTACCTGCAGCGCGCCTGGAAGTTCAAGACGCCGGCGCTGGGGTTGCAGAACATCTGGCTTTTCACGCCGGTCATGATCGCCCTCGCGCTGCTTGCCGTCATTTCGGTCTGGAGATTGGTCGAAATCTTGCGGGGGGAGGAAACCGCGAAGTGACGCTCTCACTGCTTCTGTTCTTTGTGGGTCTGCTTGTCATCGGCGCCCCGATTGCGGTTTGCCTGGGCTTGTCGGCCGCGGCGACGATCCTGATCTATCACTTGCCCGCCGGAGTGTTGCTGCAGCGCGCGGTCAACTCGATCGACAGCGGCCCGCTGCTTGCCGTGCCCATGTTCATCATGGCCGCCAGCCTGCTCACGGCGACCGGCGTCACCAGTTACATGTTCGATCTGGTCCGCATGATCGTCGGGCGTGTGCGGGGCGGCATGGCGCATGTGAACGTTCTGCTTTCGCTGATTTTTTCTGGGATGTCAGGTGCGGCGCTTGCCGATATCGGTGCCCTGGGTGGCATGCAGGTGCGCGAGATGGTCGGCCAGGGCTATTCGCGCCGCTTCGCGGCCGGGCTCACGATCGCGGCTGCGACCATCGGGCCGATTTTCCCGCCCTCGATACCTCTGATCATCTTTGCAACCGCGTCCGAGGTTTCCGCCGTCAAACTTCTGCTTGCCGGGATCGTGCCGGCCCTGCTGATCGCGGGCATGCTGATGGGTTACATCATGCTTGCCGCGCGACGGCAGGGGCTGCCGCGTGATGATGTTTCGCCCAGCCTTCCTGCCTTCCTGCGGCTGGCTGTGGTCTCGTTCCCGGCACTGCTGACGCCGGTTCTGCTGATCGGCGGCTTGTTGTCTGGCGTATTCGGTCCCACCGAGGCAGCCGGACTGACGGTGGCCTATGCGATCCTTATCGGGGTATTTGTCTATCGCAGGCTGCGTTTCTCGACGCTGGTCGCCTCGGCGCGCGAAACGGTGCTTGCGACGGCCAACATTCTTTTTGTCGTCGCGGCCGCCTCTGTCTTTGCCTGGGTTCTGACCATGGACCAGGTTCCGGCGCGGGCCAGCGCATGGATGCTGAGCGTTTCGGACAATCCGCTCGTGCTGCTGCTGATCCTTAATGTCGTGCTGCTTGTGGCCGGCATGGTGCTTGAAGGCATCGCGGCCATCCTGATCATTGCCCCGATCGTTACGCCCGCCCTGATCCAGGCCGGCGCCCCGGCCGAGCAGATCGGCATTGTCATGGTCCTGAACCTGATGCTCGGGCTGCTGACGCCACCGGTCGGGATGAGCCTTTACATGATGTCGATTGCTGCTCGGATGCCCTTCTCGGAAGTCGTGCGCGGGGTGGCCCCGTTCTTCGTTCCGCTTTTCACCGCGCTTGCGCTGGTCACCCTGTTTCCCGGTCTGACCGCCTGGCTGCCCAATTTCCTGATGGAGTAACCCATGAGCCGTTTTCTAGGCCCGATCCGCCAGCTTGGCTTCGTTGTTCCCGATATCGAGGAAGCGATGGATCATTGGACCCGTGTGATGGGTGTTGGCCCCTTCTATTACAATCCCCGCGTCCCGATCGAGGATTATCTGCATGACGGTGAGCGCCACGAACCCGAAAACTCGGTCGCGCTTGCCAATGCAGGTTATGTGCAGGTCGAACTGATCCAGTGCCGAAACGACGTGCCGTCGATGTACAAGGAATTCCGCGACGCGGGGAACTGGGGCCTTCAGCATACCGCCTATTGGACGCAGGACTATGACCGCGACCTTCGTCGCATGGAGGACGAGGGCTTTCGCGTTCGCATGTCCGGCAGGGTCGGCATCGACGGCCGCTTCGCCTATTTCGACCGCGAGACCCATCCCGGAACGGTGATCGAGCTGTCCGAGGTCAAGGGCCCCAAGGGGCGGCTGTTCGATCTGATCCGCGAGGCATCACAGGACTGGGATGGCAGCAACCCGGTCCGTCCCTTCCCCGATCTTGCGACGCTCTGAGCCATGATCCGCACAACCTATCATGTCGAAACCCCCTGCCCGATTGCCGATGTCGCGGCGATGATGGCGGGCGAGCAAAGCGCCGGAACCTTCGTTCGTGTCGAAGGCGAGACTGATGAACTGCGTGCGCGCTTCGGGGCGCGGGTCATTTCGACCGAGCAGATCGGCCAATCCGAGAAGCCGTCCCTGCGCAGCGCCTGGGCCGAGCGCAAGGGCCTGACCGGCCCGCGCGGCATCTTCCGGGTGGTGATCGACTACCCCGAGGAAAACGTTGGCGTGAACCTGCCCACTCTGGCATCGGTCGTGGCAGGCAATCTCTATGATCTGGGCGAGGTGTCGGGGCTGAAGCTGATCGATGTGTCGCTGCGACCGGATTATCGCGCGCGCTACGAAATGCCTGCTCAGGGTATCGCGGGCACCCGTGCGTCGATCGGGGTCGATGGTCGGCCCATTTTCGGCACGATCATCAAGCCGAATATCGGCCTTTCCCCCGAGGAAATTGCGGATCTGGTCGAGCGGCTTTGCGATGCCGGGGCGGATTTCATCAAGGATGATGAAATTGCTGGAACCCATCCCCATGCGCCGGTCGACGCCCGGATCAGAGCCGTGATGGAGCGCCTGCGCCGCCATCGCGACCGTACCGGCAAGCTCGTGATGATGGCTTTCAACATCACCGACGAAACCGACGCGATGCGTCGCCACGCCGACCTGATCGAAGTCGAAGGAGGAAGTTGCGCGATGGTTTCGCTGAACTGGTGCGGTCTTTCGGCGGTCCAGTCCCTTCGGCGGCATACGCAACTGGCGATCCACGGGCATCGGAATGGATATGGTGGCATGGGTCGGCATCCGCTGCTGGGCATGGGCGTCCGCGCCTATCAGGCACTATACCGTCTGGCGGGAATCGACCACATGCATGTCCATGGGATGGGCGGCAAGTTCTCGGACCTCGATGACGACGTGACCGATGCAGCGCGGCAATGTCTTGAGCGGATGAGCGATGCAGACGACCGGGTGATGCCCGTCTTTTCGTCGGGGCAGTGGGCGGGCACGCTGCCGCACACATTGCGCAAGGTCGGCTCGGACGACCTGATGTTCCTGTGTGGCGGCGGCATCATGGCCCATCCCCTTGGACCTTCGGCCGGTCTGGCGAGCCTCCAGCAGGCCCACGCCGCGATGCGCGCGGGGACATCGCTGGCAGATCATGCCAAAACCCATCCCGAGCTGGCAGCTGCGCTTGAGCGTTTCGGTCATGTCGGCTGAGGATCTGGAGGCTCGCCGATGACATATGTCTTCGTTGCGGATGATTTCACGGGGGCCTCGGATACATTGGCGACCCTGGCGCGAGCGGGGTTTCGCGCGCGGCTTTTCCGAGACCTTCCCGACCCCTCGGAAATCAATGGGCTGGACGCCTGGGGCATCGCCACCAATGCGCGCTCTCTCGGCTCTGCCGACATTACGGCGCTGGCGGCAAGAATCGGCCGGGGGCTCGCTGGCTATGCGCCCGATTTCGTGCATGTGAAGGTTTGCTCTACCTTCGACAGCAGCGCAGGAACCGGTAATATTGCCGCATTTGCACTCGGGCTGTCGGCCTCGCTCGGCATCGGGAAAGTCGCGGTCATCGGGGGGCAGCCGTCGCTTGGACGATATGCCGTCTTCGGCACGCTCTTCGCGCAGGGGCCGGATGGTGCCGTTCACCGGATTGACCGGCATCCCGTGATGTCCTGCCACCCCGTGACGCCCATGGATGAGGCGGATCTGATCCGCCATTTCACGCGGATCGGACTTGCGGGTCTTGCGCGTATCGATCGTGGTGCGCGGCTCCGTGCACCCTTTCCGCGTTTTTACGATATCTTCGACCAGGATGACGTCATCGCTGCCGGCGGAGCGCTGTTGGCCGAAGAAGGGCCGGTTCTGGTGATCGGTCCCTCCTCGGTCGCCGAGGCGTGGATCGCAAACCGGCCGCCAGCCGCGATATCGGGCAGGAACGATCTGCGCGGAGACGGTCCCGTATTCGCCTTTGCCGGCAGCCGCTCGCCCGGCACGACCGCCCAGATCGCGGCAGCGCGCGACATGACCCGCCTGCCAGTCGCGCCAGCGGACATCCTGCCGGGTGTTCCGGCACGGGATCTCGCGCTAGGCTGGGTCCGGGAACGCTTGTCGCGCGGTCAGGATTGTCTTGTTTATCTGACGGCCGATGTTGCCGGGGTGAGCCCGGCATGCATTGCCGATGCCAGCGCCGAATTCGTCCGGGATTCGCTGCGGGACGTGGCGGTTGCGGGTCTGATCGTGGCTGGAGGTGATACGTCGAGCGCGGTAGTCGGACACCTCGCGCCCGATTGTTTGGACTATGCCGCGGATATCTGCCCGGGCGTGCCTATCCTGATCGGAAGGCTCGCCGAGGATTATCTGCCCCTTGCCCTGAAAGGCGGACAGATGGGCGGAGATGATTTCTTCGACAGGGCGGTTCGCTGCCTCAAGGGGCAGGAAAGCTCCCCACCGGCCTGAGCATCCTTTGTGCTATGGTGGCAGAGACCGGCAAAGTCCCGCGGTCTGGTGCGCAAGTGTCTTGCCATCACGGTATCGTTGGCCCTAGCGATGCGAAGTCCCATTTGGTGTTTCGGTGGGGTTCTCTGCATTGCCGATCAGACGGAGTTTTATCTTGCGCCTTCGCAAACCCGCACTTTACGCCGCACTGGCTGCCATCACGCTAGGCCAACCGGTTCTGCCGATCATGTCCGGCCCGGCGCGGGCCGAGCAGGCCGCGGGGAAGTTTGCCCCCGAACTGGGGCAGTCGCAGGTCTTCAGTTTTGACGAGTTGACCTCGCGTGCTCGGGCCATCGCTGCCGAGCCCTATGTTCCGCCGAACGTCGAACAGCCCGAAGTTCTGGAAAAGATCGACTACGACGCCCATTGGAAGATCGCCTTCCGCCCCGAGACCACGGTCCGTGTGGGCGACGTGCCGGTCCAGTTCTTCCATCTCGGGACCTATTTCAGGAACCCCGTCAAGATCAGCGTGGTCGAGAACGGGAAATCCCGCGAAATCGGTTATGATCCCGCCTTCTTCGACATGCCCGAGGACAGTCCCGCCCACGAATTGACGCGCGGCACGGGCTTTGCCGGGTTCCGCCTCATGAACACGGATCTGAAGACCGACTGGATCAGCTTCCTCGGGGCTTCGTATTTCCGGACCTCTGGACCGCAGGGGCAATACGGGATGTCGGCGCGCGGGCTTGCGATCAATTCCGGCATGACCGAGCCAGAAGAGTTTCCCAGCTTTACCGAATTCTACATCGAAAAGCCCAAGTCCGGGCAAGCCGATGTCACCATATATGCCCTGATGGACAGCCCCTCGGTTGCCGGGGCCTATCGGATGGACATCAGCAAGGGCGGGCCCGGTGAAGGCCAGCGGATGGAGATTTCGTCGCGCCTGTTCTTCCGCAATGCGGTGGCGCGGCTCGGCATCGCGCCGTTAACCTCGATGTATTGGTATTCGGAAACGAACCGCGTGCTGGGCTTTGACTGGCGCCCGGAAGTGCATGATGCGGACGGGCTGATGATGGTGACCGGGAATGGCGAGCAGATCTGGCGCCCGCTGATGAACCCGCCGCGCGTCGTGACATCGAGCTATGTCACCGAGAATCCGCAGGGCTTCGGCCTTCTGCAGCGTGACCGTCGCTTTGAAAACTACGAGGATGACGGAGTATTCTACGAAAAGCGGGCCTCTGTCTGGATCGCGCCGAAGGGTGACTGGGGCAAGGGCCAGGTCCAGCTGGTCGAGATCCCGACCGATGACGAGATCTATGATAACATCGTTTCGTTCTGGAATCCCGAGCAGCAACCGCAGGCCGGGCAGCAGATGGATTTCGACTATACGCTGACCTGGATGAACGATGCCCCGGTTCCCCAACCGCTGGCGCGCACCGTCGCCACCCGCATCGGAGCGGGCGGCGTTCCCGGCCATCCCCGACCCAAGGAGCATCTGAAGATCGCGATCGACTTTGAAGGCCCGACGGTTTCCGGGCTTGGTCAGCAGGATGGCGTCGAACCTGTCGTGACCGTGCCGGAAGGCGTCGAGATCGTTCAATCCTATGCTCTGCCGGTCGTCGGCACTGGCCGGTGGCGGATGATCTTCGATATCGCGGCAGAAGGTGTCGAGACCGCGGACATCCGCGCCTATCTCGTACGCGATGGCCAGCCCCTGACCGAGACCTGGCTGGGCCAGGTCCATCCGGCGCAGTTCGACCGTATCCGGCCCGGAGCCGGCCCTTCGGGCGGGAACTGATCGGCGGAACTGTCTGGGGGGACGTCAGGCGTCCTGCGCAACCGTCAGCTGGGTTTCGCGCCGTGAACGTAGCAGGGTGTATATGCCGCTTGCGACGATCACGGCGCTACCAAGAAGCGTCATCGCATCCGGTCGTTCGGCAAAGACGATCGAGGCAAGGATCAGCGCAAAGACCAGCCGCGTATAGCGGAAGGGTGTGACGACGGCGACCTCGCCGACCCGCATGGCTGCCGTCAGCGCATAATAGGCGGCAACGCCGACGACGGAAGCCGTCCCGACCGTGGCGAATGCGGCGGACGTCGGCCAGACCGCTCCGCCCGTGACGGCCAGAAGCACGGCTCCTGCAGGCACCAGGGCGAGAAAGCCGTAGACGCCCAGCACCAGGTTCGAAAGTGTTTTTGGTGCGCCGCGCGTGGCAAGGTCACGCAGCGCAAATCCAAGCATCCCGGCCAGGGCGGCCAGTGCCCCCCAGCTCAGTTCCACGCCGGGCCTCAGGACGATGAGCACACCCACGAAGCCCGTGGCGATGGCAGTCCAGCGCCGCCAGCCGACCCGCTCGCCGAAGAAGATGGCCGCCCCTGCCACGACCACCAGCGGTGTTGCCTGCAGCAACGCAGAGACAGTGGAAAGCGGTGCCAGCGCAAGCGAAAGCGTAAAGAACAGACGTCCGCAGATTTCCGCCAGCGCCTTCGCCCCGACGACGGGATGAAGCAGATTTGGATGCAGCAGGCGATCACCACGCGAACGCGCGAGGAGCGCGAAGAGGATGGTGCCGAAGCTGCCGAACATGATGAGGATCTGGCCAACCTGCAACTCATCTGTGACGGATTTCAGCAGCATGTCTTCGACCGCAAAGCCTGCCATTGCGGCCACCATCAGTGCCGCGCCCCGAAAATTGCTGCTCATGATGTTCCCTCTGATCTCATCGCCGCGTAGCTTTGTTGCGGGGGAAAGCCAAGCGGCCCCCGATGAGGGAATTTTGAATTGCGGCTTCGATGTCGAAACAGCTAGCATCAAACCGACATATCTGTTTCCGGCTACGATGGTCACCCCATTCCTGCCGGTCAGCCCCCGATGCGAGGAACTGGGTGAAGACTGATCGGACGAGGCCCCCGGATTCGGCCGCAGAAAATGGACCGAAGGTGCGTCGATGCCGCTGATCGTCATGCTGTCATGGCCCGCCATCGTCGCATTCATGTTCTCTCGCATGGATCGCCAGACAGCGCTGGTCTGGGCGCTGCTTGCCGGATACCTTTTCCTGCCGCCCGCATTTGTCATCGACCTGCCTGCCGTGCCGGGGGTGAACAAGCACATGATGGCCGCGCTTGCCGCGGGCTTCATGGTGTTCATGACGCGTGACAACTTGGCGCCGAAGGCTGGTCCGCCTGCCATGGGGTGGATGATCACGGCGCTGATCATGGTGAACCTGATCGCGCCTGTGTTCACGGCCGCGACCAATGGCGATCCGCTGATCGAGGGGCAGACCTACAGACCCGGGCTGTCCATTTCCTTCACGATCGCCGAAACGATTCGCGTTTGTTGCGAGATCCTGCCCTTCATCCTTGGTTTTGCATTGCTCTGGGACGCCAGGGGGCTCAGGGTGCTCATGCGCACGATGGTGCTGGGGCTGTTGATCTATTCCTTTTTCATGCTGGTCGAGGTTCGACTGAGCCCGCAGATGAATGTCTGGATCTATGGATATTTCCAGCACGATTTCATGCAAACGGTCAGATATGGCGGTTTTCGACCGATCGTCTTTCTCGAGCATCCCCTATGGGTCGCTTCGCTGACGGTGCTGTCTGTCATGGCTGCGGGCGTGATCGCGCGCGAGAAGCCTGACACCCGAAACATATCCATCACCCTCTACCTTATCGTGATGCTTCTGCTGTGCAGATCGGCCGGCGTGCTGATACAAGCTCTGGTTACGCTTCCCCTGCTGATCCTTGTGAAGCCAGCGACCATCACAAGGGTCGCGCTGATCATAGCGGTCGCATCCTTCCTTTATCCCGTTCTGCGCAGCGCGTCCCTGTTTCCGCTCGAGGGGATCGTCGAACTCGCCAATTCGATCTCGCCAGAGCGCGGCCATTCTCTTGAGTTCCGGTTTGTCAACGAAGAGCAGTTGCTGCAACGCGCAATGGAGCGGCCGTATTTCGGCTGGGGCGGCGAAGCCAGATCGCTTTTTCTTGATCCCGATAGCGGCGAGCTGGCGGTTATTCCGGATGGCCTGTGGGTGATCTGGATGGGAGCATATGGGATCTTCGGATATTCGGCACATTTCCTGCTGCTGCTGATGCCGATCGTCGTGCTTGGTGGCGCGCTGCGGAAGCGGCGTGACGCCCTGCCGCCCGAGGCGCTGCTTCTGAGCGCGCTTGCCATGATGCTTGCGGTGAACCTTCTCGATCTCATTCCCAACGCGACGATCACCCCGCTCACCTATCTCTTTGCGGGTGCGGTGCTGGGCAATGCCAGAAGACTGGCCAGTGAAACGGGCACTCAGCAGGTCGAGACACCGGGCCGGGCGACCCCGGTTCATGCGGGGCTGCCCACGATCCTTTGATATGCTCGTGACGGCGGGTCATTCTGCGGAAGGCGCTGGCACTTCGTGCCGTTTCCATGCAAGTGTCCGTAGCTGATCGCCCTGCCTTCGTGGCACGGGTAAAACCGCCATCCGGCAAGGAGGAAGCATTGCAAAGCCAGTATAGGCCGCCGTCATGGCCGATCGACGGTGGTATCGCCGGGGAGTTGATCCGGCAGTTCGACTGGTCACGCACTTCGCTCGGTCCGCTGGAGCATTGGCCCAGTACTCTGCGCACCATGGTCAATTCCATGGTGAATTCGCCCATTCCGCAAGTCCTGATGTGGGGCAGTGACAATGTCATGCTCTACAATGACGGCTATATCGAGATCGCCGGCAGCTATCATCCGCGCGCGCTTGGCGGCACTGTCAGCGGCATCTGGCCCGAAATCTGGGACTGGAACCGACGTATCCTTGAAGAAGGCTTTCAGGGGAAGGTCCAGTCCTTCACGGAACAGACCCTGACGCTGCATCGCCACGGCAAGCCCGAAGATGTGATCTTCGATCTCTACTATACACCTGTCTACAGCGATGATGGCAGGCAGGTTGAAGGCGTGCTTTGCACGGTGCTCGAGATTACCGAGGCGGTCGAGGCGCGCGCGGAGCTGGCGGCCAGCCGAAGCGAAATGAGTTCGTTGACCGACGCCTTGCCCATTCTGGTCGGCTTCATGGATTGCGACCTGATCTTCCGGCTCGCCAATGGCCGCTACCTCGATGTCTTCGGAGTGCCGCCCGAGCAGGTGATCGGCCGCCACAAGCGCGAGATCGTGGGCGAGGCATATTTCGCCTCGCGCGAGCCGTCCTTGCAGCGGGCATTGGCCGGCGAAACGGTGATCGGCGATGCGCCCGTGACCTTGCCCGACGGAACCGTGCACACCTTTGAAGTGCGCTACATTCCCCGCCGTGATCCCAAGGGACAGGTCGTGGGACTTTATGTCCTTATGGTCGATGTCGAGGACCGAAAACGCGCGGCCGAGGACCTGCGGCGGAGCAACCAGCGTTTCGCGGCTGCGGTCGAGGCGATCCATGGCGTGCTCTGGACCAATTCGCCCGATGGCCGGATGGAGGGCGAGCAGGCCGGATGGGCATCGCTGACCGGTCAGAGCTATGAAGAATATCAGGGCTACGGCTGGGCCAGCGCGGTTCATCCGGACGATCAGATCGGGTCGGTTGAATCCTGGCAGCGCGCAGTTGAGACAAAGTCGACCTATACATGGGAACATCGGGTTCGCAGCCGGGATGGAAGCTGGCGGAATTTCGCGATCCGGGCCATTCCGACCCTTGATCAGGACGGCAGCATTCGCGAATGGGTCGGTGTCCATACCGATATAACCGAACAGCGCGCCGCCGAGGCCCAACTCGTCGAACGCGCGATCGATCTGGAGCGGCAGGTCCGTCACCGCAAATGTGCCGAACAGCAATTGCGCGAATTGAACGAGGGGCTCGAGGCGCGGGTCGAAGCCGAAATCGCCGAGCGCCGCAAGGCAGAGCGGACCTTGCAACAGGCCCAGAAGATGGATGCGATCGGTCAGCTGACCGGCGGCGTAGCCCATGATTTCAACAATTTGCTTCAGGTTGTTTCAGGAAACCTGCAGCTGCTGGCCCGCGATGTGGCTGGCAATCCCGGAGCCGAGCAGAAGGTCGCGAACGCTCTTTCCGGTGTCCAGCGAGGTGCCAAGCTTGCCAGTCAGTTGCTCGCCTTCGGTCGCCGCCAGGCGCTGGAGCCGCGCGTCATCCATGTCGGCAAGCTTGTGACCGGGATGGATGACATGCTGCGCCGGACGATCGGCGAGGCGGTCGAGGTCGAGGTGGCGGTCAGCAGGGGGCTTTGGAATACCTGCGTCGATCCGGGACAGGTCGAGAACGTATTGCTCAATCTTGCGATCAATGCGCGCGATGCCATGGACGGGAACGGCCGGCTCACGATCGAAGTCGGGAATGCCACGCTCGACAAGGTCTATGGAACCGCCAATCCCGAAGTCGTGCCCGGTGAATATGTGATGCTTGCCGTCAGCGATACCGGTGTCGGGATGACGCCGGATATTCTTGACAAGGTATTCGAGCCGTTTTTCTCGACCAAGCCCGAGAGCCGGGGCACGGGCCTTGGGCTTTCAATGGTCTATGGCTTCGTCAAGCAATCCAGCGGCCATGTCTCGATCTATAGCGAGCCGGGCATTGGAACGACCGTCAAGGTCTTCCTGCCCCGTTCGCTTGGCGAAGAGGATCACGATCCGCAGCCCCGCACAGGCCCGGTCCTTGGTGGCACCGAGACCATTCTCGTGGTCGAGGATGATGAGGCCGTCCGCGATACGGTGGTCCAGCTTCTGACCGAACTCGGCTATCACGTCCTGACTGCCAAGGACCCACAGGCCGGGCTCAGCGTGGTCGAAAGCGGCGTCCCGATCGACGTGCTTTTCACGGATGTCGTCATGCCGGGGCCGCTCACCAGCCGCGAGATGGCGCGCCGGTCGCAAAGCCTGATCCCCGGGCTCGCCGTGCTTTTCACGTCGGGCTATACCGAGAATTCGATCGTGCATGGAGGCCGGCTGGATGAAGGGGTCGAGTTGCTTTCGAAACCCTATTCCCATGAAGCGCTCGCAAGACGGCTGCGCCATGTGATCGCCAATGCGCGCCAGGCGGCGCAGGCATCTGGTGCGCCCCGGCCGGGGCCGACCGCCGCGATGGCCGAAGCCGGGACCGATGACGAACAAAGCGGCCCTGCCCCGCTTCGGATCCTGTTGGTCGAGGACAACTTCCTGATCTGCGCCGATACCGCCATGCTGATCGAGGATATGGGTCACAAGGTGCGCCAGGCCAATTCCGCGAAACAGGCGCTGACAGCCTTCGAGGAGGAAGGTTTCGATCTTCTCCTGACCGATCTTGGCTTGCCGGATCTTTCCGGTGATGAGCTGGCGCGCCAGGTTCTCGAAAAGCATCCCCGTCTTGCGATCGTCTATCCGACCGGCGAAGGCAGCCTGCCCGTCGGCAGCCCCGCCCGCGCCGTCCTGCTGGTCAAGCCCTATTCCGAGAACGAGATCCGCGAGGCGATCGACCAGGCGATGGCCGCCGCTCGGGCCTGACGGATCAGGCTATGTCCGGGGGGAAGCGCCCGCGCGCGTTGCGTGACGGTGGCGGGGCCGCCCTGGCCCGGCCTAGCCGCCCGTGATCCGGCGTTCGGCGCGGGCGATGAGGTCAATCCCGGCGGGAATGGCGGCTGCGTCGATCGAGGCGTAGCCGAGGCGGAACAGCGGACAGGGCTGCGGCGGACGTTCGAAGAACACCTCTCCGGGTTCGATCAGCACGCTTTCGTCGCGCAGCTCCGAGGCGAGCCGTGCGCTGTCGCAGCCATTGGTGCTGCGGACCCAAAGGCTCGAACCGCCCGATGCCGCCGCCCCCTCGATCCTGAGATCCGTCCCGGCCAACGCGTCCTCCAGCACCTGACGACGGCGTTTGAGCGCGGCGCGCAGCTTTTCGATATGCGCGTCGTAATGACCCAATGCCAGGAAATAGGCGGTGATGCGTTGCAGATGCCCGGGAGGATGACGCAGCATGATCGCCCGCAGCGCGCGCGCCTTGGCGATCATCGGCGCGGGCGCGACTAGATAGCCGATGCGCAGTCCGGGAAAGAGCGATTTCGAAAAGCTGCCGATATAGATCACCCGCCCCGAGCGATCGAGCGACTTCAGCGCCGGTTCGGGCGGCGCGAGATAGGACATCTCGAAATCGTAATCGTCCTCGATGACGAGAAAATCCTGCTCGATCGCACGGCGCAGCAGTTCATGCCTTCGAGCCAGCGGCATGGTCGCCCCGGTCGGGATGTGATGGCTGGGCGTGGCGATGACCAGTCGCGTGCTTTCGGGCAGAAGCGCGGGCACCAGCCCCTTGTCATCGACCGGAAGAAAGCTTGTCGGGCTTTTCGCGCGCCGCAGCGTCTCGGCGAAGTCGGGATAGCCCGGCTCTTCGGTCACCGCGAGCCGGTCGGCGCGGGCGAGCAGTTCGATGGCGAGAAACAGCGCGTTCTGCGCGCCCATGGTCACCAGCACCTCATCCGGGCCGGCCTCGATGCCGCGTCGGGGCAGCGTGTTCGAACAGATGTAATCGACCAGCAGCGGATCATCCGCGCCATATCTGTCGGCCGCCAGTTCCGCGAAATCGCGCGTTCCCAATGCCCGACGGGCACAGTCGCGCCATGCGTTGTGATCGAAGAGCCGGGGATCGGCCTGACCGTAGATGAAGGGAAAGCGAAAATCGCGCCAGTTCGATGGCTTGCGGATCACCCGCTGCGGCTGGACCTGCCCGCTGAGCCAGGCGCCCCAATCCGGCTCGCGCCCGCCATCAGGCCCGGCCGAAGCGGGGCGCAGGTCGAAGTTCGGCGCATTTTCCGCGACGGCCACGCCCGAGCGGGGCAGCGTCTCGAGATAGCCTTGCGCGACGAGGTCCTGATAGACCAGCGTCACCGTCATGCGCGAAATCTTCAGCGCCTCGGCAAGCCCCCGGCTTGACGGCAACCGGAAGCCCGGTCGCGCGCGCGTGTCGTTGATCGCGCGCAGGATCGCCGCAGCCAGACGCCCCTGCAGGGACAGCGCATCCCCCTGGCGCAGGATGATCATCTCGGGGGGGATACGGTTGCGCATCTGGACCTATATTCGGCTTGAACTGGACATATCCTCGGGCACGCCGCAGCGCAATATTTCTGTCATCAAGCGAACGCGATCAACGCGTCGCACTCAACGACAGGGAAATGAACATGAACATGATGACGCGATTTCTGACCGGTGCCGCGACCGTGCTGGCCCTGTCGCTGCCAGCACATGCCGCCGAGTATCGCATTGCCGTCGGCGATGGCGCGGGCGGCACCCAGGAAGCGCTTGGCAAGGCCTTCGTGGCCGCGCTTGAAGAGAAATCCGGCGGCAACATGACCGGCAAGCTGTTCCTGAACGGCCAGCTTGGCGACGAACAGGATACCGTGACCGCGGCGGCGACGGGCACGCTGGATTTCTCGATCCTTGCGATCAACAACATCACCCCGTTCTCGCCCTCGGTCGGCACGATGACGCTGCCCTATGTGATCCTGAGCCTTGAAGATGCCGAGAAGCTGACGCAGGGCGACATCGGCCAGCAGATGATCGACCAGACGATCGAGGATGCGGGCGTGCGCATCATCGGCTGGGCCTATTCCGGCTTCCGCGTGCTGACGAATTCGAAAAAGCCGGTTTCGACCGTCGCCGATCTCAAGGACCTGGTCGTCCGGGTGCCCAAGAACGAGATCATGATCGAAACCTACAAGTCCTGGGGCATCAACCCGACCCCGATGGCCTGGGGCGAAACTTTTGCGGCGCTGCAACAGAAGGTCGTCGACGGGCAGGACAACCCCTACATGACGATCTATGCCATGAAGTTCGACGAGGTGCAGAAGCACATCACGAACCTGCGCTACATCTTCTCGATCGAGCCGCTGATCGTGTCGGAAAGCCTTTTCCAGTCGCTTTCGCCCGAAGAACAGCAGCAGGTGCTGGATGCGGGCAAGGAAGCCACCGCCTTCAGCGCGGAGTTCCTGCGCGGAGAGGAAGCGAAGATCCGCGACGAGCTGGTCGCGCGCGGCATGGACATCACCGAGCCCGCCGAGGGCGAGAAGGAATTCATCGAACTTGCCACCAACGCGGTCTGGCCCAAGTTCTATGACCAGATCGGCGGCAAGGACGTCCTGAACAACGTGCTGACCTCGCTGGGTCGCGACCCGGTGCAATAAGCCTGACGACGGGCGCGCGGGCCGTCCGCGCGTCCCGCTCTGCGCCTGTTCCCCCCCCCTCCTCGTCTCCCCTCATCCCGAGGCTGGTCATGTCTGCATTCTGGCAACATCTCGACAAGCTCGAAAGCTACATCTGCCGCGTCCTTCTGGCGATCTTCGTGACCCTGCTTTTCGTCCAGATCGTCGCACGGCAAATCTTTGGCTTCTCGATCACCTGGATCGAAGAACTCTCGGTCATCCTTTTCGTCTGGTTCGCGTATTTCGGCGCCTCCTATGCGGCGCGCATGGCGGCCCATAACCGCGTCTCGTTCCACCTGAACGCATTGCCGCGCCGCATGGCCCGCGCGATCGAGGCGATCGGCGACCTGTTCTGGATCGGCTTCAACATCGTCTTCATCTGGCAGGCCTCGGTCTTCATCGGCCGGCTCAAACCCTTCGTGAAGGCCCAGACGCTGGGCTGGGAAATGCGCTGGGTCTACATGGTCCTGCCGATCGCCTTCACGCTGATGACGATCCGCATCATCCAGGTGAACTATCTCAAGCTGGTCTGCGGCATTGATCCGCGCGATCCCGACAAGGTCGAGGTCGAGCAGATGATCGAGCTGGCCGAGGACGATGGAACCCATCGCCAGATGCGGGGACAGGTACAATGAACGCCCATCTCATCGAAATTCTCTTCGGCTCCTTCTTCGGCCTTCTGCTGCTGGGCGCACCGATCACCGTCGGGCTGGGCGTGGCCGCACTTGCCGCGATGTTCTACCTTGGCGACAACCCGATCAAGATGGTGCAGATGGCCTGGTCTTCGGTCGGGTCCTTCCCGCTGATGGCGCTGCCCTCGTTCATTCTGGCGGGTGCATTGATGGAGGCCGCGGGCCTGTCGCGGCGCCTCATCAACGTGGCCGAAAGCCTGGCCGGGCCATTCACCGGCGGCCTTTCCGCCGCGACGATCGTGGCCTGCCTGTTCTTCGGCGCGATCTCGGGCTCGGGCCCGGCGACCACCGCCGCCGTGGGCATGCTGATGATCCCCGCGATGGCGCGGGCAGGCTACGGCAAGGGCTATGCCGCCTCGGTCACCGCCGCGTCGGGCGGGTTGGGGATCATCATTCCGCCCTCGATCCCGATGGTCATCTTCGGCATCTCGGCGATGGGCATGATGCCCCCGCCCGAGGCGGTCGAGACCTATGGCCAGTTCCAGTCGGTGTCGATCTCGAAGCTCTTTATCGCAGGCTTCCTGCCCGGCGTCGTGATGGCGACCTGCCTGCTGACCATGAACTACATCCGCTGCCGGATGCGGGGTTTCTACGGCTCGGCCGAGCCGCTGTCGCTGAGCAAGTTCGTGAAGGCCTGCTATCACGGGTTCTGGGCACTCCTGGCCCCCCTCGTCATCCTTGGCGGGATCTATGCCGGGCTTTTCACCCCGACCGAAGCCGCGATCGTCGCGATCTTCTACACGCTTTTCGTCGGCGCGGTGATCTATCGCGAGCTCGACCTTGGCGAAATCGTCAAGGCGCTGGAGGCGACGACCTGGCTTTCGGGCCGCGTGCTTCTGGTCTTGTTCACCGCCACAATCTTTGGCCGCATCCTGGTCGAAAACGACATTCCCAGCGTGATTGCCGGGGGCGTGCTGAACCTGACCACCAATATCTACGCGATCTGGGCCATGGTCATCATGCTGCTGCTGATCGTCGGCATGTTCATGGAAACGCTTGCCGCGATCATGATCCTTGTGCCGGTGATGCTGCCGGTGGCCTACATGGTCGGCATCGACCCGGTCCATTTCGGCATCGTGATGATCTGCACGCTTTCCGTGGGCTTCCAGACCCCGCCGCTGGGCGAGAACCTCTTCATCGCCTCGGGCATCTCGGGCGTCTCGATCGAACGGATCAGCCTGCGCGCGATGCCCTTCGCGCTGGCCTCGACGATCGCGATCTTCGTCATCGCCTGCTTCCCGCAAATCGCCCTGTGGCTGCCCCGCATCATGGGCTATTGAGAAAGGAAACCATCCATGTCCGCAACGCTGACCGCCGCTGATCTGAAGGCCACGTTCGATGCCTTCAACCGCCATGATATCGCAGGCGTGATGACCCATTTCGCGGATGACTGCGTGTTCTACACCGTCGCCGGGGACCACGAATTCGGCAACAGGATCCAAGGCAGGGAGGCCATCGCCCGCGCATTCGAAGGCGTCTGGACCGCGATGCCCGATGTCCAATGGGCCGAGCACAGCCATTTCCTGTCCGAGGACGGCACGCGCGGCGTCTCGCAATGGACGTTTCGCGCCACCAATCCGGACGGTTCCCGCATCGAAGTGCAGGGGGCCGACCTCTTCCGCATCCAAAATGGCCAGATCGTCGAGAAACAGGCCATCCGCAAGCAACGTCCGGCCATTCCGGTGAAGTGAGACTTACGCAAATGCAGGTGATTGCACGACGTGCGGGTTCGGTTGCCTTCGACCCGCTCTATGACCCCATGCATGCCCGCGCCCTGGGTCCGCGCAGCGATTATGCGCCGACCTACTGGATCGGGACGGCGGGCCCCGCGCCACGGGATGACGGCCCCGTCTCGGCCGACATGGATGTGGACGTGGCCGTGATCGGCTCGGGCTATACCGGGCTGTCCTGTGCCATCCATCTTGCCAAGATGCACGGCATCAAGGCGACGGTGCTGGAAGCGAACGGGGTGGCCTATGGCTGCTCGACACGGAACGGCGGGCAGGCGCAGATCAGCGCCGGGCGGCTGAAACGCAGCCAGTGGATCGAGCGCTGGGGGCTTGATGTGGCCCGCGGGCTGCACCACGAGATGGTCGAGGCCTTCGAGCTGTTCCGCGGCCTGATCCGCGACCATGCGATCGATTGCCAGCCGCAGGACGGCGGGCATTACTATATCGCGCACAAGCCGGGGCTGCTCGCGGCACTTGAAAAGGAAACCCGGCTTCTGAACGACAGCTTCGGCTATGGCGCACGCATGCTGACCCGCGAAGAGGTGGTCGAAACCGTCGCCCGAGACCACGAGGCCCAGGGCGCGATGTGGGAGCCGGACGGCACCGGCATTCATGCGGCAAGGCTCGCCTTCGGCTACCTGCGCGTCGCGCGGGAACTGGGTGCGACGGTTCATCCCGACAGCCCGGTCCAGGGCTGGGACTACAAGGGCGGCATCCACCACCTGCGCACGCCCGGTGGCACCGTCCGCGCCCGCCGCGTCGCGGTGGCGACCGCGGCCTATGCGCCGCGGGGCCTGCATCCGCGCCTGCGCGACCGGGTCATGCCGATCATGTCGAACAGCGTCGTCACGCGCGTGCTTTCGCCTGCCGAACTGGACGCGATCGGCATCCGCAAGCTTTCGCCCCTGACCGACACGCGAACCCTGCGCCACTACTATCGGCTCTTGCCCGACAACCGGCTGCAGATCGGCTCGCGGGCCGCGATTACCGGTCGTGATGCCGCCAATCCGGCGCATCTGGCCGGGCTGCGTGAGGGCATGGGGCGCAAGTTCCCCGCGCTTCGCGGAATCGAACTCGATTACAGCTGGTGGGGTTGGGTCGATGTCAGCCATGACATGATGCCGCGCATCACCGGCCTGCCCGATCTTCCCGGCGCTTTCTACGCCATGGGTTACGGCGGCAATGGCGTGATGTATTCCGCCATGGCAGGCCGTCGCATGGCCCAGCTTGTGGCGGGCGAAAGCCTGCCCGGCCTGCCGATCTTCAATTCCGAACTCCCCCACGAAGGCTGGAGGACGCCGTTCCGCCGTCTCGGCCAGTGGGGCCTCTATCACCTGTATCACTACCGCGACGAGCGGGCATAAGGGAGCCAATGCCATGAAAATGACCACCGAAGAGGCTTTTGTCAAAGTTCTGCAATTGCACGGGATCGAGCATGCGTTTGGGATCATCGGCTCGGCGATGATGCCGGTTTCGGACCTTTTCCCGAAGGCGGGGATCACGTTCTGGGATTGCGCGCATGAGACGAATGCCGGGCTGATGGCCGACGGGTTCACGCGCTCGACCGGCAAGATGTCGATGGCGATCGCGCAGAACGGGCCGGGCGTCACCGGCTTCGTCACGCCGGTGAAGACCGCCTATTGGAACCACACGCCGCTTTTGCTGATCACGCCGCAGGCCGCGAACAAGACGATCGGCCAGGGCGGCTTCCAGGAGATGGAGCAGATGCGGCTATTCGCCGATTGCGTCTGCTACCAGGAAGAGGTCCGCGACGCTTCGCGCATCCCCGAGGTGCTGAACCGCGTCATCATGCAGGCCTGGCGCAACTCGGCGCCGGCGCAGATGAACATCCCGCGCGACATGTGGACCCAGGTCATCGACGTGGACCTGCCGCAGGTCGTGGCCTTCGAGCGCCCCTCGGGCGGGGAAAAGGCCGTGGCCGAGGCCGCGAAGCTGCTGTCGGAAGCCGAATTCCCGGTCATCCTGTCGGGCGCGGGCGTGGTCCTTTCGGGCGCGATCCCGGATCTCGTGAAGCTGGCCGAGCGGCTGGATGCCCCGGTCTGCTCGAACTACCAGCATAATGACAGCTTCCCCGGCTCGCATCCGCTGGCCATGGGCCCCTTGGGCTATAACGGCTCGAAAGCCGGGATGGAGATCATCCAGAAGGCCGATGTCGTGCTGGCGCTGGGGACGCGTCTGAACCCCTTCTCGACCCTGCCGGGCTACGGCATCGACTATTGGCCCAAGGACGCCAGGATCATCCAGGTCGACATCAATGCCGACCGCATCGGGCTGACGAAGAAGGTCACCGTGGGCATCCAGGGCGACGCGGCCAAGGTCGCGCGCGGCATCCTGGGCCAGCTTTCGGACGTGGCGGGCGATGCCGGCCGCGCTGATCGCAAGGCCCTGGTCGCGCAGACGAAATCCCGCTGGGCGCAGGAGCTTTCGAGCCTCGATCACGAGGATGACGATCCCGGCACCGAATGGAACTCGGGCGCGCGCGACCGCGAAGCCGACCTGATGAGCCCGCGCCAGGCCTGGCGCGCGATCATGCAGGCGGTGCCGAAGGACGCGATCGTTTCCAGCGACATCGGCAACAATTGCGCCATCGGCAATGCCTATCCGAGCTTCGAGGCGGGGCGGAAATACCTTGCGCCGGGCCTCTTCGGCCCCTGCGGCTACGGCTTCCCGGCGATCCTCGGCGCCAAGATCGGCAACCCCGACACGCCGGTGATCGGCTTCGCGGGCGACGGCGCCTTCGGGATTTCCATGAACGAGATGACCGCCTGCGGGCGCGAGGACTGGCCCGCGATCACCATGGTGATCTTCCGCAACTACCAATGGGGCGCGGAAAAGCGCAACACGACCTTGTGGTATGACAACAACTTCGTCGGCACCGAGCTTGACCGCGGCACCACCTATGCCGGGATCGCCCAGGCCTGCGGGGCGCATGGCGTGCAGGTGCGCGGGGCCGAGGAACTGACCCAAGCCCTGCACGAGGCCGTCGAGCGCCAGATGAAGCACCGCGAGACCACCTTCATCGAGGTCGTGCTGAACCAGGAACTGGGCGAGCCCTTCCGCCGCGACGCGATGAAGAAGCCGGTCGTGGTCGCGGGGATCGATCCGGCCGACATGCGGCCCCAGGTCGCCATGGCCTGAGGCAGGAGGCGGTCCCGGGGCCAGTTTCCGGGGCCGGTTTCCGGGGCCGGTTCGGGGTCCCATCTTCGGGGCTCCTGTCCGGCCTTCATGTTCGGCCTTCATGTTCGGGCTCCTGCCTTGGGGCGATCCCCGCAGCCTCTTTCCCGGCGGATGCCCCGGCGGAATGTCCGGGCGGATGTCTGGGCGGAATGTCCGGGCGGAATGTCCGGGCGGAATGTCCGGGCGGGGGGCTGCAGATCCCCGGAACGGCAGCCGGCACTGGACCCGGCATGACCGCAAGGACGACCCGAACGCCCGCAAGCTGAACCCGAGACTGAACCCGAGACTGAACCCCAGATAGACTGGCCCCCAGACTGAACCCGAGACTGAACCCCGAGACTGCCCGCCGCCTGTGTCCACCGCCTGTGTCCACCGCCTGTTTCCACCGCTTGCCCCCGCCGACCGTTTCCGCCGATTGTTGCCGCCCCCATCCGGCCCGGTGGAAGACCACCCGAAGGAGAGACCATGCCCCCCTCCAGCCCGGCCTCGCGCCCCTCGCGCCCCTCGCGCTCCTCGCGTCCCTCGTGCCCCTCGTGCCACGACCCCGAGAGCTTGCAGGATGCGCGGCCCGATCCGGGCGGGGCGTCCCCCCCCAGCAATCATTCGGGCAATCATTCGGGCGATCATCCGGGCAATCATTCGGGCGCCCTCGCCGGGGGCCGTCCCGAGGGCCGTCCCGAGGGCCGTCCCGAGGGGGATGCGCCCACCCCCACCTCCTCTGGCGCCTCCTCTGGCTCCCTCTCTGGCGCCCCTTTCGCGGCCCGTTCCGGCCCGCTCGGCCGGCTCCTGGGCGGGCTCGGCCCGGCTCAGGTCTTTCCCGGCCTGGCCGTCTCGGTCCTGGTCGCGGCGACGGCGCAGTTCCTGTCCGAACATTACGGCGCCCCCGCCATGCTGATGGCGCTGCTTCTCGGGCTCGCGCTGAACTTCCTGGCCGATGAGGGCAGCAAGACCGCCCCCGGCATCGGCTTCACCGCCCGCACCGTCCTGCGGCTGGGGGTCGCGCTGCTTGGCGCGCGGATCTCGGCGGGGATGCTCGTCGGGCTGGGCGGGGCCGCGATCGGGCTGGTCATCGCGGGCGTGGTGCTGACCATCCTCTTTGCGCTGCTGGTCACGCGCCTCATCGGCCGCGACTGGCGCTTTGCCCTGCTGACCGGCGGCGCGGTCGCGATCTGCGGCGCCTCGGCCGCCATGGCCATCGCCGCCGTCCTGCCCCGGCACGAGAAATCCGAACGCGATCTCGTCTTCACCGTGCTTTCCGTCACCGTGCTTTCGACCGTGGCCATGGTGCTCTATCCCATGCTCGCCCAGGTCTTCGGCTTTGACGCGCGCGACAGCGGGGTCTTTCTCGGCGGCACGATCCATGACGTGGCCCAGGTCGTCGGCGCCGGCTTCTCGATCGGGCCCGAGGCCGGCGAGACCGCGACGCTGGTCAAGCTGATCCGGGTCTCGATGCTGGCCCCGGTGGTGCTGTGCTTCTCGCTGGTGATCCGCGCGCGCGGCCTTGCCGATCCGGCCTCTGGCAAGCGCCCGCCCCTGCTGCCGGGCTTCGTGCTGGGCTTTCTCGCGCTGGCGGCGGTGAACTCGGCCGGGCTGCTGCCGCCCTGGCTCAGCGAGCTCGCGGGCCTGCTCAGCCGCTGGGCCCTGCTCGTCGCGATCGCCGCCGTCGGCATCAAGACCTCGCTCAGGCGCATGATCGAGGTCGGCCCCGGCGCCATCGCGCTCCTCGTCGCCGAGACCGCCTTCCTCGGCATCTTCGTCGTCGCGGGCCTGCATGCCCTTGGCTGAGGCCCCCTTCTTGGCCCCCTTCTCTGCCCGCGCCGGTGGAGAGGCCGGTGGAGAGGCCGGTGGGCATGCCGGTGTACAGGCCGGTGTACGCCCTGTGTACGCGCGCTGTACGCCGGTCCGACGCGGGTCACAGCCAAAACCCCAGCAATTGCTGGGCCAGGACCCCCTTCCACCCGGCCCGTTGCCGCCCCACCCCCGTCCCGCAACGCGCGCAGCCGTTGCCACCCCCGGAAAGAGCCCGCCATGAAGCCTCTCGAGCTGATCTATCGCACAGCCCGCGCGCAGCCGCGCCACATCATCCTGCCCGAGGGCCGCGACCCCCGCGTGGCCGAGGCCGCCGCCCGGCTGGTCGCCGAGGGGCTGGCCCGCGTCACCCTGATGGATGGCCCGGACCTGCCCGGCGTGACCGCGCTCAGCGCCGCCGAGGCCCCCGATCTGGTCGAGCTGTCGCGCCATTGGCACGCCCTGCGCGCCGCGCGCGGCATGACCGCCGAACAGGCGCTCGAGGACATGCGCGACCCGATCCGCCAGGCCGCGATGCGGGTCCGGCTGGGCCAGGCCGACGGCACGCTGGGCGGCGCGGTCGCGACCACTGCCGACACCGTCCGCGCCGCGCTGCAGATCATCGGAAAGGCCCCGGATGCGGGCATCGTATCGAGCTTTTTCCTCATGCTTTCATGTGGTTCGACCTCCAGCTTCAAGGGCGGGATGATCTTTGCCGATTGCGGCCTGGTGATCGAACCGAACGCCGCCGAGCTTGCCGCCATTGCGCTTTCCGCCGCGCGCTCCTGCCGCCAGGTCCTGCGCGAAACCCCGCGCGTGGCGCTGCTTTCCTTCTCGACCGCAGGCTCGGCCGAGCATCCGAGCCTTGGCCGCATCCGCGAGGCGCTGCGGCTGATCCGCGAGGCCGATCCCGCGCTCGAGGTCGATGGCGAGCTGCAATTCGACGCCGCCCTCGATGACGCCATCCGCGCGAAAAAGGCCCCGGCAAGCCGGCTCTCCGGCCGGCCCAACGTCTTCATCTTCCCCGACCTCGCCTCGGGAAATATCGGCTACAAGATCGCACAGCGCCTCGGCGGCCTCACCGCCATCGGACCCATCCTGCAAGGCCTCGCAAAGCCCGCAAACGACCTCTCGCGCGGATGCTCGACACAAGACATCGTCAACGCAGCCGCAATAACCGCAATCTGCGCACAAAAACAAAAAACCCCAACCCCCGCAGAATGAAACGTCAGGCCCGTGCCGCGACCCCGACGCCCCCGGCGGAAGCGGCGCTGAGTTGCACGAAATGCAAGGCCTGCTGGCGCACCGCTTCCGCCAGGTCCTGGCGCGCCGACAGAAGCGTGCGTTCCGCATCGAGCACCGGGAAAAAGCCCGCCTCGCCCAGTTCATAGGAGGTGCGCGCCAGCGCGACCGATTCGCTTGCATTGGCGACGAGACGGGTCTGGGCATCGACCGAACGGGCATCCCGATTGTAGCCGGCAAGGGCGTTCTCGACCTCTTCCACCGCGTTCAGCACCGCGGCCTGCCAGGCAAGGCGCGACTGTTCGGCGCGGGCCTCGGCCGCGGAAAGCTGCGCCCTGTTGGCTCCTCCGGTGAAAAGCGGAACCGAGATCTGCGGTCCGAAGCCCCATGTCTTGAGGCTGCCCCCGCCGGCCAGGTTGATCGGCGTGACCGAGCCAGTGAGCGTGAGCGAAGGGTAGAAGGCGGCCTCGGCCTCGCCCACCGCGGCGACGGCGGCGGCAAGGCTGCGCTCGGCCACCCGCACGTCGGGACGGACGCGCACGACATCGGCCGGAACGCCGACGCTGGCACGGTAGCGCGCCCGTGGCTGGCTGCCGCTTTTGCGCAGTCGTGCCGACAGGTCGGCGCCGCGTCCGGCGGTCAGGGTCGCGAGCCGGTTGACGGATTGGTCGAAGCCCATTTCAAGCGCGGGCAAGGCGGCCTCGGCCTGCGTCACGAGCTGTTCGGCCTGCAGAACCTCGACCCGCGAGACGCTGCCCAGCAGATCCTGCTCGCGGGTCAAGGACAGCGTGCGCTTGCGGCTGCTCAGGCTCTGGCGGGTCAGCGAAACCGCTTCCTGGTAATAACGCGCGTCGATATAGGCCTGCGCGATGGCGCTTGCGACTGTCAGGCGCGCGACCTCGGCCGAAAGATAGGCCGCGTCGACCTGGGCAGCGGCGCCCCGCCGGGCGGCGCGATTTGCCCCGAAGACGTCGATCAGCCACGACACGCCGAAGGTGGCAGAGCTGGTTTCGGTCAGCGTGGCGCCGCCTTCGCTGACACCACGATTTCCGGCGCCAGAAAGAGTGGCCTGGGGCAGATCGTTTGCGCCGACGAGCCGGGCATTCGCCTCGGCCTCGCGGATCACGGCGACGGCGGTCTGGACGTCGAGGTTGCGGCCAAGACCGGCCGCGATCAGGGCATCGAGCTGGCTGTCGCGAAACGCGGCCCACCAGGCGTTCGATCCGGCCCTCCGAGCCGGGGAATCTGCGGCGAAGCGTGCGGGAAGGTCCGGTTCGGGGGCGGTATAGGCGCCCGGAGAGCAGGCCGCGAGAGCCAATGTCGAGGCAAGGCCCCCCAGGATAAGGCGACGCGAAACGTTCGGAAAATCAGTCATGAGTGTCACTTCGAATGAAGGGAAGAAAGCGCGGGCAAGACCGGAGCGATCCCGCCCGCGCGACGGCAGGTCAAATTCAGCCTGCCGATCTGGCCTCGGCCCCGTGCTTGCGGCCTTTCAGCCGGCTGACGAGATCGATGACGAAGACGAAGAAGACGGGCACGAAGAACACCGCAAGAACGGTTGCCGCGATCATCCCGCCGATGACGCCGGTGCCGATCGCGTTCTGGCTGGCCGCCGAAGGACCGGTCGCAATGGCCAGGGGAACCACGCCGAGGGTAAATGCCATCGATGTCATCAGGATCGGGCGGAACCGCAGGCGTGCCGCCTCGACTGCTGCCTCGATCAGGGTTCTGCCATCTTCGCGCAATTCCTTCGCGAATTCGACGATGAGGATGGCGTTCTTGGCAGAAAGCCCGATGATCGCGATCAGTCCGACCTTGAAGTAGATGTCGTTGGGCATGTCGCGCAGGATGACCGCAAGAACGCAGCCCAGAACCCCCAAAGGCACGACCAGCATCACCGAAAGCGGGATCGCCCAACTTTCGTAGAGGCCGGAAAGCAGCAGGAAAACAAACAGAACGCTCATTGCGAAGAGCAAAGTTGATTGCGAACCCGACTGGATTTCTTCAAGCGACTGTCCGGTCCATTCATAGCCGAAGCCCTGTGGCAGAGCCTGGGCCAGCTGCTCCATTTCGGCCATGGCGGCACCGGAACTGAAGCCCGGCGCGGCCGCCCCGGCGATGCGGATCGACGGATAGCCGTTATAGCCCACGACCTGCGACGCGCCCTGTTCCCATGTCACGCTGGCGAATGACGAAAAGGGCACCATGCCCCCGTTCGAGTTCCGGGCGGTCAGCTTCAGGATATCCTCTGCCTGCATGCGCGAGCCCTCTTCGGCTTGCAGCATCACTCGCTGCATCTTTCCCGAATTGGGGAAGTCGTTGACATAGGCCGAACCGAGATATTGCGAGATCGTCGCCGAGATGTCGGCGAAGGTCACGCCGAAGGCATTGGCCTTTTCCCGGTCGATGGTGACGAAGACCTGCGCCGCATCGGGCAACCCCTCGATCCTGAGGCCGGTGACGACCCCGCCCTTTTGTGCTTCGGCAATGATCTGCTGCGCTGCGGCCTTGAGCGCGTCTTGACCCTGCCCGCCGCGATCCTGCAGCCGGAAGCTGAAGCCCCCGGTCGTGCCGAAACCCGGAATGGGCGGAGGCGACAGCGCGAATGCCTGCGCATCCTTGTAGGTGAACATCTCCATGTTCGCGCCACCCGCGATCTGCTGGGCGGATTGCGTGCGTTCTGCCCAGTCCTTGAAGGTGACGAAGATCAGGCCGGCATTGGGCCCCTGCCCGGAAAAGCTGAAGCCCCGAATGGCCACCACATTCTCGACCGCGTCATTGCGCAGATACATGTCGGTGGCTTGTGCGAGCACCTCGTCGGTCCGGTTCGAACTGGCGGTCGGCGGGGTTTGCACATCGGTGATGATGAAGCCCTGGTCCTCGTTCGGCAGGAAGCTTGTCGGCAGGCGCATGAAGCCCATTGCCGTGGCACCCACGAGCACGAGGTAGAAAGCCATCATCACCAGACGCCTGCGCGTCACCAGCGTGACGCTGGCGGCGTAGCGATTGGTCAGGCGGTCGAAATTGCGGTTGAACCAGCCAAAGAAGCCCTTGCGTTCGTGATGCCCGGTCACCGGCTTCAGGAAACTCGCGCAAAGCGCGGGCGTCAGGGTCAGCGCAAGGAAGGCCGAGAACAGGATGGCGACAACCATCGTCAGCGCGAACTGGCGGTAGATGATCCCCGACGAGCCGGGAAAGAAGGCCATTGGTATGAACACTGCCGCCAGGACCAGCGTGATCCCGATGATCGCGCCCGAAATCTGGCCCATCGCCTTTTTTGTTGCTTCGCGCGGGGGCAAGCCTTCGGTTGCCATGATCCTTTCGACGTTCTCGATCACGACGATGGCGTCATCGACCAGGATGCCGATCGCCAGCACCATTGCGAACATCGTCAGCACGTTGATCGAGAAACCTGCGACCAGCATCACCGCGATCGTTCCCATCAGGGCGATGGGCACGACGATGGTCGGGATGATCGTGTAGCGGAAGTTCTGCAGAAACAGGAACATCACGACGAAAACCAGTGCGACGGCCTCGACGAGCGTGTGCAGCACCTTTTCGATTGATGCTTCGACGAAAGGGGTCGTGTCATAGGGGATCGCGTAGCTGATCCCTTCCGGGAAGAAGCTGGAAAGTTCCTCCATCTTCTGATGCACGGCTTCGGACGTGTTCAACGCGTTGCCTGTCGTCGAAAGCTGGATACCGATGGCGGCGGCAGGCTTGCCGTTGATGCGCGAAGCGAAGCTGTAGGTCTCGGCACCAACCTCGATCCGGGCCACATCGCGCAGAAGCACGCGTGAGCCGTCCTCGTTGGCGCGCAGCACGATCTGACCAAACTCTTCGGGATCGTCGAGCTGGCCCTTCATCAGAACCGTCGCTGTCAATTGCTGGGCCACGGGGTTCGGGTCCGCCCCGACCTTGCCCGCCGCGACCTGCGCATTCTGCGCCCTGATCGCCGCGACGACTTCGGCAGTCGACAGATTCAGGCCAGTCATCTTGTCGGGATCGATCCAGATCCGCAGCGCGCGTTCCGGCGCGAAGACCTGCGCCCGGCCCACGCCCTCGATCCGGCGGATTTCGCCCGCGACGTTGCGGTTGATATAGTCGCCTAGCGCGATGTCGTCGAAGGACCCGTCCTCCGAGGTCAGCGCGACCATCATCAGAAAGCCCGAGCCGGCTTCTTCCACCAGCACGCCCTGATCTACCACGCTTTGCGGCAGCAGTGGCTCGACCCGTGCGACGGCGTTCTGGACGTCGACCTGCGCGCGGGCAATGTCCGATCCGGGTTCGAATGTCGCGGTGATCGACATCGCGCCGGAACTGTCCGAAACGGATTCGTAATAGACAAGACCTTCGACACCGTTCAGCTCATCCTCGATGGGCTGGGCGACCGACTGGTTGATCTCGCCCGGCGACGCGCCGGTGTAGGACGTCGAAATGGTGATCTGCGGCCATGCGACCTGCGGATATTGGGCGACCGGAATCGAAGGCAGCGAAATCAGGCCAGCGATCACGATGAATATAGAGATCACCCAGGCCAGAACTGGCCTGTTGATGAAGAACTGCGCCATGATTTGATTATCCCTGCTTTTCCGACCCGGCGACAGGTTCGGCCTGTGCTGCCTCGGCCTTCTCGCCGTCACGGCCTTCGACCGGCTCGGGAACGACCTTGGCATCGGGGTAAAGCTTCTGTGCGCCCGCGACGACAACGCGGTCACCTGCCTTCAGCCCGTCCTCGACCAGCCAGCGACTTTCAGTCGTCTGCCCCAGTCGGACATTGCGGCGTTCGACCGTGTCGGCATCCTTCAGGACATAGACATAGGCCTGCCCGTTCTGGTCGCGCTGCACCGCCATCTGGGGAATGGTCAGCGCGCTTTCACGAACCGCCTGTTCGATCCGGGCGCGGACATAGAGGCCCGGCAGCAGGTCTCCGTCGGGATTGGGAAACTCGGCCCGCAGGGTGATCTGACCCGTCGAGCTGTCGACGCTGGCTTCCGAGAAAAGCAGCTTGCCGGAATGGGCGTATTCGCTGCCATCGTCGAAGATCAACTGGACGCTCGCATCATCCGAGGTTGCCATCATCAGCTCGCCCGCATCCCGCGCCCGCCGAAGGGCGAAGAGTTCGGAGGAGGACTGCGTCACGTCGACATAGACGGGGTCAAGTTGCTGGATCGTCGCCATGACGTCGGTCTGGGCATTGACCAGCGCGCCTTCAGTCACGAGAGCGCGGCCGACCACACCCGAAATCGGAGCGGTCACATCGGTATAGCCCAGATTGAGCTGGGCTTCCTGCAGCGCGGCTTGGGCAATGGCGACATCGGCTTCGGCCTGGGCCATGGCTGTCGTCGCATTCTCAAGATCGACCCCGGCTGTCACCTTTCGTTCGCGCAGGGCCTCGGCCCGCTTCAGCTGGTCGGTGGCGTTCTGGCGCGTCGCCTCGGCGCGGGCAAGGGTCGCTTGGGCGCTGGCCACGCGGACGGCGTAGGATGCCGGGTCAATCTTGTAGAGGACGTCGCCCTCCTTGATGATGCTGCCCTGTTCGAACACACGGCTCAGCACGATGCCACCCACGCGCGGCCTTACTTCGGCAGTGCGGGTTGCGGCGACCCGGCCGGGCAGTTCGTTCACGATCGGCAGCGGTTCGGGCTGCAGCGTCTGGACACTGACGATGGCGGGAGGAAGCTGTTGCTGGGCGAAGACCGGCGTCGCAAGCAACGCAAATCCCGCCATCAGGCAGGCGGACCTGCCAGGCATTCTTGTCAAAAGCATGGTTCTGACCTTCGGATCAGGAGGGAGGGGAGGGGAGAAAAAATTCAGTCTTGAGGCTGGTTAGCGCCTTTGTCGCTTTCCGCAATGGCCATGAGTTCGTCGAGAATCTCATTGCGGGTTTTCTGGTCGAAACGATGAAGATCGTAATATTCAAGAAAGGCCATGCCGTGCAGCGTCAGCAGCGTCCGCAGCATCCTGTGCGGCTCGGCAGCCTCTTCGCGGACACGCTCGGCATCGAAGGACATCTGTTCGCGCATGATCTGGCGGCACTCGGCATTCGCCCCCATGCCCACGCTGATCAGCAGCGCCGTGGCCACGTCTTCATCCGTGGGTGCAGTTCTGAATTCCTCGATCAAGGCCCGCAGATAACCATTCGGCTGGCCTTCGAAGAGCACATGCTTCGCTTCGAAGCTTTCCTGATGCTTGGCCAGCTTCTGTCGGGTGAAGGCGGCAAGAAGTCCCGCCTTGCTTTCGCAATCATAAACGACGCTGGACTTGCTGACGCCGGCCTCCTTGGCCACCGCATCAATGCTCAGCCCCCCGATCCCGTCACGGCGGGCGACGGTTTCGACAGCCTGCATCAGCTCGTCGCGGTTGATCGTGCGCTTGCGTCCCATCTTGCCGGTCCGTTTTTCAATACGATCGTTCGTAAATAAATCACAGCGACGCGTCAAGCCAGCAGAATTTGGTCGAAGCGTCATTGCGCCGGCGGCATTGCCCCCCGTCATTCTATCAGCCAGACTGTAACGCTTCAAAAGGTGAAGGAAGACGCGAGTTGGCTGACTGGTTGACAGAAAGAGCTCCGATCAGTCGGAAGAATGCGGCCGAGGTTGTCTTCGAGGATCTGCGCGGCGCGATCCTTGGAGGACGGGTGGCGGTCGGCACGCGACTGCCTTCGGAAACCCGGCTGGCGGAAGCCTATGGGGTCAGCCGGCCCATCATCCGCGAAGCCATGCGTTCGCTGCAGACACTTGGTCTGACACGTAGCCGCAGCGGCAGCGGCAGCTACGTCATTTCCACGATCCAACGCGCCGAACTGGCATATGGCGGACTTTCAGCGCGCGATCTGGTCGAAGCCCGCCCCCATGTCGAAGTGCCCTCTGCCGGATGGGCGGCGCTCCGCCGCAGTGACGGCCAGCTGGCCCGGCTGGTCGAACTTTGCGACCTGATGGAAAAGGAAACGGATTCGCTGACCTGGGTGCGGCACGATTCCGATTTTCACTGCCTGATCGCCGAGGCGTCGCAGAATGCGCTTTTCGCGCGGGTCGTACTGGAATCGCGCGAAGCGCTTATGCAGCAATCCGAGCTGGTGAATATCATGGCCGATCGGCGCATCGCCTCAAATCGTGAGCACCGCCTGATCGCCGAGGCAATCGCGCTTGGCAGTGAGACGCAGGCCGCCGATGCGATGCGCCGACATCTGGGCGAGGTTGAGCGCGCGATGACCTGGATTTCTTCCTCGGCAAATCGCGGCGATCCTGCCTAGTTCAGAAGTCGGCGGAGTTCGGCCTGCAACTGAAAAAGGTGGGGCAGGAAGCGGTCGCGCAATTCTTCGATCGTCGCATGGGCTGCAGGCAGTCCGATATTGACGGCTGCGACCACCCTGCCCCTCGCGTTCAAAAGCGGTACTGCGATCGAGCGCAGGCCCATCTCGACCTCTTGGTCGATGGTCGCGAAACCGTCGCGGCGCACCAGATCCAGCCTTGCGCGGATCTGATGGCCCTCGGTCAATGTATGGATCGTGCGCGCCGGAAATGGCGCATGGGAAAGAAGCCCGGCCAGCTCCGGCTCGGGTAATGCGGCCAGCATCACCCGTCCCATCGACGTGCAGTAGGCCGGCAGCCGCGAGCCGGGCATCAGCGCAATGGACATCACACGGCGTTGCGCGGCGCGCGCGACATAGACAATTTCATTGCCGTCGAGCACCGAGACCGACGAACTCTCGCCGATCTCCTCGGACAGGCGGTCGAGGTTGGGCTGGACGATCTGCGGCAGCGGCATGGTCGCAAGGCAGGCCGTGCCCAGCCGCAGGATGCGCGGCGTCAGGGTGAAGAACTTGCCATCGTAATCCGCATAGCCCCCCTGCGCGAGCGTCAGCAGGCAGCGCCGCGCCGTCGCCCGGTCCAATCCCGATGCCGCCGAGACCTCGGCGATGGATTGGCGCGGGCGCTCGGCGGTGAAGGTCTCGATCACCGCAAGACCCTTGGCGAGGCCGCCCATGATGTCGCGTTCATTGATGGTCATGCGGCCTCGTGTGCGATATGTCAACAAATGCACTATATCGCACAAACGCCATGGACGGAAGCGCGGCCTTTTGTGTAGGCCGAGGCAGCAAAGATGCGGCCGGTCCGCACAGGAGGAAGAATGGACAAGACGCTTCCCGATCTTGCCGCCGCCGTGGCGGGGATCGAAGACGGAATGACGGTGATGATCGGCGGCTTCGGCGGCTCGGGTGCGCCGATCGAGCTGATCCACGCCCTGATCGACCGCTATCTCGCGACCGGCCACCCGAAGAACCTGACCGTGGTGAACAACAACGCGGGCAATGGCCATGTCGGCCTCGCCGCGCTGATCGAGCAGGGCATGGTCGCGAAGCTGATCTGCTCCTTCCCGCGCTCGGCCGATCCGCGCGTCTTCACCGAGCTTTACCTTGCCGGCAAGATCGAGTTGGAACTGGTGCCGCAGGGCACTCTGGCCGAACGCATCCGGGCGGGCGGCGCGGGCATCCCGGCCTTCTACACGCCGACGAGCTATGGCACCGACCTCGCGAAGGGCAAGCCCGTCGAGGAATTCGAGGGGCGGCCCTATGTGCAGGAACGCTGGCTCAAGGCCGATTACGCCCTGGTCAAGGCCGATACGGGCGACACCCTAGGCAACCTGACCTACCGCATGGCCGCGCGGAATTTCGGCCCGCTGATGTGCATGGCCGCCGCCACCGCCATCGTGCAGGTCAGCCGCATCGTCGCGCCCGGCACCATCGACCCCGAGACCGTCGTCACCCCCGGCATCTTCGTCCAGGGCCTCGTCGAGGTCGCGAACCCGGCGCAGGAAGAAGACCTGAACCGCGCCAATGCCGTCTATCCGGAGCCCGTGGCATGACCAAGCTTTCCTCGACCCAGATCGCCTGGCGCGCCGCGCAGGACATTGCCGACGGCGCCTATGTGAACCTCGGCATCGGCTTCCCCGAGATGGTCGCGAAATTCCAGCCCCCCGGTCGTCAGGCGATCTTTCATACCGAGAACGGCATCCTCGGCTTTGGCGAGGCCCCTGCCCCCGGCACCGAGGACTGGGACCTGATCAATGCCGGCAAGAAGGCCGTGACGATCAAGCCCGGCACCGCCTTCTTCCACCATGCCGACAGCTTCGCCATGGTGCGCGGCGGCCATCTCGATGTCGCGATCCTTGGCGCCTATGAGGTGGCCGAGAATGGCGACCTCGCGAACTGGTCCACCGGTCCCAAGGGCGTCCCGGCGGTCGGCGGCGCGATGGATCTGGTGCATGGCGCGAAGCGCGTCGCGGTCATCACCGATCACGTCACCAAGGACGGCAAGCCGAAGCTGGTCAAGGCCTGCTCGCTGCCGCTGACCGGCGTCGGTTGCGTGACGCGGGTCTATACCTCGCTCGCCGTGGTGGACATTCAGGACGGCCATTTCGTCCTGCGCGAGAAGCTCGCGTCGATGTCCTTCGACGAATTGCAATCCCTGACGGGCGCCACGCTGCATCTGGACGGCGATGTGGTCGACCTGATCGTGCCGGAGCTTTGAGATGACCGAAGTCTATATCTGCGACTATATCCGCACCCCGATCGGCCGTTTCGGCGGCGCGCTGGCCCCGGTGCGGGCCGATGACCTGGGCGCGATCCCGCTGCGCGCGCTGATGGAGCGCAATGCAGGCGTTGATTGGGCCGCCGTCGATGACGTGATCTATGGCTGCGCCAACCAGGCCGGCGAGGACAACCGCAACGTCGCCCGCATGTCGGCCCTGCTCGCGGGCCTGCCGATCGAGGTCTCGGGCACGACGATCAACCGCCTCTGCGGCTCGGGCATGGATGCGATTATCGCCGCTGCCCGCGCCATCAAGGCGGGCGAGGCCGAGCTGATGATCGCGGGCGGCGTCGAATCCATGTCCCGCGCGCCCTTCGTCATGCCCAAGGCCGAGACGGCGTTTTCGCGCCATGCCGAAATCCACGACACGACCATCGGCTGGCGCTTCGTCAACCCGCTGATGAAGAAGCAATATGGCGTCGATTCCATGCCCCAGACCGGGCAGAACGTCGCCGATGATTTCGGCATCTCGCGCGAGGACCAGGACGCCATGGCGCTGGCCTCGCAGGCCAAGGCCGCCGAGGCGCAGGCCAATGGGCGTCTCGCCCGCGAGATCACGCCGGTCACCATTCCGCAGCGCAAGGGCGAGCCGCTAATCGTGGACCGCGACGAGCACCCGCGCCAAACCTCGGTCGAGGCCCTAGCCAAGCTGAAGCCGCTTTTCGAAGGTGGCTCGGTCACCGCCGGGAATGCCTCGGGCGTCAATGACGGGGCGGCGGCGCTGATCCTCGCGAGCGAGGCGGCGGCGAAGAAATACGGCCTGACGCCCATCGCCCGCGTGCTCGGCGGCGCGACGGCGGGGGTGCCTCCGCGCATCATGGGGATCGGCCCCGCGCCGGCCTCGCAGAATCTGATGGCGCGGCTGGGCATGAACCAGGCCGATTTCGACGTGATCGAGCTGAACGAGGCCTTTGCCGCCCAGGGCCTCGCCACCCTGCGCCAGCTCGGCATCGCCGATGACGATCCGCGCGTGAACCGCAATGGCGGCGCGATCGCGCTGGGGCATCCTCTGGGCATGTCCGGCGCGCGCATCACCGGGACCGCCGCACTGGAACTTCAGCTCAGCGGTGGAAAGCGATCACTGTCCACGATGTGTATTGGCGTCGGTCAGGGGATCGCGATCGCGCTTGAACGGGTCTGACCCCTTCGCGGTCTTTCGGATACTCCTTTACCCCTTGCACCAAGATCCTGCCGCTGCCTCCCAAAGGCCGCGGCATTTTTTCTTGCCCCCGTCCAGGTTCTCGTAATAACACGCCCAAGCTGTAAGACAGCTTTACAAATTTGCGACGCGCCGACGGAAGCTTCGCCTGAGGTGGAGGCCCGTCGAGGATGGAAGGGAGAGCACGATGTCGGGAGAGGGTCGGAATGCCATGTCACCGGGACCACATGTCTATGCCGATGAGGAAGCGGGTTTTCAAAAGGCCCTGAAGCCTCGTCAGATCCAGATGATCGCGATCGGCGGCGCGATCGGGACGGGGCTGTTCCTTGGAGCAGGTGGCAGGCTGGCGACCGCGGGGCCTTCGCTTGTCCTGGTCTATGCGCTTTGCGGTTTCTTTGCTTTCCTCGTCTTGCGCGCACTGGGCGAGCTGATCATGCACCGACCAAGCTCCGGCTCGTTTGTTTCCTATGCGAGGGAGTTCTATGGTGAAAAGCTCGCCTTTGTCGCAGGTTGGATGTATTGGCTGAACTGGGCGATGACCTCGGTCGCGGACGTGACCGCAGTCGCGCTCTACATGAACTTCTTCAAAGCCTACGTCCCGTGGCTTGGGGGCATTGACCAATGGGTCTTCGCGCTGGTCGCGCTGATCGTCGTCCTGGCGATGAACATGCTTTCGGTGAAGGTCTTCGGCGAATTGGAGTTCTGGTTCAGCCTGATCAAGGTTTTGTCGCTGCTGACTTTCCTGTGCGTGGGCATCTGGTTCGTCATCACCGGAACCCCGGTCGACGGGCATACGCCGGGAATTCAGCTGCTTTCAGACGGGGGCGGGCTTTTCCCCCATGGCGTGCTGCCGGCACTCCTGGTCATCCAGGGGGTCGTCTTCGCCTATGCCTCGGTCGAACTGATCGGCACCGCTGCAGGTGAGACCGAGGATGCGCGCAAGGTCATGCCCCGCGCGATCCGGACCGTGGTGTTCCGGCTGGTCGTCTTCTATGTGGGATCGGTCATGCTCCTGTCGCTGTTGCTGCCCTATGACGCGTTCAAGGCCGGCGAGAGCCCCTTTGTCACCTTCTTCGGCGCAATCGGGGTCGAGGGCGCGGATATCATCATGAACCTCGTGGTTCTGACGGCGGTGCTTTCTTCGCTGAATGCCGGGCTTTACTCGACAGGGCGCATTCTGCATTCCATGGCGGTTTCGGGATCGGCACCTGCGGTACTGGCCCGAATGAATAGCCAAGGCGTTCCCTATATGGGCATCGCCGTCACGGCGATCGTCACCGTGATGGGGGTCATCCTGAACGGACTGGTTCCTGATGCCGCTTTCGAAATCGCCATGAACCTGGCCGCGCTGGGGATCATTACCGCATGGGGCGTGATCATCCTGTGCCAGCTCAAGCTTTGGCATCTGGCGCGTCAGGGTCGGATGCAGCGTCCCGAATTCCGCATGTTTGGCGCACCAGTGACGGGCGTCGCCACTCTGGCCTTTCTTGCGGGCGTCATCGTCCTGATGGCCTTTGACTATCCGATTGGCACGTGGACGGTTGCCTCGCTAATCGTCATAGTGCCTGCGCTGGTCATCGGCTGGCATATGTCGCGCGATCGCATTCTTGCCGAGGTACGCGCCCACGAAGAAACGGAGTTCAGAGTTTGACAAGTCCGCAAAAGCTGCCCCTCGTCGCCGTCATAGCGACGGGCGGGACCATTGCCAGCCGCAAGGATGCAAGGGGTGCCGCCCGCCCCAACCTGACCGGTCAGGACTTGCTGGACCTGTTGCCGCCACTTTCTGTCAGACTTCGCGCGGTCGAGATTCTCGCCAAGGATTCCTCCAGCCTGACCCTTTCCGACATGCAGCAGATCAGCGACGCGGTTGGTCAGCAACTGGCCGATCCGGCGGTTTGCGGCGTCGTTGTCCTGCATGGCACTGATGCGATGGAGGAAACCTCGCTGCTGGTTCACCTGCAGCACGGCAAAGGAAAGCCGGTGATTTTCACCGGAGCGCAATTCTCGGCGGATAATCCGAAGTCCGACGGTCCCGAAAACCTCGCGGCGGCGATCGGTACGGCACTTCAGGGCAAGGGCGTGCGTCTGGTCTTCGGTGAGCGTGAGCTTCCGGCCTGGGGGCTTTACAAGGCCGTATCGGACCGGGTCGATGCGTTCCGCCTAGCGGGATCGGGTGTGCCGCCGATGAGTGAGCTGCCTCGTCCCGTCTCGGACCTGCGGATTGACATCGTGGCACTTTATCCCGGCGCGGATGCCCTGCATCTGGATGCCAGCCGCATTGCTGGCGCACAGGGCATCGTCCTTGCGGCGTTGGGGTCGGGCAATACGACCCCAGCGGTCGTTGCCGGGGTCGCGCGCGCGATTGCCGACGATATTCCTGTGATCGTCAGCAGCCGGGTTCCCGAAGGTGAGCTTGCCCCCGTCTATGGCGGCGGCGGTGGCGGGCATGATCTTCGTGACGCGGGTGCAATCCATTCCCGCCTGCTTCGCCCGGGTCAGGCGCGAATTCTTCTTGCGGCACTTCTGGCAAACGGCGCCGACAGGGAAACGATTGCCCAAGCCTTTGCCTGAGCGAAGAACAGACCAAAGGGCGGCGCTGCCTTTCGCCGCTCCGCCCTTTCGTTGATTATGTCATTCCAAGCCGAAAATCCGGGTAATCGGCTCATCTGCCGCCAGTCGCGAGATCCAGCGTGCCTCAAGGGACAGTTTCGTTTCGGCCGGTTCGATCAGGTCGGTCAGATGCGCCGGTCTCAGCGCCGCGAGCCCGTCATCATCGCCGATGATCAGATCACCGGGCGCGATGGTGCAGCCCCCGATCCGCACGGCGGCGTTCACTTCCCCCTGCGAGGCACCGACCGGCCCCCGCGGATTGATATGGCGGGAATAGACAGACAGTCCCGCCATTCCAGCAAGCGCGCCCGTATCGCGGACCGCCCCGTCGCAGACAATGCCCGCGACACCGAGACGGTGCAGATGCCCGCCCAGCACGTCACCGATCATTGCCCATCCCGGTTCACCGCCCGCATCGATCACCAGAACGTCGCCTTCCCGGATCGTGGCAATCGCGTGCAGGACTGACCCGAAGTCCGGAGGTGAGCAGCGGGCCGTCACGACGCGGCCGAAAAGACTGGGCTGGCGGCCGGGAGGAAGCAGGGGACGCAGCGCGATATCGATCTGGCATTCCGATGCGAGATCGACAATGACCGGGACCGGAATACGGCGCCAGCGCGCCAGCAGCTCGGGGTCAATCGGGTCGGTTTGCGGGGTGTTGATCGTCACGCTCATCTGGCTGGCTCCTTGGAAATTTCGCACAGGCATGACCGGATGCACCTGGCGGTTAGAACGGGGCTGAGACTGTCCTCTAATTCCGCCGGAATGAAGAAGAGAACACGTGGGGGAAACGCACTGTGACACAAAGGCCATGAACGTCAGATCGCATGTTCCTGCGCCTCCATCCAGTCGATCACGCTGCGGAGATAGGCGCGGGCGTCTTGGGAAAGCCGGGCAATTCCCAGCATGCGGGCAAGCTCCGCTTCGCGATCCTGGGCGTGTTGGATCTCGTCCATGCGCAGTTCGGCAAGCGATGCAATCTCGGCGCGCGAGATCTCGCGAAGGATGCGACCGTTCATCCCGCGGAAGGGCAGGCGTTCGACGATCCGCCCTTTTGACCAGAGAAAGCGAACGCCATTCTCTTCCGTCGCGTCAAGAAAGCGGTGCGTTTCGGCAACACGGGCCTGGATGCGCGCGCCGGTTCGCTGCCAGCCATGTTCCTGCGCGATCCTTCGCGCCAGCGCGGCTTCTGTCATCGGGCCTGAACCTGCCACGATGCTTTCGACCAGCCAGAGCAGTTTCGGGAAGTAATCAGGCTCGAAAAACTGTTCCGGATCGGGCGCGGTGTCCTCAACTGCCCCATGCGAGGCGGCAAAGCGTTCGGGACTGGGGTCAGACATATCCGATGCCGCGAACGGCTCTGCCTCGATAGTAAGGACGGGTTCGGACGCCTCGCGGATCAGGCAATCCGACGAGTTCGCGGCGCTATCGTTCCCTTGGGCAACTTTATCGCGGACACGGCGGGCGCGATCTTCATCCAGCACTTCCCGCAGCGCGCTATCCACTCGCTGCGCGGTTTCCGTGGGATGGCGGAACCAGTCTGTTGACCAGATCCGCAGGATCTTCCATCCCAAACCTTCCAGAACGGACTGGCGGATGCGGTCCCGGTCGCGCGCGGTCGCCGCACTGTGATATGCCGCCCCGTCGCATTCGATCCCAGCAAGCCAGGCGCCCGCATGGTCTGGATGGCGTACGGCTAGGTCGATCCGAAAGCCCGAAACGCCAATCTGGCAATGAACGTCCCACCCCCTTAGCGCAAGCGCATCGCGCACTGCGGCTTCGAAGGGGGACTCGACGCCCCCAAGCGACCCCTCGTCCTGCGCAGCGAGCGCGACCGCGCCACGCGCCGCATAGTCAAGGAATGCCTTCAGATCGCGGACGCCACGCGCGCGGGCCCGGCCGAGATCGATCTGATCCGCGGTGATCGAGCTGAAGACATGCAATTCGGCCCTGGCGCGCGTGATCGCCACGTTCAGACGCTTTTCGCCGCCGTCATTGTTCAGGGCACCGAAGCTCATGGCGATCTTGCCGGCCAGGTCCGGGCCGAAGGTGATCGAGAACAGCATCACGTCCCGTTCGTCGCCCTGGATATTTTCCAGGTTCTTGACGATGAGAGGTTCTTCGCGATCATCCGAAAAGAACCATTCGAATTCTGGTTCCGCCTTCAGCTCGGCGTCGAGGAGGTCCAGGATCAACCCCTGCTGCTGGCTGTTGAAGGTGATCACGCCCAAGGTGGGGCGATCATCCTCGGGCAGTCGCAACCAGTCGGCCAGCCGCTTGCGGATCATCGCGACAATGGCACGGGCCTCTTCCGGATTGGTCCGACCTTGTCCTCTTTGATAGACGCCCGTGACCTTGTGCAGCCGGACCGCTTGACCGGACGCATCCGGAGACGGAAAGGTCACGAGCCGTCCATCGTAATAGTTGTGGTTCGAAAACGCGATCAGCGCCTCGTCACGGCTGCGGTAATGCCAGTTCAGCCGATGGGTGGGAATGCCCGCCGCGCCGACCTCGTCGAGGATCGATGGCATGTCCCTTTCGAACTCGGCGATCTCGCTTGCCTCTTCCTCCGATGCCTCGCTGCGGCCAAAGAAATTCGTCGGGGGAAGCTGCTTCGGGTCACCGACGATAATCGCCTGTCGCCCCCTTGCAACCGCACCGATCGCGTCCCAGGTCGAAATCTGCGACGCCTCGTCGAAGATGACGACGTCGAATTGTGCCTGTCCGGGGGGAAGATACTGCGCGACCGACAGCGGTGACATCAGGACGCATGGCGCAAGCCTTGAAAAGGTCGTCGGCATTTCCCCGATGAGATTGCGGATCGTCGCGGTCGGACGCTGCAGGCCCAATTGATGCCGCAGCACCCCCAGTTCCGAGCGGCGGGGCACGCTGTCTCGCGCGGGGAGATCATTTCCGAGCCTGCGGATCACCTCGGCCGAGGCGAGATCGGTCATGGCCTGGTCAAGTTCCCGGAACCGCCGGATCAAGGCATCATGTTCCCAATGGGCGAAACCGCGCAGAACCGGTGAGGCGTCGATGGCGAGTTTGAGCCACCAGGCCATATAGGCTCGCTCGAAGGCCGGCCCCGTTTCGTCAGGGCAGTCACCCCTGACAACCGCTGCCACAATGGGCCCCAATCCGGCCTCTTCAGCCTCACGGCGGATGCGGAGCCATTTGAGCCAATCGGCGAAACGTGGTCGCAGCGCGTCGATCTCTCCTAGAAGAACGACCAGATCCTTCGGACTCGCCGGAACGCGCCCCCCAGCCTCCGAGAAGCGCAAGAGCGCATTCGCGACCTCGCAATTCGCTTTGTCGAGACTTTGCAAGAGCGGGGCGAACCTGCCCCCATTCGCCGCACTGAGTTCGCTGCGGACGGGACCAAGTCGCTCGGAGGGGAAGCCTCCGGCGGCAAGATCGGCTTCCAGGGCGAGATAAGTCTCGGCTTCGTCCAGCGCCGCGTTCATGGCTGCAAGATCGGTGGTTTCGCCAGAGAAGTCCGTCAGAACGGACAGGGGCGACGCCTTTATCGCCGCTGCCAAAGGAATGATCCGGCGCAGGGCGGCGATGTCGGTCGCCGGGTCGGCACCACCGCTGCTGGCATAAGTCTGCAGAAGCTTGCGCATCTTCGCCTGCGCCATCACGCTCAGCGGCCAGAACTTCGTCTGCGCATCGCGCCACTGCAACTCCAGCGCATCGAGGGGAATCTGGGCGATTATTTCATCGGAATATTGCCCCTTGAGGCCCCGCCTTGCGGATTGGCATTCCGAAAGCTGTTGCGCGAATTCCCGTGCCGCTTCGCGCAGGCAGGTGAAATCGTTCAACGCCGCCTGCTCTACGCCGGGTCGGTTCAGTCGCGAGGCAGGCAGGCCGTCAAGCATCCGCGATCCTTGGGGGAATCCTTCATACCCAAGCGCCTGCGCGAGGGCGTCGCGCGCGTCGGCCTGCTGTGTCAGGGCTGCCCGCAAGTCTTGAGCGGCAGAAAGGAATCCGTCCTGCCATCCAAAGGACCATTCCTGCGCCTCGAGCACCGAAAGCGGCCCTTTCGGATCAAGATCGGCCACGATCGCATATCTTTGGCCCAGATCGCGGGCAAGATCGCACAGCCGCTGCCAGCTTTCCACGTCGTGGCAATCCTTGCCCGAAAAGCTCAAGCGGATCGGATCAGAGCCGCCGACGGCCCTGCCGATCGCCTGAAAGACGCTGAACCCCTGCGTTCCTGGCTGATGCAGGGCCGTGACATACGCGTTGAGCTGATCGCGGCTCAGCTCCAGATCCGCGGTGACCCGGACCCAGTCGCTGCCGTCACGGCCGCTTGCCCGGTCCCAGGCCCGGCCAAGCTGCTGAAGCACCGCCTTGCGATCGGCCTTGTTCGAATGAAGTTCCAGCACCGCCGAGCCAAGACCTTGCCTTTCCAGACGACGCTGCACCACATCAAGCGCGGCCGCTTTCTCGGCCACGAAAAGGACAGTTCGGCCCCGACCAATCTGGTCGGCGATGATATTCGTGATGGTCTGGCTCTTGCCGGTGCCGGGCGGGCCGATCAGCACGAAATCCCTTCCCTCGGCCGCAGCGACGACGGCCGCAAGCTGCGAGCTGTCGGCGGGCATCGGGGCCAACAGGTCTCCGGGAGCGTGGTGGCGGTCTATATCCGATGGCTGCGGCATGGCCGTCGCGGCGCCAGAGAAAATTTCGCTTGGACTGTCCAGAAGATGGCGCACAAGCGCACTTTCTCGCAGGCTGTCCGCCCGATCCACCAGGTCCTTCCACATCAAATATTTGGAGAAAGAAAAAGTCGATATCGCACATTCCTCGACAAATTCGAACCCGGGAACATCGCGGACACGCTGGCGAACGATCTCGAAGATCCGCGGCAGGTCCAAGCCGCTTTCGTCCCGTGGCAACTCTCCTTCGAGTTCGGGAATGGGCAATTCGAAATCGCGCTTCAACATTTCCAGCAGGGTGGCATTGACGCGGATCTCGTCCTCGATCTGACCCAACCGGAACTCGGACTGGGCAGAGCGCCGTTCCAGCCGCGCCGGCATGAGGATCAGCGGAGCGCGGTAATGCCGGCTGTCGCTGTCGCTGCGCTTCCAGCGCAGGAACCCGGCGGCCAGGAAGAGCGTGTTCGTTCCACCTTCCTGAACATCGCTGCGCGCCTTGCGATAAAGCTCGGTCAGGCGCGATGTCATGTCATCCGCGGTCAGGGGAATCGCGATCTGCCCTCTCAGCAAGGCATCGCTCGCCAGCTCCGACTCGATTCCGCGGGCCTCGTCGGCGGAAAGGTCGCGGCCAGAAAGGCCGTTTTCATCCTTGAGCGCAAGCAGGCGGAATTGCTTGCCGCGCGCCAGCTGATCTTCGAGCGCGGCGAGGTCGGGGCAGAGCATCGGAATGCTCAGCCGGGTCTCTCGGAAGTTCAGCAGCTTGTTGGCGAGCGACAGGTCCAGCAGCTTGCGCTGCCAGCGTTCGATCCGGCCAAGCGCGGTGGTCGGGGCATTCTCGGCCAGTTCTCCGGGCAATAGCCTCAGATCCAGGGGACGGGGCAATGCTGCGGGACTATGCGCCTCGGGCTCGGCTTCCATGTCGGAATGCGGCCGATGGCTGGCCATTGGCCGAATTCGAGCGGCGCGGGCGCGGCTGATATCCACCGCGCGCAGGAAATCGGTTTCCCAAATTTCGGACAGCCGGTCGCGCCCGGCAAGCACGGCCTCTTCGAAACCAACGCTAGGGCGCTTTGTCAGCAGGGTCGTCTCGATCGGCAGGAACTCGCGCGAAACTGCCGCTTTGCGCACGGCGACGACATCGGGCTCGATCAAGTGACCGAAATCCTTCCTGACCAGCCAGACCCCCATCCAGGCATGGCCCTGCGAAAACAGGATCGCCGTGTTCAGGCCGGCTGCCTCATATGCGGCGGCCAGCAGAAGAGAACTGTCCAGACAGGTCGACAGCCCCTCGGAAACGATCCGCTCGGGGTCGCGGATTTTCTGTCCCTGACGCTCGAAGGACGCCGGAGGCACGGCATAGCTCAGCCCCAAACCAGTGGCGGCCGACCAGATCGCGCCTGCGATCATCCAGACGCGGCGCGGGTCATCAGCCTGATATCCCTCGATCCCGGCGGCCTGGCCCGAGGCTTCCAGAAGCTGCGACGCTTCCTTGAGCAGACGGGCCACCTGAGCATGGTTCGGCGAGACGAAGGCGGCAAGGATGCTCTCCATCTCTGCCAGCCCTCCCCATTCGTCACGAGCGAGCAGTTCGATCCCTACGCTTGCCTCGTGGATCGTCGCCTCTTCGACAGTCAGACGGAAATGCAGCTGACCCAGCTCGGCCTCGTCCAGCCCCCCGAGGATCGCGGTATCAAGGGTGGTGTCCAAATCGGTCAGGACGATTTCCCCGCCCGGCGCGACACTGTCCAGGCGCCAGCTTTTCTCACGCAGGAAGGGCGGAGTTGCGCTGAGATGCAGTGTCACATCCCGAACAGCTGCCTTGCCGTGGTTTGCGACACGCAGGCCCCTCAGCACCGATACGCCATTTTGCGACGACGCAAAATTGATCTTGCTCCGGATTTCGGCGGTCAGTCCGAGACGGGGCAGATGCTCGTCGGTCGATGGGATTTCATATGCGGGAATAGGCGTTAAGTAGTCTTGCATCAAACTGGATCGGTCGTCACTTGAATATGTTGGCCGGGAATATCGCGTGAGATGAGCTTTCACAAACAGATGTTCGCGCCATGTTCCGTTTGCCCGAGACTGCACATTCGAGCTGTCTCAGGCAAGGGTATTGATTCAAGTTACGAAATTTCGCGCCGATGCCGATGTTGGGGGCACAATGTTGCCCGCATGTCTTAACCGCTGACAAAGCGCCTGGCGCAGGCTAGCTCAGCCGCTCGATGGCCATAGCCGTTGCCTCTCCGCCCCCGATGCAGAGAGCGGCGACACCCCGCCGCAGATCATGGCTTTCCAAAGCTGAAAGCAGGGTGACGAGGATGCGCGCCCCCGAGGCGCCGATTGGGTGCCCCAATGCACAAGCGCCGCCATGTATATTCACGATGTCGTGGGGCAGATCCAGATCGCGCATCGCGGCCATGGCAACGACGGCAAATGCCTCATTTACTTCGAAAAGATTTATGTCTTTCTTGGAAAGTCCTGTTTTATCTAGCAGCTTTGTCATCGCCCCTATGGGCGCCGTCGGGAATAGGCTGGGCTTGTCGGCATGGCTCGCGTGGCCAAGGATGCGGGCGCGAGGGGTAAGACCGCGCTGTTCGGCCTCCGATTGCCGCATGAGAACCAGGGCGGCGGCACCATCCGAGATGGAGGACGAATTGGCAGCGGTGACCGTGCCGCCGTCGCGGAAAGCTGGCTTCAGCTTGGGGATCTTGTCGATCCGAGCCTTGCCGGGTTGTTCGTCGACTGAAGCCAGAACCTCGCCGGTCCGGGATTTCACTGTTACAGGCGCGATTTCTGCCTTGAAGCGCCCGGTTTCGATCGCTGTCTGCGCGCGGTTCAGCGAGGAAATCGCGAAGTCGTCCTGCGCCTCGCGCGTGAACTGATAGGCCTCGGCGCAATCCTCGGCGAAAGTGCCCATCAACCTCCCCTTGTCATAGGCATCCTCGAGCCCATCGAGGAACATGTGATCCAGCACCTGCCCGTGGCCCATCCGGTAGCCCGCGCGCGCCTTTGGCAACAGGTAGGGCGCGTCCGACATGCTTTCCATTCCGCCCGCAATGATCACATCGGCAGAGCCCGCGATCAGAAGATCATGGGCCAGCATCGCGGCCTTCATTCCAGAACCGCACATCTTGTTGACGGTGGTGGCCCCTGCCCCCAGCGGCAATCCCGCGCCAAGCGCTGCCTGACGTGCGGGGGCCTGCCCTTGGCCTGCGGGCAGCACGCAGCCCATGATGATTTCCTGAATCGCCTCGGGTCCTAACCCGGCCCGCGAGACGGCCGCGCGAATTGCCGTCGCACCAAGCGCGGCGGCACCGACCCCGGCGAAATCGCCTTGAAAGCCCCCCATCGGAGTGCGCGCTGCACCCACGATCACGATCGGATCATCGTTCATGTCCCTCTCCCTCACTTCGGCGCCATGCGCAGCGCGCCATCCAGCCGGATGACCTCACCGTTCAGCATCTGGTTTTCGGCAATGTGCCGAACGAGAGCCGCATATTCCTCGGGGCGGCCCAGTCGAGACGGGAAAGGCACCGTGCCGCCAAGGCTGTCCTGCACGTCTTGCGGCAGTCCCGACATCATCGGCGTGGCAAAGATCCCCGGCGCGATGGTCACGACCCGGATGCCATGTCGCGCCAACTCGCGCGCGGCGGGCAGCGTCATGGCGGCCACCCCTCCCTTCGACGCGGCATAGGCGGCCTGCCCGATCTGGCCGTCAAACGCCGCGACCGACGCCGTGTTCACGATCACGCCGCGCTCACCCCCTTCACCGGGCTCATTGCCGGTCATCGCATTCGCGGCAAGACGCAGCAGGTTGAACGTACCGATGAGGTTGATCTGGATGGCACGCGAAAAGCTATCCAGGCCATGCGGCCCATCCCGGCCGACAATCCTTTCACCCGGCGCGATCCCTGCGCAGTTGACGGCGATGTCGATCCGGCCAAAGGCGTCTATGCCCGCCTTGAGCGCCGCTTCGGACTCGGGGCCGCTGGTCACATCCGTCTTCACAAACAGGCTGTCCTCTCCCAACTCGTCCGCCATGGCTGATCCGGCCGCGGCGTTGATATCAAGCAGGATCGCTTTCGCGCCCGCTGAAATGGCCATGCGCGCCACGCCAGCCCCCAGGCCCGAGCCCGCCCCCGTAATCAGGAACACACGGTCTTCAATCCGCAAACCAATCCTCCTCCTCCGCTACCCGCCCGGCCTGTCGGAAAAGGCCGCGCGATCCTCAGCGGCAAGACTAGCGGCTGGGAAACTCCTGACAACGTCAAAGACACCCTGGTGGCATGGTCGCTTCCCCCGCGCTGCCGCGACCTTGCGTCACGGTGATTGGGGGTGCGGATTCATGACCCCGAGATAGGCGCTTCATGCGTCTGCATCTTTCGCGCGACGCATCTGTGGATTATGGAGCGCGTGATCTCGGTTGAAGCGGCGCTCGATCCGTCTCGCCGAATGGATGCAAAAGGTGAGCGTTCCGAAAATGCAGTCCGGGCCGACCCAGACCGAGGTTGACCTCGCCCGCCCCGCGCTGTGGCGGCAGTTTCTCCCGTATATCGTGGCAATCCTGCTGTTCGGCGGGGGGCTCTACGCGTTGAACCGGTTGCTCGCGCCCGTCAATATTCGCGAGGTCGCCGAGCAGATCCGATCGACGCCCTGGCATGTCACGGGCATGGCGATCCTGACGACGATCGCGGGATACCTTTTCCTGGCAGGCTATGACTGGTCGGCCTTGCGCCATATTCGCAAGCCCCTGCCCCTGCCCGTCGCCATGACCGGCGGACTGATGGCCTATGCCTTCGGCAATACGATCGGGCTTTCGGCGATTTCCGGTGGCGCGGTCCGGTGGCGGGTCTATTCGGGACTGGGACTGGATGGATACGACATCGCGGCGATATCAACATTCACCGCAGCCTCATTCGGCATATCTGCATCTCTTATCGGCTTTTCGGCGCTTGCCATGCATCCCGGGGCGCTGGGTCCAATCCTTCCGTTGCCGGAACCCACGATCAGGCTTCTTTCTATCGCGGCGATCTGCGCGGTGGTGCTGCCCCTGCTGTGGGCGGCGGTGACCCGTCGCGAACTGCGGATCGGCCGGTTTTGCCTGCATGCGCCATCGCTGCCGGTGCTGGGAACGCAACTGCTGATCTGTCTTGGCGACGTCGCCTTTTCTGCGCTGACGCTTTATGTGCTCTTGCCGGATGCCGGAATGAGCTTTCCGACATTCCTTGCGGTCTTCGCCGCCGCGACAATGGCAGGCGTGCTCAGCCATGTGCCGGGCGGTGTCGGGGTGTTCGAAAGCGTTATCATCGCCGCGATGCCAAGCGATGTGCCCATCGACAACGTGGCCGCCGCACTGCTGCTCTACCGGCTGATCTATTACCTGCTTCCATTCGCCGTCGCCTTGATGCTGCTCGCGCTCTACGAGGGATGGCGCCTGTTTGGCAGTCGCCGGCCAAGAACGGCATTCGGTCGCGGGCTTGCCTCGATCGAGCCTGCCATGCGCGCGGTTTCGCCACTTGCTCCGCTGCTGCTTGCGGTCATGGTGTTCGGGTCGGGCTTGTGGATGAGTGTGTCGGCCCTGTTGCCCCCGATGACGGAAGCCGCCGAACTCGCGGAATCTCTCTTTCCCCTTGCCTTCGTCGAGGGATCGATCCTGTTAACCAGCGCGCTTGGCGCGGGGCTGATCGTATTGTCCCTGGGCGTCGTGCGACGCAGTCTGGGCGCCTTCTGGCTGACAGTCATCGCCATGCTCACCGGGGCCGGTTTCGCGATCATCGAAGGGGTCGAGCCGGGACAATCGGCCGCGCTGATCATCGGTGTGATGATCCTGATGCCGTTCCGCCGCGCCTTTCATCGCCGCTCGCTCTTGACTCATTCGGCCCTGACGCCGGGATGGATCGCGTTGATGGTGGCAGCGATCGCGGGTTTCGGCTTCGTGCTGTTCTTCGCGCATAAGGAAACCCCGTATTCGAACGAGCTGTGGTGGCAGTTCGCCACCGACGAGCGGGCACCAAGGGCCCTGCGTTCAGCGCTGCTCGCGGGGCTCATGGTCGGATTGGGTGCGCTGTTCTTGCTGCTGCGCATCCCGAGGTTCAGGCCCGAGGCGCCAGATGCCCGGACGTTGGAAACCGCCGGGCGCATCGCAATGCGGGGGCTGAACCCGGATGCAGGCTTCGCGCTGACAGGCGACAAGGCGATCATGCTTTCGGACGATCAGCAGGCCTTCCTGATGTTCGGAGTTGCCGGGTCGTCTTGGATCGCCTTTGGGCCGCCTGTCGGCGAAGAGGAATCCTGCGAAGAGGTCGCCTACAGCTTCGTCGACGCGGCCCGCCGTTCCGGCGCGCGACCCATTTTCTATGAGGTGGGCCCAGACGACGTGCCCCTGATGCTTGATCTGGGCATGACGCTGCACAAGATGGGCGAAGAGGCCGTCGTGGATCTGCGCAGATTCTCGCTCAGCGGTCCCGAACGTAAGCGGCTGCGCACGAGCTACGCGCGCGCCGGGCGAGACGGGCTGGCACTTGAAATCGTCATGCCTCCGCATGACCCTGCCCTGATCACCGAATTGCGGATGATTTCGGATGAATGGCTCGAGTCCAAGAAATCGCGCGAGAAAGGCTTCTCGGTCGGTCGTTTCGAACCCGAGTGGCTGGACCGCTGGGCGCTTGCGCTGGTACGCCACAACGGAAAGGTCGTGGCCTTCGGGAATATCATGACGACCGACAGGCACGAGGTTGCCTCGATCGATCTGATGCGGCACCGCGCGAACACGCCGAGCGGGACAATGGAGTTCATGTTCACGGCGCTGATGCTGGCGCTGAAGGAACGCGGATATCCGGCGTTCTCGCTTGGCATGGCACCGCTTGCCGGGCTTGATCCGAACCGGTCGCGTCGGGTCTGGGACCGGTTCGGCGCGCTGATCTTCCGCCATGGCGGAAGTTTCTACAAGTTCGAAGGACTTCGCGCCTTCAAGGACAAGTTCGATCCCGACTGGACGCCGCATTATCTTGCAACGCCGACTTCCCTGCCGCCGCTTCTTCCTCTGGCGGATGCCGCCCGATTGATCGCCCGCCAGCCCGGAGCGGGCAGCGCGGTCCGCGAACTGGCGTGAACGGCAAGCCAGCGCGTCGTGAGATCACCCGAATGAAAAGGGGCGCCCGAGGCGCCCCTTTCGATCAGCCCTTGGCCCGTTCGACATAAGTCAGGTCGGCCGTATTGATCACCACCTTGGTGCCGACGCCGATATGGGGCGGGACCATGATCCGCACGCCATTATGTGCCATGGCGGGCTTGTAGCTGGACGAAGCGGTCTGGCCCTTGACGACTGGCTCGGTCTCGACGACTTCGACCGTGACCTTCTGCGGCAGTTCGATGGCAATGGCGACGCCGTTATGGACCTGCAGGAAGACGCTGATGCCATCCTCGAGGAAGACCTTGTCGTCGCCCACAACGTCGGGAGAGACGGTGACCTGCTCGTAGCTTTCCGGCTCCATGAAGTGGAAGCCTTCGCCATCCTCATAGAGGAAGTTGTAGGCCCGCTCGTCGACATGGGCGCGCTCGACCTGCTCGGTGGTCTTCCACCGCTCCGACACCTTGTTGCCGTCCGAGATGCGGCGCAGATCGACCTGGGTGGTCGGAGTGCCCTTGCCGGGGTGGAAGTTTGTCGCCGTCAGGACGACATGAAGGCGACCGTCGATCTCGACGACATTGCCTTTGCGGAGGCTTGAAGCGATGACTTTCAAGGCTGGTTCCTAGCGTGCTTTTCAAATACCGGAAGGCCGGCTATGCGAAACCGGCGAAGATGGGGTCCCATATCGCTTTCCGCCGGGCATTGCCAGTCGCAAGCGGCGCTTCCCGGCCAAGATGGAGTTTACGCCATGAATCAGCAGCCCGACACCCCCTGGTGGGATCGTGAGCGCCATGCCGAACGGCGACCTGTCCTGCTGGCCCGGAACCGCACTCAGGCCGCGATCCGGGACTGGTTGGGCGCGCAGGACTTCGTCGAGGTTGACCCGGCTGCGCTTGCGCTCAGCCCGGGGAACGAGGCCCACCTGCATGGCTTTGCCACCTCGATGATCGGAAATGATGGGCTGCCGCAGCAGATGTACCTGCATACCAGCCCGGAGTTCTCCATGAAAAAGCTGCTGGCGGCGGGCGAGCAACGCATCTTTGCTTTCAGCCACGTGTGGCGCAACCGGGAACGTGGCGCCTTGCACAGCCCGGAATTCACGATGCTGGAATGGTATCGCGTGGGCGCGGACTATCGCTTGCTGTTCGACGATTGCGCGCAGTATCTGCGACTCGCGGCCGAGGCGGCGGGTGCGGACATGCTGCGCTTTCGCGACCAGAGCTGCGATCCGTTCGCGCGACCCGACATCCTGAGCGTCGCCGACGCGTTCCGCGAGTTTGCCGGGATCGACCTGCTTTCGACCTGCGACGGGCAGGACACCGACGTGGATGCCTTGAGGAAGCAGGCAGAGAGACAGGGTGTCCGGCTGTCGGATGACGATGGATGGTCCGACATCCTGTCGCGCGTGCTGGTGGAAAAGGTCGAGCCGCATCTGGGGCATGGACGCCCCCTGATCCTGGATCGCTACCCCGCGGCCGAGGCGGCTCTTGCCCGCCCCGCGAGCGATGACAACCGGGAGGCCGAGCGGTTCGAGCTTTATGCCTGCGGTGTCGAGCTGGCGAACGGCTTCGGCGAATTGACCGACCCGGAAGAGCAACGGCGCCGCTTCCTTCTGGAAATGGACGAGAAGCAGCGCGTCTATGGTGAGCGCTATCCGCTGGACGAGGATTTCCTGGCTTCCTTGGCCTTCATGCCGCCGGCATCAGGCTGCGCGCTTGGATTTGACCGGCTCGTCATGTTGGCGACCGGAGCGCCAAGGATCGACGAGGTGATCTGGACGCCAGTCGCGGGTTAGCGTGCGACCGGCTCGCCCCGCCGAGCGAACTCGGCAGGGCGGCGTTTTCGTGTCAGACCGACAGGCACATGTACTTGATCTCGAGATAGTCATCGAGACCGTAATGGCTGCCCTCGCGGCCGAGGCCCGATTGCTTGATGCCGCCGAAGGGCGCGACCTCGGTCGAGATCAGGCCGGTATTGACGCCGACCATGCCGGTCTCGAGCGCCTCGGCCACCCGCCAGACGCGGCTCAGGTCGCGGGCGTAGAAATAGCCCGCGAGGCCGAATTCGCTGGCATTGGCCAGAGCGATCGCCTTGTCCTCGGTCTCGAAGCGGTAGATCGGGGCGACGGGACCGAAGGTCTCCTCACGGCTGATCTTCATCTCGGGGGTCATGCCGGTCAGCACGGTCGGGTGGAAGAAAGTCCCGCCCAGCTCGTGCCGCGCGCCGCCGGTGGCGACGGTCGCGCCATGGGCAAGGGCGTCGGCGATGTGATCCTCGACCTTGGCCAGAGCGGCGGTGTTGATCAACGGGCCGACCTGAACTGGATCGGTCAGGCCATTGCCGACCGACATCGCCGCGACGCGGGCCGCGAGTTTCTCGGCGAAGGCATCGTAAACGCCCGACTGGACGTAGATGCGGTTCGCGCAGACGCAGGTCTGCCCGTTGTTGCGGAACTTGGCGACCATCGCGCCCTCGACCGCCGCATCGATATCGGCATCGTCGAAGACGATGAAGGGCGCGTTGCCGCCGAGCTCCAGCGACAGCTTCTTGATCGTCTCGGCGCCCTGGCGCATCAGGATCTTGCCCACGCGGGTCGAGCCGGTGAACGAGATCTTGGCGACCTTGGGGTTGGCGCAAAGCTCGGCGCCCATGCCCGCCGCATCAAGACCCGGAACGATGTTCAGGACCCCTGCCGGGATGCCCGCGCGCTCGGCCAGAACGCCCAGAGCCAGCGCCGAAAGCGGCGTCAGTTCCGAGGGGCGCGCGACCATGGTGCAGCCCGCCGCGAGAGCCGGGGCGATCTTGCGTGCCAGCATGGCATTGGGGAAGTTCCAGGGCGTGATCGCACCGACGACGCCGACCGGCTGCTTCAGCACGATGATGCGCTTGTCCGGCATGTGGCCCGGAATGGTGTCGCCATAGACGCGCTTGGCCTCTTCGGCGAACCATTCGACATAGGCCGCGCCATAGGCGATCTCGCCCTTGGCCTCGGCCAGCGGCTTGCCCATCTCGGCGGTCAGGATCTGCGCCAGGTCCTCGACATTGGCGAGGATCAGGTCATGCCAGCGGCGCAGGATCGCGGCGCGATCCTTGCCGGTGCGCGCGGCCCAGGGCTTTTGCGCGGCATGGGCGGCGTCGATGGCGGCCGAAAGCTCGGCCACCCCCATATTCGCGACCTGGGCGAGTTCCTCGCCGGTGGCCGGGTTCGTCACCGCGAAGACCTTGTCGCCCTTGAAGCGGGCACCGTTGATATAGGCGCTGCCGGTCAGCAGGCTCGGATCTTTCAGATCCAGAATGTGCTTGTCGTCCAGCATCATGCGGCCTTTGCAGCGGTGATGGATTCCTCAAGGATGTCCAGCGCCTCGGCGAAGTGGCCTTCGTCGATGGTCAGCGGCGCGAGGAAGCGGATCACGTTGCCGTTCACGCCGCAGGTCAGCAGGATCAGCTTGCGGTTGAGCGCCTCGGTGCGGATGCGGTTCACGAGGTCCGCGTTCGGCGCCTTGCCGTCGGCGGTGGTGAACTCGGCGGCGACCATCATGCCGGGGCCGCGCACTTCGGCCAGTTCCGGGGTGGTGGCGCGGATCGATTCCAGACGCTGACGCAGGCGCGAGCCGAACTCATTGGCACGGGCGCAAAGGTTTTCTTCCTCGATCACGTCGAGAACGGCATGGGCCGCTGCGATACCCAGCGGGTTGCCGCCATAGGTGCCGCCCAGACCGCCGGGATTGGCCGCATCCATGATCTCGGCGCGGCCGGTGACGGCGGCCAGCGGCAGGCCGCCAGCAAGGCCCTTGGCCATGGTCACGAGGTCGGCGGCGATGCCGTGCTGCTCCATCGCGAAGAGCGTGCCGGTGCGGGCAAAGCCAGTCTGGATCTCGTCGGCGATCATCACGATGCCATGCTTGTCGCAAAGCTCGCGGATGGCGCGGACGAATTCGGTCGGGGCCGGGTTGAAGCCGCCCTCGCCCTGGACCGGTTCGAAGATGATCGCGGCGACGCGCGACGGGTCGAGATCGGCCTTGAACAGCTTCTCGATGCCGGCCATCGCATCCGCGGTCGACTGGCCGTAGAGCGCGATCGGAAACGGCACGTGGAAGACGTCGGGCATCATCGCGCCGAAGCCGGCCTTGTAGGGCTGGACCTTGCCGGTCAGCGACATGCCCATGAAGGTGCGGCCGTGGAAGCCGCCGCCGAAGGCGATCACGGCATTGCGGCCGGTATGGGCGCGGGCGATCTTGATCGCGTTCTCGACGGCTTCGGCACCGGTGGTGACGAAGGTGGTGCGCTTGTCGAAATCGCCGGGGACCAGCGCGTTCAGGCGCTCGCCGAGGGCGATGTAATTCTCATAGGGCAGGACCTGGTGGCAGGTATGGGTGAAGGCCTCGACCTGGGTCTTGACGGCTTCCATGACCTTCGGGTGGCAATGACCGGTATTGACCACGGCGATGCCGGCGGCGAAGTCGATGTAGCGGGTGCCCTCGACATCCCAGACCTCGGCGTTGCGGGCCTTGGCCGCATAGATCTGGGTCTGCATTCCGACGCCACGGGCGATGGTCGTCTGGCGACGGGCGGCGATTTCGGCGTTGAGCATGTGATGCCTCCTGAAAGGTCCGGGGCTGATTTTCGCCCGGTTGTCCTCGCAGATGCCCTGTTCAAAATGGTTTTTACAGTCTAATTCTTGCTCTGCGCAACGCGTTGAAATTTATCGAGTGACTGCCGGACTGTTAACGATCATGAACGACCTAAACACCGAACTCGGCGATCTGCGCCTGGGCGAGCGGCTGCGAATCCTGCGCGAGCGCGCCGGCCTGTCGCAACGCGCCCTGGCCAAGCGCGCCAATGTCACCAATGCGACCATCTCGCTGGTCGAGGCGGACAAGATGAACCCCTCGGTCGGCGCGCTCCGGCGCATCCTCGACGGCATCCCGGTAAGCCTGTCCGAGTTCTTCGCCTTCGAGCCCGAGCCCGAGCAGGTGATCTTCTACCAGGCCTCGGACCTGCCCGAGATCGGCAAGGGGAAACTCTCGCTGAAACGGGTCGGCAACAGCCAGTTCGGCCGCGCCATGACCATCCTGCACGAGCGCTACGAGCCGGGCGCGGATACCGGGCGGGTGATGTATCGCCACGAGGGCGAAGAGGGCGGCATCGTCATCTCGGGCAAGATCGAGATCACCGTGGGCGAAGAGCGCCGCATCCTCGGCCCTGGCGACGGCTATTACTTCGACAGCCGCAAGCCGCATCGCTTCCGCCAGGTCGGGGCCGAGCCCTGCGTCATCGTCAGCGCCTGCACGCCGCCGACTTTCTGATCAGCGCGCTCGCAACTCGCTACTGGCTTCCTGCAAGGCTTCGATGAAGGCGCGGGTGGCCTGACGGGATTGCCAGTCCTGCCGCGCCGCGACCTGGAACTTCGCCACATAGGAAAAGAGATCCGGGCGGATCGCGCGCAACTGGCCTGGGAATTTCGCGGCGTAGTGGTCCGGCAAGTAGCCCAGATAGGCCCCTGACAAGATCAGGTGCGCTTCGGCTTCCATGTTGCTGACCGTGGCATGTGGTGCGGATATGGCAAAGACCCGGATATCGCGAGACGCCCAGTAGCTGCGGGCGATGATACGATGTTCGCGAATGCTGTCGATCCCGATCTGTGGGTCGGGCATGTCGAACAGTTGATGAGTGCAAGCGCAATAAAGGTTGTGCTGTTCGTCATGCAGGCTGAGATAATCGAGCCCCATCGCCGCACGCGGGAAGCTGCCGACCGCGAGATCGACCTTTTGACCGATCACTTCGCGCAACAGTTCTCCGGGTGAAAGGGTCGCGATCTCCAGGTGGACCGAAGGAGCGGCCTCGGCAAATTTCGCGACCGCGCGCGAGACGGGACAAAGCGGGTCCGAGATGATCGTGTCGACCAGCCCGACAGCAAGGCTGCGCGGCATTTGCGAACTGAACCCCGCAACCCGGTTCGAGAACTGGTCAAGCGAGCCCAGCAACCGCTGCGCCTCCTTGTAGAAATCCTCGCCTGCCGGGGTCAGGGAAAAGCCGCTGCGACCACGCTTGCACAGCTTGAGCCCGTATCGCGCCTCAAGCGCCGAAATCTTTTCGGAAATGCTCGACAGCGCCAGGTTCAATTCGGACTGCGCGGCCGAAAGCCCGCCTGCCTCGACAACCCGCAGAAAGATGCGGATCAACCGGATATCGGCGCTTTCGACGGGGATGGCACCCCGGCTCTTGCTTCTGCGTGCCGCGGTGGGGGTGGTTCTGGTCCGAGGGTCAGTATCAGTCATGGCTCGGGAATTTCGTGGAATTGCGTTCATCCCCATCTAAACCCACCGCCGCGCGACGCAAAGACCGTGCGGCGGTGTTTTGCCGAACGAGTCAGGCCCCAACCCGAGAGGTGACGTGCTTGACGCCGGAATATGCGGCCAGACCCCAGGGCCCGAGCTCGCGCCCGATGCCGCTGGCCTTGAAACCTCCCCAGGCGGTGTTTGGAAAGATGATCTGGGGAGAGTTCACCCAGACATGGCCCGCGTCGATCCGATTGGCCAGATCATCGGCGCGTTCGCCGCCGACAACGGTCGCGGCCAGGCCGAAATCGCTGTCATTGGCGAGGGTCAGCGCCTCGTCTTCCGAGGCGGCGCGGCGAATGGCCAGTACCGGGCCAAAGATCTCTTCGCGCCAGATCGGATGGTCGGTCGGAACATCGGTGTAAATGCTCGGTTCGACGAAGAAGCCTCCTTCGCGTCCCGTCGAAGCCCCGCCCGCCAGGCAATCGAGCCCGTCATGCCGGGCTCGCAGCAGGTACTCGAGCACCTTGTCACGTTGTGCCGCCGTGGTCAGCGGCCCCATTTCGGCGGCGGAATCCTCGTGACCGGCGACAACCATGCCCGCGACATGGCGGCGCAGGCCTGCGATCACGTCATCGGCGATCTTGTCCGCGACGATCAGCCGCGAGGTCGCCGAACACATTTGCCCGGCATTGAAGAAGATCCCCAGCGCGGCGATTTCGATTGCCTGCGCGACATCGGCATCTTCCATGATGACGATCGGAGACTTGCCCCCCAGTTCAAGGGATACCGGCAGCGAACGTTCTGCGGCGGCAGCCATGACCCGTCGGCCCGTGGCATTCGATCCGGTGAAGCTGATCTTGCGGAAGCGCGCCTCGGTCGTCATCGCGGCCCCGACATCTCCGGCCCCGGGCAGAATGCTCAGCACACCTGCGGGCAGGCCGATCTCCAGCGCGATATCGCCATAGACAAGCTCGGCCGGGGTGGTGAACTCGGACGGCTTCAGCACCGCCGTGCAACCCGCTGCCAGCGCCGGAGCAAGCTTCCATGCGGTTGTGACCAGTGGAAAGTTCCAGGGAACGATCAGCGCAACCGGGCCGACAGGTTCGAACCTGGTCCGTCCACTCAGGGTCGGGTCAGCCAATTCGATGATGCCATCCTGACGCGCGTCGAGCGTCTCGGCGAGCCCGGCATAGTATTCGAATGTCGCAACGGCGTCATCGATATCGATCTCGGCCTCGATGCGCGGCTTGCCGTTGTTGAGCATCTGAAGCGCAACAAGCGTCTCCTTCCGCGCGAGCAGCCCTGCCGCGAACCCGCGCAGATAGGTGGCGCGCTTGGCTGCGGGAAGCCTGCGCCACGACCCGAAGGCACGGCTCGCGGCCGCAGCTGCAAGCGAGACGTCTTCCGCGCGCGCGCCGTTCAGCTCTGTTAGCGCGGAGCCCGTCGAGGGATCAACCGAACGGATCGGCTTGCCACGGCCATTGACCCATTCGCCATCGAGGAAAACCGTTCGGTCGCGGGAAAGCAGGGCGTTGTCCAACATAAATCTCGTATTTTCCGTTTCGTGCCGGGCGGTCGCCGCCCGTGGCTAGTTCATTCAATGCCTTGGCGGTTGTTTGGAAAACATCATGATCTATCCATCTTCATTTCGACCAATCAAGAAGTGAATCGGACGATGAGCCCGGTAACACACTCCGGGTTACTCCATAATTTCCCGAAGCAAGGTTCGATCAGCAATGATTTTATCGAAGTGAAAATCTGGCCTATTCTGACCGGAAACGATCAGGCAGGCAGGAGTACGTCGCCCATGAAAGACAATCTGAATCAACCTCTTGGCGGGAATACCATGCCCCGTTTCGGCGGCCCAGCAACGATGATGCGCCTGCCTTCGCAAGAGACGGCGGCGGGGCTCGACGCGGCTTTCATCGGCATTCCGATGGATATCGGCGCCTCGAACCGTCCCGGCACCCGCCTCGGGCCACGTCAGATCCGCGACGAAAGCCGGATGATCCGGCCCTATAACATGGCCACGGGGGCCGCGCCCTTCGATAGCCTGCAGGTCGCCGATATCGGCGACGTTCCGATCAACACCTTCGATCTGAAGAAGTCGGTCGACATCATCACCGAGCATTACCGCGAAGTGCTGAGCCATGATGTCATCCCGCTGACGCTGGGCGGTGACCACACTCTGACCTGGCCGATCCTGCGGGCCATCCGCGAAAAGTACGGCCCGGTCGCGCTGATCCATGTCGACGCGCATTCCGACACCAACGAGCACATGTTCGGCGAACGCGAAGCGCATGGCTGCCCCTTCCGCCGCGCTTGGGAGGACGGTTGCCTGATCAACGACAAGGTCTACCAGATCGGCCTGCGCGGGTCGGGCTATTCGCCCGAAGATTTTGAATGGGGCAGTGACAAGGGCTGGACCGTCATTCCCGCCGAGGAATGCTGGCACAAGAGCCTCGCACCCCTGATGGCAAAGATTCGCGAGGAAATCGGTGACGCGCCGGTCTATCTCACCTATGACATCGACAGCCTTGATCCGGCCTTCGCGCCGGGCACGGGAACTGTCGAGGTCGGCGGTCTGACGACGATACAGGGGCTTGAGATCATCCGTGGCTGCGCCGGGCTGAACCTTGTCGGCTGCGATCTGGTCGAGGTCTCGCCGCCCTATGACCCGGCCGGGAACACCGCCGTGATCGCCGCAAACTTCCTTTACGAAATGCTTTGCGCCCTTCCGGGGGTGAAGCGCCGTTGACCGGGCAGCCATAGGCCTAGGTTCAACGATGAGGCGCGGCTTCGGCCGCGCCTTTCGTTTTGTCTCTGTCGAAACAAAGGAAAGGCCAGTCCCGTCGGCATTGGCTGGGCTGGCCTCACGGAACTGCCAATCTGACCGATCAGGACAGCGGGAAGCCCAGCTTGCCCACCATCGAAAGCCAGGGCCGTCGCCAGCCACCCTTGGCATCGGCGCCATCAAGCGCCGCCATGGTGATCTTTGCGCCGATGGCGCGGAACGGCTCGGGCGGGATCCAGTTGGGTTCGGTCGCGGCGAATTCCATCCGCGTTTCCGGCAGGTCCTGTCCCATCAGCTTGGCCAATCCCACGCGTGCGCCAAAGCGGCTGGCCGAGACGCCAAAGCCCGAATAGCCGCCAGCATAGACCGCCTTTCCGCCATAATAGGTCTGGAAATGCACGGCCATGCGCGTTGTCAGCGCGATCGGGCCGCTCCAGGCATGCGAAAAGCCGATCCCCTCAAGCTGTGGGAAGGTCTGGAAAAAGGCTTCGGCCAAGCGACCATAGGGCGCGGGCGTAAGATCCTCGGCGGGGTCGCGGGGGCTATGTGCGAAATAACCCAGGCGCCCTCCGAAAAGGATACGATCATCTGGCGTCAGGCGCATGTAGTTCAACTGGGTGCGCGTGTCATAGACGCCCTGGCGGTTCGCCCAGCCGATTGCTGCCTTCTGCTCGGCGTTCAGGGGTTCGGTCGTCAGGATCCGGTCGCGGACCATCGCGACGCGCGTGCGGATGCGCCGATGCCCAGCGGCGAAGGCGTTGGTGCACAGCATCACGCGCGGCGCACGTATTTCACCATTCCCGGTCCTGATCAGCAAGGTCATGCCCTGATCGTCGATGCTGCTCATCGGGGTCAGTTCGTGGACTCGCACTCCAAGGGCGATCGCCGCCCGGCGGAGGCCCCAGGCAAGGCGCGCGGGGTGGACAATCCCGCTGGCCTTGCGTGACCACAACGCCCCTTCGAAAAGGGGTGAGTTCAACTGTTCGCGGGTTTGAGCCGCGTCCAGCATTTCGACGTCATGGCCATGTTCGCGATGCAGGTCATATTCCTCGCGCACGGCAGGGAGTGCATCCTTTGACACGGCAACCGTCATCTCGCCGGTCCATTCGAGATCGGCATCAATTGCGTGCCGCTCGATCGTGTCCTGGAACCCGGCCATGTTGTCATGGCCAAGTGCCTCGAGTGCGTTCAGATCTTTGGGGAAAATGCGTTGCGCATTCCCCAGCCCGTGCATGACCGAGGTCGAGACAATGCCGCCCGGCCGCCCCGAGGCGCCATGCGCGATGCGGTCCGCTTCGATCAGAACGACATCGCGCGAAGGATCGGCCTCCTTGGCTTGGATGGCGGCCCAAAGCCCGGTAAAACCGCCGCCCACGACAACCAGATCGGCCGTGGTGGCGCCGACCAGAGGAGCGCTGGCCGCCGGGGCGTCGGGACGATCCAGCCAGAACGGAAAAAAGGTCGTGTCGGCAAGCGCCTTGTCTGAGCGGGTCTGCATCTTGGCCTCGTCTCTTCGGTCTCGTCGCGATCAGTCCTCGATCAGGACATAGATCTTGCGAAGGGTTTCCAGAACCTCGAACCGCCCCTCGAAACCGCTTTTCAGCACATAGCTTTCGCCGGGGCCGAATTCCTGAACCGAGCCGTCCGCATCTGTGATCGCGACGCGACCCGACAGCACGGTCGTGTATTCGGTCGCGTTTGGATAGGCGAGGATTTCGGCATAGGGCGTGCATTCCCAGGTGCCGATCGTCACTTTGTCCGAGCCGAAATGGACGGCGCCCGTCTCACGCGCCTCGCCCAGGATGACGGCCTCGGGCGGAACTGCTGCGCAGTGGCTCAGCTCTTCGGTCGAGATACCCTGAGCGGTGATGCGGATGATGTTCGACATGATGACCTCTGTTCGTCTTAAACCTTGCCCGCAGTTAGGAAATGGGGGCTGCAAGGGTAAATGCGCAATTGCCAATCGATAGATTTGGTGAAATGAATGCGGGATGAAGATTTCTGGTTCAGACCTGCACCTTTTCCGCGTTTTCGATAGCGTCGTCCGTAATAATGGGCTGTCCGCTGCTCAGGTCGAATTGTCCTTGAGCCAGCCAACGATTTCAAATCACCTGACCGCGCTTGAGCAGCGGCTTGGCGTCAAGCTTTGCGAACGCGGCAGGCGTGGATTTGCCCTGACGGAAAAGGGGCGCATCGTCCATGAAATAGGGCTTGAAGTGCTGGGCGGGCTCGAAGCCCAATCGCGGCGGCTTAGCCAGTTGCGCGGCGCACTCAGCGGCACGGTCAGGATCGGGATCGTCGATTGTGTCGCAACCGATCCCACTTGCCGCCTACCCCAGGTTCTGGCCCGCGTCGCCCGCGAAGCCCCCATGGTTGAGATAGAACTGGGCATCATGAGGCCGGGCGACATGACCGCGGCGCTATCCAGAAATACGCTGGATATAGGAATTGGTGGGTTCGACTCACGTCTTGGGATCCTCGATTATGCCGATCTCTACCGCGAGCCCAACCAGCTCTATTGCGGCGTGGGAAGCCCCCTTTTCGACCTGCCGGCCGATCAGATCGACCGCGATCTTTGCTACGCTCAGGCCTGGGTGCATCGCGGATACTGGAGCGGCAGAAGGCAGCTGAGCTTTCAGCGCGTCGAGTCGGACCGGATCGTTTTCGACATCGAGGCGCAATTGCTCATGATCCTTTCGGGGGCCTATCTGGGCCTGCTGCCGGCGCATCTGGCGGAACGTCTTGTGACAGAGGGGCGGCTGCGCCATTTGCCGATCACCGATGACGATTTCGTTGCGCGGATCGAGATGGCGAACCGGGGAGGCAAGCTTTCCAAGAGCATTGCCTATGTCCGCGACGTGCTGGCGGAAGCCCATCTTTAACATTTGAACCAATCAATCTTTGCGTTCCTGCCGCCTTATATGACGGCGTTATGTCGCAAGATAGTTTTCCCCGACCAACAGAGAACAAGGGGGAAACAATGACAAACGCTCGCAATGAGCTTGGATCGAAAGTCGCATGTCGCCGCGCGCTGAGATTGCACGCAGACCGGACGCAACCTGTTTCGCGACAGGGGCAACGATGATCGGGCGCCTCGACAAGATTCTTTCCCACGGTGCAGGCGCTGGCGCCCAGACGCAACGCGGACTGTCAGGCCTGAATCCCGATGGCTGGGCGTCCCAGATCCTGACCGGCTTCGTGGGTTCGATCGCACTTTCGCCGCTAATGCTGCTTCCGGTCCTTGTCTACGCCTATGACGCACATCTGGGCTTTGGCCCCGACACTGCGGGGCGCATCTCATCAGCTGCCCTCATGGGGCTCGCGATGGCGACGATCTTGGTTTCGCTTCGTACGAAGCACTGGTCGATGGCCCGAGTTTCGGTTTTCGGCATGGCGATCATGCTGATCTTTACCGCGCTGACGATGTTTTTCCACGATTCGACAACCTTCTTCGCGCTCACGCTGATCGCAGGCTTCGGCGGCGGGTTGACCCAGGCGGCCGTTGCTGCCGCGCTGGCCCGGACCCACCATTCCGAGCGCGCCTTTGCGATCTTCACCTGCTTCCAGTTCATCTACCCGGGCCTTGGGGCCTATTTCTTTCCACGCATTCTCGATGCCTCGCCGCTGGGCTTCAACGCCATGCAGATCGGCCAGGTAGCCCTGATCGCGCTGGCGCTGATCCTTGCGCCGGCCGTGGGTGCATTCCGCTTGCAGGACGATCTTTGCAAGGCGGATGGCACGAAGCCCGAGCAGACCGAATGGATGCTTCTTCTGCGTGGTCCCGCCGCCCTGTCGATCATCGGCATGATGATCTATGGCGCTTCGAACGGTGCGGTCTGGGCCTATTCGGAAGGCATCGGCCATCTGGCAGGTCTGGACGTGCTGGCGATCGGGGACATCATCGCCTATGCCAATATCATCGCGGGTATCGCCGCATTGGGTGTGATCTGGCTTGGCAACCGCCTGGGCCATTTTGTCCCGCTGATCGGCGGCATTCTGGGCCAGCTCTTGTCCATGTACATCTTCATGGCCTTCCCGAGTGAGGTCGGCTACATCGTCGGTACGCTGATCTTCACGGTCGCATGGGCGATCGTCTTCCCCTATTTCCTGACCATCCAGTCGGAGCTTGACCATTCCGGCACCGTGGTTGCCTTTGGACAGTTCACCAACCTGATTGGCACGGCTGCCGGTCCTGCCCTTGCCGCAGCTTATGTCGGCAGCCACGGAGACTTCACCGGAGCAATCTGGATTTCGGCAGTCATGACCGTGCTGGCCCTGGCGCCAATGATCATGATTCCCCTGATCAATCGGCGTGCAGCTGTCGCGAGTTGAATGCCAGCGCGTGATCCATCGCATGTTTTCGCCTGCCTCGTGGCGCATTTGATGCGCCACCAGCACGGTGAGGCTGCATTGCGTAAACTGGTCGCGTCTCTTGTGGACGCGACCAGCGGCGTCTTAAGGTCATAGCGCCGCCTCATTCCCGGATCAGCAGACGGTTCCATCGCTCAATTCCGGGCTAGGCACCTGCTGCACGAGAATGCCCGGCTGGCTTAGAACCGGTTTGCGGGCAGTTTCAGATAGGAATGCCCATCATCCTCGGCTTGCGGAAGACGACCGCCGCGCAGGTTGATCTGCAAGGCTGCCAGAATGCGGTCAGGAAGAGGCAGCGTGGCGTCGCGTTCGTCTCGGATCCTGATCCATTCGTCTCGCTCGGTGCCGTCCTTGACATGGCGGTTGTTGGCCCGGTGTTCGGCCACGGTCGCCTCCCACATCGGCTGATCCCGATCCTTCGTTCCGTAATCATGACCGACGAAAAGGCGGGTGCTGGGGGGAAGTGCCAGGATCGTTTGGATCGATTGCCAAAGCTCGGCCGAATTGCCCCCCGGAAAATCGGCGCGCGAGGTGCCGACGTCAGGTTGCATCAACGTGTCATGCGTAAAGGCCGCGTCGCCGCAGACATAGGTTACCGAACCCAGCGTATGTCCGGGAGAAAGCATGACGCGAACGTCCAGATCGCCGAGCTGAAAGACTTCGCCTTCGGCAAAGAGCCTGTCAAAATCGCGCTTGGGGTCGAAGGCGTCAGGCAGATTGTAGATATCGGCCCAGATGCCGGAGATTTCCGCAATCTTTTCGCCAATGGCATTGGGTGCGCCCGTGCGCTCTTTCAGCTTGGCCGAGGCCATGACGTGATCGGCATGAGGGTGGGTGTCGAGCACCCATTCGACCGTCAAACCCTCGGCCTTCACCAGATCAAGCACCTGGTCCATGCTGTCGGTGGTAAAGCGGTAATTCCTGGGGTCGAAATTCCACACGACGTCAATCAGCGCGGCCTTTTTTGTGGTCGGATCGGCGCAGATATACTGGATCGAGCCGGTATCCGGCTCATAAATGCCCCAGACATCCGGGCTGCCGTTTCCGGTCGAGGGCGAATGACGAACGACGGGTTGCTCGAGTTTCAAATTGGTCATCGCATGGCTCCTTCCGAGGCAAAGAGGCCTTGTGCCTTGGCCCGGACACCAAGCCACAGGCCGATCAGCATTGCGGGAACGAAGATGAGCGTCCCGGTCGCCATCAGAGGCAGCGCGGTCCATGCCGGGCCAGGGCAGAAACCGCCAATCCCCCAGCCGATGCCGAACAATGCCGCACCGGCAATCAGTGGACGGTCGATCAGCCTCGAATTCGGAATGTCGAAACTTGTCGCAAGGGCTGGGGCGCTGCGCCGCCAACTCAGCCGATAGCCGATGAAGGTCGTCACCATTGCGCCCCCCATGACGAAGGCGAGACTTGGGTCCCAGCTACCGGCCAGGTCCAGGAAGTTCAGAACCTTTGCGGGATTGGACATGCCAGAGACGACCAGTCCAAGGCCAAAAAGCAACCCGCTCAGGAAGCCCATGAAAGAACGCATCAGCCTACCCCCAGAACGTGACGCATGATGAATACGGTTGCGAAGCCCGTGGCCATGAAGGTCAGGACGGCCAGCAATGAACGCGGCGACAGCCTTGCAAGTCCGCAGACCCCGTGACCCGAAGTGCAGCCCGAGCCGATGGCGGTTCCGAAGCCGACAAGCAGACCGGCAAGCAGCATGCGGACCGGATTGTCCGGCGCGGTTTGCGAAACCGTCCCCCCGGCGACGAGGATCACGATCGGGGCGGCGATCAGTCCAAGCAGGAAAAAGATCCGCCAGTCGCGATCCTTCGGGACCGGACCCATCGGCAGTACCGATCCGATGACCCCGTTCGTGATCCCGGATATACCGGCGATGCGGCCGAACACGGCCATCACCATCACAGCGCTCAGCCCGATCAAGACACCTCCGGCGAGAGAGGCCCAGGGCGTGAATTCGGTCAGGGTTTCATTCATGCTGCAACCTCTGTTAACGCGCCGAGCTTGTATGGTCGGCCGAAGCTTGATATATTAGATATTAATAAATTAGTCAATGCTAATGTGATGGCAATGAATCCCGACACCGCCTCCGCCGCCCTTCAGGTCCGCGCCGATTACGTCGCATCTCGCCTCGCTCTTGTCGCGAATGCCAAGCGGTTGCTTATCCTGTGCGAACTGGCAAAGGGTGAGAGATCTGTGAGCGCGCTTCAGGAGGCTGTGGGTCTGAGCCAGTCCGCACTTAGCCAACATCTGGCCAAGCTGCGCGAGGCGGGAATGGTCGATACCCGGCGTGAAGGACAGACGATCCATTACCGGATCAGCGACCCCGATCTCGAGGTGTTGATGACCGCGCTTTACGATGCATTTTGCAAGACGGTCTGAAGCTTGCGAAGTGAACCTCGGCCCGGCTTGCGCGTTGATGGCCGGACAAAGGTCCAAAGACGTTTGAAAGGACGGACGGAAAGGTGACTTCAAAAGGCAAGGCCGGCATTCTGTGGCTCGCGCGCGACCTGCGCCTTTCCGACAATCCCGCCTTGCGCGCAGCCATTGACGACGGGCCGCTGCTTGCTGTCTTCGTCATAGACGGGCAGGTCGAAAGGCAGGGGGCGGCAAGCCGCTGGCGGCTTCAGCGGGGGCTGTGTTCGCTGGATGCAGAGCTGCGGCGCCGGACCCGAGGTTCTGGGCTTCTGGTCCTGCGGGGCGAGGCCGAGCAGGTGCTTCCCGATCTGGTCCGCCTGACGGGGGCCAAGTCGGTTCACCAGAGCGACTGGCCCGCGCCCGGGATGCGGGATGCACAGGACCGGGTCCGAAACGCGCTGACACCGCTCGGCGCCCGGTTGATCCTGCATCCGGGCTTCCTGCTGACCCATCCCGGGAACGTTCGCACAGCGCAAGGCGGTGTCTACCGCGTCTACACGCCCTTTGCGCGCGCCCTTCGCGCTGTCGGCGTCGACCGCCCTGCGGCCGCTGCGCCCGAAGCGATTGTCGCATTCAGTAAGCCGCCCTCGGGCCTGGCCCTTGCTGAATTGCAGCTTGCCCCGGACATGCATGGCGGTGCCGAAGTGCTCGAGAGGTTTGCCCTGCCAGCGGGAGAGGCCGCCGCCTTTGCGCGGTTGGATGAGTTTCTGGATCATGCCACCTCCTATGATGCAGATCGGGACCGGCCTGATCTGGATGCAACCTCGGGCCTGTCCGAACATCTCGCACTGGGCGAGATCAGCCCGCGAACCGTCTGGGCCATGGCGCGCGACCGGATGGAGCGTGAAGCCTCGAAGGCAGACGGCATCGGCAAGTTTCTGTCCGAGTTGATCTGGCGTGAGTTCGCTTGGCATCTCTTCATCGACTTTCCGCAAATGGACAGATCGCCCTGGCGGTCCGAGTGGAGCGCGTTTCCCTGGCGCAGATCCAATACCAGCCTCGAGCGGTGGACGCGTGCTGAAACCGGGATCGCCCTCGTCGATGCGGGCATGCGCGAAATGCGCGTGACGGGGCGTATGCACAATCGTGTGCGGATGGTGGTCGCAAGTTATCTGACAAAGCATCTTTTGACCGATTGGCGACTTGGCATGAGCCATTTCGCCGAAAGCCTCACCGATTGGGACCCGGCCTCGAATGCGATGAACTGGCAATGGGTCGCGGGCTGCGGGCCAGATGCCTCGCCGTTCTTCCGGATATTCAACCCTGAGAAACAGGCCACGCAATACGACCCCCAGGGCAGCTATCGCCGTCGCTGGTTGGCGGGGTGGATGGGAAAGCCGACCGACGAGGCAATGGCCTATTTCGACAGCCTGCCGTCATCCTGGCAGGTTTCGCGAGATTGGCGCGAGCGCGGCGGACTGGACGAGGCCAGAAAACAAGCTCTTGCTGCATTCGAAGAGTTCAAGGAGGGCGCGCCAAGGCGTTGATTCGGAAGCCGTCCCTTGGCATAGGGCACATCCGACACGATCCGCGCACGCCAGTCAGTTACCCTGCAAGGCGACAAGGCGACGAGCGAACGGTGGTGGCCCCTGTCGCGCTCGTCCTCGGACAGGAAGATGATGCTCTTTCGCTTCCGAATCGCATGGACAGGCGACGCGCGGCCCGCTCGTGCCGAACCCTGTTTCGCAGGTGTAGGGCGGAAATCTTCAGGCTTTCTTCATATATTCCTCAGCCGCCCCGCAGCCCATCCGAAAGTCTTCGCACGTGCAAGGCGCTATTCTGCGTCTGACGGAAATGACCCGCCGTGCCATAAGGATATACGACGATGTCTGCGACACTAGAAATGCGTCCAGAATCCTCCTTCCCCCGGCAAGAAATGCCGCGTTTTTTCCTGCTGGAAGGGGTCCGCAGTTCCATGCGGAGGCGTCAGGACGTGATCCTGTTGTCGCAGATGGATAAGCGTCTGCTAAAGGATATCGGGCTTGATCGCGGTCGGCTCGGCCTCACGCTGGATGCATCGATCAGGGGAAAGCGTGATGGCGCGTAGTGTCTATGACGCCGTAGTCATCGGCGGCGGGGTGGCGGGCGCAGCGTCTGCCTTGCTGCTGGCCAGGGCCGGCGCGCGTGTCCTGATCGCCGAACGGCAGGCCTTGATGGGCGAGCAACTTTCGACCCACGCGCTTACCCGACCTGCGGTCGAACTTCTGGCGCGCTGGGGTCTCATGGACACGTTGCTGGACCAGGGTGCGCCTTTGATCAGCCAGATCCGCTTCCAATACGCATCCGAGACAATCCCGATCCCGGTCAGACCCACTGCGATGGTAGAAGGACTGATCGCCCCACGCCGTCGGTCGCTGAATTGGACGCTTCTTGATGCGGCCGTCGCGGCGGGGGCCGATCTGGCAACCGGCACGACGGCAGAGGCCTGCGTCTGGCGGAACGACCGAATTGCCGGGCTGGTCCTCGGCGATGCTACTGGCAGGGAACGGGCTGTTACGGCTGGCCTTGTGATTGGTGCCGACGGTCGCGATTCCGGGCTGGCAGAGATGCTTGGCGCAGAAGTCCTGGCACGTTCGGCTTCGCGCTCGGCGACGATCTACGGATATTTCCAGAATCTTCCCACGGATGGACATCATTGGTGCTTCGGCAAGGGAGTGGCGGCGGGGGTTATCCCCACCAATGACGGGTTGTATTGCGTCTATGCGTCCTGCCGGCCGTCCGACTATCGCGAGAAGTTCGGCGCGGAACCTCTTGATGGCCTGACCGCAACCTTTGGCGGTTTCCGTCCGGTTTGGGCCGAACAGCTTCTTGCCGGACCGGCCGAGCGGCTTCGACGGTTCAACGGGGCTCCGGGTCTGATGCGCAGGCGAGCAGGAAAAGGCTGGGCTCTTGTCGGAGATGCGGCCTGCTACAAGGATCCGATCACCGCCCATGGGATCACCGACGCGCTTCTGGATGCGGAGGCCTTGGCCAGAACCTGTCTCGGCCAGGAAGGGCTCGGATCGTACCATGATACCCGCCATGCCGCGGCCGTTCCCGTCTTTGAGACGACGCAGCAGATCGCGAGCTTTGATTGGAACATCTCCGGGCTAAAGGCACTCCACGGGACGCTCCATTCCTGCATTCGTGCCGAACAGTCGACGGTCATTGCCTCGCGCGTCGCAGCCGTATGTTCATCGCGTTCTTCAGCACCGCTGCCGGTATCAGGCATGTGCAGAGCGACAACAGCTCGTTCGCGGCTGGAAGGAAGCGCGATAGACCGGAACGCGATACATAGTCCCAGCCTATCGTTCGAATAAGGCAAGCGGGCCGCTTTCAGTGGGGCGGCCACATTCCGGTTGCTAAGATTGCATAAGCAAACGGCGCAAGAAATTTCGATGACCGACAGAATACCGCAGCCTTGCGCCCATGGATGGGCTGCCCACCGGATCAACGAAGGACAAGGGCCAAATGACCGCTGACCTTAACCAGATCGCGACGGCCACGCTTGGTCGCTTCCTTGGGTCAGGGTTCATGGCGCCCACGATCCAGGCATTCGTTCGGGGCCAGAGGGTTCATGGCCCTGCCCTTACCGTCAGAATGCCGGGGATCGACGATGCGGCGTTGATCGAGGCCCTTTCGATTGCCCGGCCGGGCGAGGTTCTGGTGATCGACCGATGCGGCGATCTGCGCCACTCATGTTTCGGGGAAATCGCCGGTCAGGCCGCGCAAGAGCGAGGCATTGCCGGTGTCGTCATCGACGGCTTCGTGGCCGACCAATCGGCCCTGATCGAACTTGGATTGCCGATCTGGTGCCGCGGCCGTTCTCCGATGACCACCCGGAACAAGCGGCTGTCAGGCGAGGTCGGCGGGCTGATCAGTTGTGGCGGCGCAACCGTGGCCAAGGGCGACATCATTCTGGCCGATGAAAGCGGTGTTGTCGTTCTCGACCCTGCGGAAGTCGACAAGCTGGTCGAAAAGGCCCTCCGCATTCAGGTGCAGGACCGCGACATCCTGCAACGCCTGAAGCAGGGTGAAACCCTCAGGGAGATCACGCTTTCCTTGCGCGGTTGAACTGCACCTTGGCTTGGGAAAGCAGACGAGCGCAAACACGGGGGAGCGGGCGAATAGGCATTGCCTATGGATCAAAGCGGTGTTTTTTGTCCTGAGCTGCCTCAGACTGCGAACGGAATTTTCATGCCCACAAAGCCGGCCATTGGTGATCTGAACTGGAACCTGCTTCGCAGCTTCTTCGTGATTGCCGAAGAAGGGGGCATCACCCGCGCGGCTCGGCGGCTCAACATGAGCCAACCCTCAGTCAGCCTGGCATTGCAGAAGCTCGAAGAGCAGCTTGGTTGCCAGCTCTTGTTTCGAGGCAGCCGCCATTTCGCGCTGACGCTGCGCGGCGAAAAGATTTATCAGGAATGTGCCGAGATCTTTCGTGGTGTCGACCGGATCGGCGTTCTGGCCGAGGACCGGAACGACGAGGAGTTCGGCGAGTTGCGGCTTAACATCATCAGTGGGTTGCAATCGCCGATGATCGACGAGGCGCTCCGATTGTTCCATCAGCGCTATCCGTCTATCAGTTGGCGCATTTCGGTGCAGAACTCGCTGGAAACGGTTCGCCAGATCACGCAGGAAAAGACCGGGATCGGGATCTGCCTGCTGACCAAGCCGATGATCAATCTTGAATGCCGTCACCTTTTCCGAGAGGAGTTCGGAGTTTTCTGCGGAGCCGAGCACCGGCTGTTCGGTCGCGATGAAGTCGAGCTGCGCGAACTTGCGCAAGAGCCCTTCGTCACCTTCAGCTGTGCGACCGAGGGACTTGGGCTTGAACCGATGGTCATGCTGCGTGACGGGCTGAGCCTGGGCCGCCGGATCAGCGGTTCAAGTCATGACCTTGCCGAAATCAAGCGCATGATCATCGCAGGCCTCGGCATCGGGATCCTGCCGGTCATCACCGCTGTCGAGGCGGTCGATGAAGGACGGCTCTGGCCGCTGCGGCTGATCGATCAGCCGCTGGGCGCAGATGTTTTCCTTGTCTATCACGCGCTGGATCAATTGACCGTTCCGGAACAGAAATTTGTCGATCTGCTCGACGAACTTCTCAAGCTCTATCCCGACATGGTCTGACCTTGCAGGGTGCGGCGAAGCCCGAAGGCTTCGCCACCATTCCGCCCAATGTTCAGCGATCAGCGCGTTTGACGACCGCATGCAGAAGCATGTTGAGCCCGGCGACAAAGTCTCCCGGGTCGCAGTTCTCGGCATTGTTATGGGTGATACCGCCCTTGCATGGCGTGAAGATCATCGCCGAAGGGCAGTGCATCGCCATGTGATAGGCGTCATGCCCGGCCTGCGACTGGATATCTCGCCAGTTCCAGCCCTGAGAGACCGCCTCATTCCGGATGAGGCCGACAAGTTCCGCATCAAAGATGTCCCCGCCCCAGGTCCATTCATCCTCGACCTCGACCGAGCAGCCCGCCATCGCGGCAGCAGCATGCGCGGCGCGGCGCATCTTTTCGGCCATCACACGCGCGGTGATGGGGTCGGGATGGCGGACATCGGCCACGCATTGCGCGGATTCAGAAAGGATGCCCGGCTTGTTCGGCCAAGCCGCCAGCCGCGAACCCGTCGCCTTGCCATCTAGCACCGCAAACTCCCAGCCGATATCGTCAACGGCCGTAAGCCAGCGGGCGCCCGCAACCAGCGCGTTTTGACGCAGATCCATGGGCGTCGGCCCGGTATGGGCGGTCTCGCCCCGGAACATCACCCGCATGCCGTGGCTGGGGTAGCCGCCGGTCACCACGCCGACCTGCCGCTTTTCGGCATCAAGGATCGGGCCCTGTTCGATATGCAGTTCGAAATAGGCGTCGATCTCACCGGCCTTGCAGGGCAGTTCGCCCTTGTAGCCGATCCGGTCAAGCTCATTGCCGAAGCGTGCGCCGTCATCGGCAATCAGGTCATGCGCCCATTCGACATCGTAACGACCAACGAACACACCCGAAGCGACCATCGGGGGCGAGAAGCGCGCGCCCTCCTCGTTCGTCCAGTCCACGATCACGATCGGGCGGCGCGTGATGTGCCCCGCGTCGTTCAGGCTGCGCACGACCTCCAGCCCCGCCAGGACCCCGGCGATGCCGTCAAAGCGTCCACCGTTGATCTGCGTGTCGAGGTGACTGCCGATCAGGATGGGCGGAAGGCTGTTGTCCAGACCGTCCCTGCGACCGAAGATGTTGCCCATGTCGTCGATTTCGACCGCAAGCCCCGCTGCGCGACACCAGCCTGCGAACAGATCGCGCATCTCGCGATCTGCATCGCCCAGAGTCAGGCGCGACAGGCCGCCGGGACGCCCCTGCCCGATCTGGGCAGAGCTTTCGATGGTGGACCAGAAGCGCGACAGGTCGGCACGAGTCTCTGCTGAGAAACTCATCTCATCACCTCATTCATTTCTATTTCTGTTCGGACAGGTCAGCGCGTGCCGGTTACGGACGTGATGATCTGCGGGAAAATAACCAGCAGCAGCAGGACCGCGACCATTGCGCCGAGGAACGGCAGAAGATGGCGGAAGGCAGCTGATATCGGGATACCGGCAGTCCGGCAGGCTGCCATCAGATCGATGCCCAGCGGAGGAGTGTTCGCCCCGATGGCCAGGTTGATGCAGAGCAGGATGCCGAAATAAACCGGGTCGATCTGGTAAGCGCTCAGGACGGGCAGGAACACGGGCGCAAGGATCAGGATGATCGCCAGCGACTCCATGAAGGTACCCAGCAACAGAACCACCAGCATGATGAGCAGCAAGGCAATCAGGGCGCTGTCGGTCAGCGCAAGGATGCCATTCACAGCCAGCTGGGGCACCTGTTCAGCGGCCAGGATCCAACCGAAGACCGAGGCCGAAGCAATCACCAACAGGATGGAGCCCGTCATCTCGGTCGTATCCCGCAGGATGTTCTTGATGCCATCCCAGGTGAGGCTGCGATAGAAAAGCCCGCCCACGATCAGGGCATAGACCACACCCGTTCCGGCGGCCTCGGTCGGTGTGAAGATGCCCGCACGAATGCCCCCGACGATGATCAGCGGAGCGATGAGGGCCGGAATGGCGGCAAGAAACGCACGCCCGATCGCGGCTCGGGTCATAGGCTCGCCACCACGCCAGCCATGCTTGCGCGAGATCCACCATGCGACCGCCATCAGCGAGAGCCCGAGCATCAGGCCGGGTATGATCGCGCCGATGAAAAGTTGGCCGATCGAGGTGTTGGTTGCGGTGCCATAGACGATCAGAACGATCGAAGGCGGAATGACCGTCCCAAGCGAGCCGGCGCAGCCAAGCGCTGCCGAAGAAAAGCCCGGGTGATAGCCGCGTTCCTTCATGGCGGGCAACATCATCGTGCCGATGGCCACGACATCGGCCACACCCGAGCCAGATAGCGATCCGAACAGCATGCAGGCCGCGATCATCACGATGGCAAGGCCGCCCGTGCTGCGCCCGACCAGCGCCGAGCAGAGGTTGACGATCCGCGGCGCAAGCCCGCCCTGCACCATCAGCATTCCCGCCATAAGGAACAAAGGAATGGCAAGCAGGGTGAAACTGTCGATCCCCGCGATCATGCGTTGTGCGACAACCATCATGGGGGCCAGATCGGCCACCGCCAGATAAAGAACCGATGCGAGCCCAAGTGCCACGGCAATCGGAGCGTCGATCAGGACAAGGAAAACGAAGGCGCCAAGAAGCAGCGCAAGTTCCATGCTCATTTTCCGAACCTTCCCGCGACCAGCGCGACCAGCGAAAGTGCCGCTCCGATCGGAAGGCACAGGTAGAAAAGACCACCCGGCAAGGCGAGAGCCGTCGTGGCGTGGTGCCAGGTGAAACCGGTGATCTGCCAGCCGGTGACCAACAGAACGACAAGGAAGGCCGCGCTTGCGAACAGTGCAAGCCAGCGCGCGGCGCGTCGCAGGGGCCCCTGCCCCAAGATCATGTCTGCGATCCCGGCTTCGAAATGCGAGCCACGCGCAAAGCCGGACACCACGCCGAGAAAGGTCACCCAGACAAGGATCAGCCGCGGCAATTCCTCGGACCAGCGGGGCGTGACGCCCAGAACGTAGCGAGAAAAGACCACCCATGCGACGATGCCTGCAAGTGCAGCGATACCGATCGCGCCGATGGTGCGCGCAAGCGCATCAAGTGTTCGGGCCAGGCGCTTCATTCGCTCTCCCTTCCCTTCAAGGGCACGCAAAGCTGGCATTCGTCGCAATATGCCGCGACGACGACCCATTCATCGGAAAGGACCTCGACCTCGTGGACAACGCCAGGCGGCAAGCGCAGTGCGGTGCCTTCGGTCATGTGGTATTCCCGACCATTGGCGCGCAGCACGGCCTGGCCTTTCAAGGTCAGGGTCACTTCGTCCCTTGGATGGGCGTGGGGCACGCTGCGCGCGCCCCTCTTGCCCGTGGTGACAGCCATCTTGATGAATCCTTCGCCCCGTTCTTTCGGCGAAAACAGCACTTTCTGGCTGAAATCGAAAAGCTGGACCGGGGCGACCTCTTCAAGTTGGCGAATTTCAGGAGCGCGGGGGCTCATTTGCGATAGCTTTCCATAATCGCCATCAGATCGGGGCCGAAGACATCCGCGTTCTGATCCCAGACCGGCTGGACGGCGGCTTCGAATGCGGCCTTGTCGACATCGTTGAACTCCATGCCCTTTTCCTTGAGCTTGGCGATCATCTCGGCATCGGAATCGGCAACCATCTGGCGCTGTTTCTCGCCCCATTCCTGGGCCGCCGCCTCGACGATCTGCTGGTCTTCGGGCGAGAGCTTCTCCCAGACGGGCTTGGACAGCACGAGCGTGGCGGCACCCCAGACATGCTGGGTCATCGAGACGTATTTCTGCACCTCGAAGAAAGACGAAGACCAGATGATCGACAGTGGGTTTTCCTGTGCGTCGAAAACACCCTGCTGCAGGGCGGAATAAAGCTCGCCGAAGGCCAGCGGCGCGGGCTGCGCGCCCATGATCTCGAAGGTCTCAAGGCGCACCTTGTCGGGTGTGACGCGGATCTTCAGGCCATCGAGATCGGCCGGGGCTTCGATCGGCAGCTTCGAGTTCGTCACATTTCTGTAGCCGTTTTCCCACCAGGCCAGAACCTTGACATTCTTTTCCTCGAGCATGTCGGAAAGTGCCGCGCCAAGATCGCCGTCAAGCGCCGCGAATGCCTTTTCGCGCGACGACCAGGCATAGGGCATCTCGATGATGCCAAGCTTGGGCTCGATCGTCTGGAAAGAACCCGCCCCGATCACGCCGCCTTGCACGGCGCCGAACTGAAGCCCCTCGATCATGTCCTTCTCGTTGCCAAGCTGGCCGCCGGGGAACACCTCGATCTTGACGCGACCTTCGGTCTTTTCGCCGACTTCCTTCGCGAAACCCTGCGCCGCGACGTTCCAGCTATGGCCGTCAGCCAGGACGTGACCGATACGGATGGTGGTTTCCGCCGAAGCCGGGCCGGCCAGCCCGAGGATCGAAACCGACATCAGGGCGGCGGCAAGCCCGGCGCGGAATGTTTTTGCGTTGTTCATTGACATGCTCCCGTTGGAATTTCTGTTCTCGCAAATCTGAACCACCGGGCTTGCCGATGGCAAATAGCGGGGTCCAATGCTTGGAATGCGCTCCGCCTATGATTGGGACGCAAGGGGTGCGCAAGCACCGCCCGCCACCCGGGCCCTCGGGGCAAGACAAGCAGGGGGCCGACCTTTCGGACCGCGAAGTCGCCCCCTTGGTGTCAGCCGAGGCCGGATACCTGGATCGCGGCAATCAGGTCTTCCTGAGACATCCCGACCGATTTGAAAAGCGTGCGCGATGCGGCATCCCTGCGCCCTTCCACTCGCCCCTGCACCAGCTCGGTCAGGTCGCCAAGAATGCGCGACGCGTCAAACAAGCCGCCCGCGATCGGCTGTGCGAGATCGCCCGCCAGCACTGCGCCCGCCCGCCCGTCGACAAAGACATCCGCCTGCGTCAGGGCCAAATCGTCGCATTCACGCATATCGGCCTTGAAGGCCCCGATCAGGTCAAGGTGGCTGCCTGGCGACAACCATTCGCCGCGAATGAAGGGGGAGGTCGAGGCCGTGACCGAACTGACGACATCAGCGGCCCTGCACCCCGCCTCGAGATCCGTGCAGACAATTGCGGGCAGGCCCAGCCGACACAGATCTTCCACAACCGTTTCGGCCTTTTCGATGCTGCGTCCCCAGATCGCGACCTCGGAATAATTGCGCATCTTGGCATGCGCCTGGGCGACTGCCGCAGCAAGCTGACCGGTTCCCAATACCAGCAGCCTGCGCGCATCCTTGCGGGCAAGGTAATCGGCCGCGAGCGCGGAGGCCGCTGCGGTTCGACGCGCCGTCAACGCGTCGCCATCCATAGCCGAGACGAAGCGACCGTCCGCGCCATCGAACATCAGAAAGCCCGCGTTGATCGTCGCCTTCCCTTGCGCGGCATTGCCGGGGAAGAAGGTCACGACCTTCACCCCGATCGCCTTTCCCCCTTCCCAGGCGGGCATGATCAGAAGCGATGCCTCGGTCCCGTCAGGCTGGGTGATGCTCAGCACCTGACGCGGTGGCGCCTCGACCGTGGCGCGGGCAAATCCCTGGCGCAGGTTCTCGATCAGCAACGACCAATCCAGTCGGTCCTCAACGGCGTGATGGTCATATAGCTGCACGGTCGCTCCCCCGGTTCTGATGCGCCGGACTGCGTTCCGGCCTTGTTGGGACGACTTAGTTCCACAAGCTCGGGAATGACACAAATAAGTCCGTTCAATGACTGCCATAGGGCGGATGGCCGTGACCGTCCGCTCGATCAAGATCGCTTCTTTCAGAGCGATGGAGCCACGCTGATTGCAACCATAGGCCCAGCCTATTTGTCGACACCCCCGCTCTCGCGAATAGTGCGGTTCGCGGCCGCAAGACCGCACCTCCGAACGAGCCGATAAGGGCAGGCAATGCCCATCAACCAGGGAGTTTTTCCATGCGCCGACTACTGACCGCAGCGATAGCAGGTCTGCTGCCAGCCACTTCCGCAATGGCGGATCCCGTGATGGGAGGGCGCGCGAACATCGTCGTCCAGCCTGAGCCCCCGAGCCTGATGCTCGGCCTGGTCCAGAATGCTCCGACCCAGATGGTCGCAGGTAACATCTACGAAGGCCTGCTGCGCTACGACACCAAGCTGAACCCGATGCCATCATTGGCGAAAAGTTGGGAAATCTCCGAGGACGGCCTGACCTATACCTTCCACCTGGAAGACGGCGTGAAATGGCACGACGGCACGCCTTTCTCGTCTGCCGACGTGGTATTTACCGCCGATGTGTTCCTGCGCGAATCCCACCCGCGCTTCCGCGCCGTGCTCGCGCATGTCGAATCCATCACTGCGCCGGACGACAACACAGTCGTCTTCAAGTTGAAATCGGCCTTCGGTCCATTCCTCAACGCCTTCGAGGTCGGTTCTATGCCGATCGTTCCCAAGCACGTCTACGAAGGCACCGACTTCGCCACCAACCCGGCGAACAACACGCCCATCGGCACGGGCCCCTTCAAGCTCGATGAATGGTCCAAGGGCTCCTACATCAAGCTTGTGAAGAACGCCGACTACTGGGATGAGGGCAAGCCCTATCTCGACGAAATCTATTGGCATGTCATCCCCGACGCCGCCTCGCGCGCCGTGGCCTTCGAAACCGGCCAGGTCGACATCCTGCCGGGCGGCTCGATCGAGAATTTCGATGTGCCGCGTATTACCGCGCTGGAAAATACCTGCTCGACCGAGTCGGGCTGGGAATTCTTCGGGCCGCAAAGCTGGGTGTGGATGAACAACCGCCAAGGGCCCACCGCCAGCAAGGAATTCCGTCAGGCGATCATGTATGCGATCGACCGCGATTTCGTGCGCGACGCGCTTTGGAACGGGATGGGAAAGGTCTCGACCGGCCCGTTCGCCGGTTCGACCCGCTTCTACGACGCCTCGATCGCGCCCTTCAGCTATGATCCCGAAAAGGCGAAGGAACTGGTCAAGGCTTCGGGCTATGACGGCGAGGTCCTGGAGTTCGTGCCCATGCCCTATGGCGAAACGTGGATGCGTCTTGCCGAGGTCATCAAGCAGAACCTGTCGGACATCGGCGTGAATGTCGACATCGTCTCGACCGACGTCGCTGGCTGGAACAAGCGCCTTTCGGACTGGGATTTCGACCTTTCGACCACCTATCTGTTCCAATACGGCGACCCGGCACTGGGCGTGGCGCGGACGTATATTTCTTCGAACATCGCGAAAGGCTCGCCCTGGAACAACGTCGCAGGCTATTCCAACCCCGATATTGACGCATTGTTCGAGAAGGGTGCCGGGACGATCAACACCGATGAGCGTGCTGCCGCCTATACCGAGGTGCAAAGAAAGCTCGCCGAGGATGTTCCGGTGGGGTGGCTTCTGGACATGGGCTTCCCGACCATCACGCGTTGCAACGTCAAGGACCTGATTACCACCGGCATCGGCGTCAACGACGGCTTCAAGAACGCCTATATCGAGAAGTGACGGCGTGACCCCGGCGCAGCGATGCGCCGGGGTCTTTCCGTTCCTGTCCGAGGTTTCCCGACATGAAGATCATCACCCGCATCGCCGGGCGATTGGTCAAAGCCGCGATTGTGCTGCTGGCCATTCTCGTCCTGAACTTTCTCCTGATCCACTCCGCCCCGGGCGATCCCGCCACCGTCATGGCTGGCGAAGCGGGGGCGACCGACGAGCTGTTCCTTGAGCAGCTGCGCATCAAGTTCGGCCTCGACCAGCCCCTTTACGTTCAGCTCTGGAAATATGTCTCGGACGTGGCCAGGTTGGATCTTGGCTTTTCCTATCGTCAGCAGATGCCGGTGCTGGACCTGATCCTGGATCGTCTTCCGGCAACGCTCCTTTTGACCGGATCGGCCTTCCTCGTGTCGCTCGTGCTCGGCGTTCTGGCCGGCGTGCTCGCGGCCAGCCGCGTCGGGAGGTGGTCTGACACGCTGATTTCCACGGTTGCGCTCATCTTCTATGCGACGCCTTTGTTCTGGGCTGCGCTCATGGGGGTGCTGCTGTTTTCGGTGACGCTGGGTTGGCTGCCGCCCTTCGGCTTCGAGACGGTCGGCGCAGGATATACGGGCATGGCGCGCGCAATGGATATCGCCCGTCACCTCGTCCTGCCGGCAGTGTCGCTTGGATTGTTCTTCACGGCCGTCTATTCCCGCATGACCCGCGCCTCGATGCTCGAGGTGAGCCAGATGGATTTCGTCAAGACGGCGCGCGCGAAAGGACTGTCTCCGCGCCTGATCCAGCGCCGCCACGTCCTGAGAAACGCGCTGCTGCCGATCGTCACGCTGGCGGGGCTCCAGGCCGGGCAGCTTGTGGGCGGCGCCGTCCTGACCGAGACCGTCTTTGCCTGGCCGGGAATCGGGCGGCTAATGTTCGAGGCACTGGCCCAACGTGACTACAACGTACTGCTGGGCGTCTTCTTCGTCTCGGCAGCCATGGTGATCGTCTTCAACATGATCACCGACCTGATCTACGGGATCGTCGATCCCCGAATCCGCGTCCAGTGAAGGGGGAAACGATGAAGGATTTCTGGCGTCGTTTCGCCTCGAACAAGGGCGGTGTAATCGGGCTGACCCTGCTTGCGTTAATCGTGGCCGTTGCGCTGCTCGCCCCGCTTTTCTTTCCGGGCAATCCCTGGAAGATGGTCCAGCGGCCGTTTCTGCCACCGTTCGACAATATGGCTTTCCCGCTGGGAACAGACACCGTCGGGCGCGACGTGGCTGCGGGTCTCGCGCATGGTGCGCGAGTTTCGCTGCTGGTCGGGCTGGTTTCGACCCTGGCCGCTTTGCTCATCGGTATCCCGATCGGCGCGGTCGCGGGGTATTTCGGCGGCTGGGTCGATGACCTGCTGATGCGCGTGACCGAGTTCTTCCAGACAGTGCCCAGCTTCGCACTGGCCATCGTCATCGTGGCGATCTTCCAGCCCTCGGTCGTGTCGATCACGCTGGCCATTGCAATCGTGTCCTGGCCACCGGTCGCACGGCTCGTGCGTGGCGAGGTCATGTCGCTGCGCAAGCGCGAATATATCGAGGCCGCGATCCTGCAAGGCCTGCCCGCCGGTCAGATCATCCTGCGCCAGGTCCTGCCCAACGCAATCTCACCGATCATTGTGATGGCCTCGCTGATGGTCGCCTCGGCCATCCTGCTGGAAAGCTCGCTGTCCTTCCTGGGACTGGGCGATCCGAACCTCATGTCCTGGGGCTACATGATCGGCGCGGCGCGCACGGTCATCCGGCAGGCATGGTGGCTGTCCTTCTTTCCCGGCGTGGCGATCCTCATAACCGTCCTGGCACTCAACCTTATCGGTGAAAGCCTGAACGACGCGATGAACCCCCGCCTCGCGCGGCGGCGTGCCTGATGGAGGCCCAGATGGAACCCACACTCAGCATCGAGAACCTGACGCTGGACCTGCCCGAGGGCGCGGATCGCCCGCATGCCGTCCGCGATGTCACGCTGAAGCTGTTTCCGGGGCGGACGCTTTGCATCGTCGGCGAATCCGGATCGGGGAAATCCATGTCCGCGAACGCGGTCATGGGGCTGCTGCCGCAGGGGGTCACGGTTGGCGCAGGCCGGATCATGTTCCAGGGACGGGACATCACGCGTCTGACGGAAGAACAATACCAGGATCTGCGCGGTCAGGGTATTGCAATGATCTTCCAGGAACCGATGACCGCGCTGAACCCTCTCATGCGGATCGGTGCGCAGATCGCCGAGGTTTACGAGGCCCATGGCCTCCTGACTCCGACCCAGCGGTCGGCGCGCGCGCTGCAACTTTTGCGCGAAGTCGGCATTCCCGATCCAGAACGCGCCCAGAACGCCTATCCCTTTCAGCTGTCGGGCGGGCAACGTCAGCGCGTCGTGATCGCGATGGCCCTTGCGCTTGAGCCGAAGGTTCTGATCGCGGACGAGCCGACGACCGCGCTGGACGTTACCACCCAGGCGCAGATCCTGTCGCTGATCAAGGATCTGCAGACCCACCACGGCATGGCGGTCATGTTCGTGACCCATGACTTCGGCGTCGTGTCCGAGATCGCTGATGACGTCGCTGTCATCGAACTGGGCGAGTTGGTCGAACAAGGACCGGCCTCGAAGGTCCTCGTCGCGCCGGACCATCCCTATACCCGCCGCCTGATCGACGCGATCCCGCGTGTCGAATTTCATCCTGCCCCGAAACGTGATGAGCCACTGCTTCGGGTGCGGAACCTGGTTAAGGAGTTCCGCACGGGCGAGCGCGTGGTGAAGGCCAGCGACAATGTCACGATTGATCTCATGCGCGGCGAAACTCTGGGCATCGTTGGTGAATCCGGGTCGGGCAAGTCGACGCTGGGCCGCGCCATTGTCCAGCTTGTCGAGCCAGACGGCGGCAGCATCGAGATGGATGGGCAGGATATCTCGAACCTGCGCGGAGCAGCACTCAAGGCGCATCGCAAGCGGATCCAGATGATCTTTCAGGACCCCTATGCTTCGCTGAACCCACGCGCGCGGATCGGCCGCATCCTGACCGAGGGCCCCATCTCTCATGGCAAGAGCCGTGCCGAGGCGCAGGCCCGCGCGCGCGAGCTTCTGACCCTTGTCGGGCTGGGGGAGAGCGCCATGAACCGTTTTTCACACGAGTTCTCGGGCGGACAACGCCAGCGGATCGGCATTGCCCGCGCACTTGCTCTGGAACCCGAAATCATCGTGGCGGATGAGGCGGTATCGGCCCTTGACGTCTCGGTTCAAGCTCAGGTTCTGGACTTGCTCGAAGACCTCAAGGAGCGGCTCGGCCTCACCATGATCTTCGTCACCCATGATCTTCGCGTCGCGGGCAAGATCTGTGACCGGATCGCAGTGATGCAAAAGGGCCGGGTTGTCGAACTGGGCAGCGCGAAGCAGGTCTTCCTATCGCCTCGCGAAGCCTATACCCAAAGCCTGCTTGAAGCCGCACCCGGACTTGAGCTGGAGGCAGAGGAATGACCGAACTGATCGAGGATCTCGCCGCCATCGTGGGTGCGGCAAACGTGTTGACCGGCCGCGACACGGCGCGCTGGGATCGCGATTGGACCGGTCACTATACGGGCGCGCCGCTTGCCGTGGTGCGCCCGGCAAATCGCGACGAGGTGTCGGCCGTGTTGCGCGTTGCCCATGGGCGCGACCTGCCCGTGGTCCCGGTATCCGGCAATACCGGATTGAACGGGGGCGCCCTGGGCAGCGGTGCGATCATGCTCTCGGTCGAGCGGATGAACCGCATTCGCGAGATCCGTCCCGAGGCCCGCGTTGCGGTGGTCGATGCCGGCGTCATCGTCGATGCATTGAACGTTGCTGCCGAAGAACAGGGACTGATCTTTCCGCTGGCTTTCGGAGCAAGCGGCTCGGCGATGATCGGCGGGGTCCTTTCGACGAACGCCGGCGGCGCGAATGTCTTGCGATATGGCAATACGCGCGATCTCTGTCTCGGTGTCGAGGTGGTTCTGGCCGACGGTCGCGTGCTCGACCTGATGCAGGCGCTTCACAAGAACAATTCGGGCTTCGACCTGCGCGACCTTGTGATCGGTGCCGAAGGTCAGCTTGGCATCATCACGGCTGCAGTCATGAAGCTGCAACCGCGCCCGGCCGAGCGCGTGACGGCCATGGTCGCCATGACGCAACTTGACCGCGCCCCGGATCTGCTTAACGCGCTGCAAGACGCGACGGGCGGCGCGGTGGTTGCCTTCGAGTTCATGCCCCGCGCCTTTGTCGAGGGACATTTCGAAGTCGACCCGAAGGCGCGGGAACCCTTCGACGCGCCGCATGAGGTCAACCTGCTGGTCGAACTCGCCGCCGCAAGGCCTGGCACACTGGGCGCGGTGCTCGAAGAAGTTCTGTCCGAGTGGTTTGAAACCGGCGGGGTTTCCGACGCGGTGATCGCTCAGAACGAGGCCCAACGCAGCGAGATGTGGGCGCGACGCGAGGCGGCCGCCGAGATTGCCTTCCGGCGCGAACCGGCTCTTGATACGGACATCGCGGTGCCGATCGACCGCGTGGCCGATTATCTGCGCGACATCGAGCCAAGGTTGCGGGCAGTCGATCCGCGCTGCGACGTGCTTTCGGTTGCTCATCTGGGTGACGGGAATATCCATTACACCTGCTACCCTTCCGCCAACGAACCGGGACTGATTGCAGCGCTGCGTGCCGAAATTGACTCTCTCGCGGTTGAAATGAACGGGACATTCTCGGCAGAACATGGCGTCGGCATCTCGAAACTGGCCCCCATGGCCCGCTTCAAGGATCCGGTCGCGTTGCAGGTGATGCGCGAAATAAAAAAGGCGCTGGATCCAAAGGGAATTCTGAATCCGGGCAAGACCCTGCCCGTTGCCGTGGAGGGCGAGATATGAAGGCGGTATTCGACGAACGGCAGCGCAAGCACGACCCCCAATTCCGGTTGGCAGACGGAAAGGTGATCCTGAACCCCGACCGGCCCGAGCGGGTAAACGAATTGCTGCGCGGGCTTAGGCAGGCCGGACTTGAACTGAATGCCCCGATGGATCATGGCATGGCACCTCTGGCCGCAGTCCATACACCGCGCTATCTGGCCTATCTGAAGACGATCCATGCGCGTCGCTCGGAGCAGGTCGCGGATCTGGGCGAGGTCGTGCCGGGGCGCATTTCGCCGGATCGGCGGGTGCACTATTCGTATGATGCCGAAGCCCAGATCGGATTTCACAACGCCGATACGTCCTGTCCGATCTCGGAACATAGCTGGGATGCGATCTACTGGTCGGCGCAGACTGCATTGACCGGAGCAGGCATGATCCTGGACGGAGCGGATGCGGCCTATGCCCTCTGCCGCCCCTCGGGCCATCACGCCTACCGCGAGGTCTCGGGTGGTTTCTGTTTCCTGAACAATTCGGGGATCGCGGCCGAGTTCCTGCGCGCACATGGCCATCGCCCGGCCATCCTCGACATTGATGTGCACCATGGGAACGGGACGCAGGGGATCTTTTACGATCGGGACGACGTGCTGACCGTCTCGATCCATGTCGATCCCGCCGAGTTTTATCCCTTTTACGCGGGCGGGGCGCAGGAATGCGGGGAAGGTCGCGGAGTTGGCTACAACCTGAATCTGCCGCTAGCTCGTGGAACCGGCGACAAAGGCTATCTGGAAGCAGTGGACCGCGCACTCGAGCAGGTCTCGGCCTATGGGGCCTCGGTGATCGTGGTCGCGCTTGGTCTTGACGCGCATGAGGACGATCCCTTTCAAGGGCTCAAGGTCACGACCGAGGGCTTTGCCCGGATCGCCGGCAGGATTGCCAAGCTCGATATCCCGGTCCTGAACGTGCAGGAGGGAGGCTACATGCAGCCGAGCCTCGGCGACAATCTTGGCAGCTATCTGGCCGGGTTGCAGAACGCGCGCCAGTCGGCCACGCACTGAGCCCGGCGCGTGCGCGGCAAGGCGTCAGATCCCTTCATCTGCGGACAGCTTGGCCGAGCGGATCAGTCCGAACAGGTCGCGGGGATCTGCGGGCGCGGCGATCAGGTCGATTTCATCGTAGAACGGAGTCTCTGCGACGACATCGCGGATATAGCGCAGCGCCGACAGATCCTCGGTCGCGAAACCGACTGAATCGAACAGGGTGATCTGCTGGGCATCCAACCTGCCCGGCAGTTCGCCCGTGATCACGCGCCACAATTCGGTCACCGGGAAATCGGCCTCCATCTGCTGGATCTCGCCTTCGATCCGGGTCTGCTCGGGGTATTCGACGAAGACTGAAGCGCGTTTCAGGATATCGGCCTGCAACTCGGTCTTGCCGGGGCAGTCGCCCCCGATCGCGTTGATGTGCACGCCGGCCCCGACCATGTTGTCGGAAAGAACCGTGGCATTCTGCTTGTCGGCGGTCACCGTGGTGATGATGTCGACCCCCATGACCGCGTCGGCCGCGCTTTTGCACGGCGTGATCCTCAGGCCGAGCCCTTCCATGTTGCCAAGGAATTTCGCCGTCGCCTCGGGGTCGATATCATAGACGCGAAGCTCTTCGATGCCGCAGATGACCCGGAATGCCAGGGCCTGGAACTCGGACTGTGCACCCAGGCCGATCATCCCCATGACGCGGCTGTCGGGGCGGGCAAGATGCCTGGCCGCTACGGCTGAAGTCGCTGCCGTGCGCAGGGCCGTCGTGATCGTCATTTCCGAGATGAATTGTGGATAGCCGGTTGCCACATCCGCCAGCATGCCAAAGGCCGTCACGGTCTGAAGACCCTCTCGCATGTTCTTCGGATGACCATTCACATATTTGAACCCGTAAAGCGTGCCGTCCGAAGTCGGCATGAGCTCGATCACCCCATCTGCCGAATGGCTCGCGACCCGTGGCGTCTTGTCGAAAAGCGGCCAGCGGCGAAAATCCTCTTCGATGTAATCCGCCATACCTTCGAGCATGCTCTCCACCCCGCGCGATGCCACAAGGCGCACCATGTTCTGGACGCCCACGTAACGCACGCTCTGCGAGGGATTGAAATGCATGTTCATGATTGGCTCCGCTATTCGTGACGAGCCAAGGATAAAGGTCGCAAATATCTTGCAACAGTTGAAAGATTTGCTGAAACGTGTAGATCATCAAGCAATATGATAACATCGGCTTAGCACATTGCCATGCATCTGCTTGACGATCTCGACCGACGGCTGATCGCCGCGCTACGCGAGGATGGCCGCGCGCCAGTTTCGAAACTGGCGACGATCCTTGGTGTTTCGCGCGCCACGGTCCAGACCCGGCTTGATCGTCTGATGGATACCGGCGCAGTTCTGGGGTTTACGATCCGCGCACGCGAAAACGTCACCGAAGCCGTGCAGGCCGTAATGCTGATCGAGGTGAATGGCAGGTCGACGACCCAGGTCATCCGTGCGCTAAGGGGCCTGCCCGAATTGCATTCGCTGCACTCTACAAACGGCAAATGGGACCTGGTTGCACAACTTGCCGCAGATAACCTGCCCCATTTCGATCGGGTTCTGCGCGAAGTGCGCGAAATCCAGGGCATCACGAACAGCGAAACCAGCATCCTTCTGAGCCAGGTCTGACCCCTATCACTGGCAAGGGCGGCCCCATTTCGGGGCCTGACCCTTTCAAGGTGCGTCAGCTTCCCGCGAAAAGCTCGGACATCTCGTTGCGCAGCAGGTTCTTTTGCACCTTTCCCATCGTATTGCGCGGAAGCTCCGCCACCAGCGCGATATGCTTGGGCTGCTTGAACTTCGCGAGGCTCTGACCGAGCGCTGACCGGATCGCCTCAAGATCGGGGCTTTCGTTGGATTCGGGAACAAGAATGGCGACGACACCTTCGCCGAAATCGGGATGAGGCACACCGATCACCGCACTTTCCAGGACCCCCGGCTGTTCGTCCAGGATCAATTCTATCTCCTTGGGATAGACATTGTATCCCCCGGTGATGATTAGGTCCTTCTGCCGCCCGACGATGCTGACGTAGCCATCGGCATCGATGACGCCGATATCGCCGGTGATGAAAAACCCGTTCTCGCGCAGTTCCTCGCGCGTCTTCTCGGGCATTTCCCAGTAACCTTTGAACACGTTGGGGCCACGCACCTCGATCATGCCCGGCTCTCCCTCGGGCAGGGTTGCGCCCGTTGCCGGATCGGTGATCTTCACCTCGACCCCCGGCAGCGGCATGCCGACCGTGCCGGCCCGACGATCGCCTTCGTAGGGGTTCGACGTGTTCATGTTGGTTTCGGTCATCCCGTAACGCTCGAGGATGCGGTGGCCCGTCCGATCTTCGAACTGGCGATGCGTCTCGGCGAGGAGCGGGGCCGAGCCCGAGGTGAAAAGCCGCATATGGCCGACGAGATCGCGCGTGAAGCGCGGATCGTCCAGAAGCCGAGTGTAGAACGTGGGCACGCCCATCATGCTGGTCGATCTGGGCAGCCACGAGATGACCTGATCCAGCTTGAAGCCGGGCAGGAACACCATCGTGCCACCCGCCAGCAAAAGCACGTTCGAAGCCACGAACAGTCCATGCGTGTGAAAGATCGGCAATGCGTGCAAAAGCACGTCGGCATCGGTGAAGCGCCATTCCCGCACCAGAACCTCGGCGTTCGAAAGCAGGTTCGACTGACTGAGCATCGCCCCTTTGGAGCGCCCGGTCGTCCCCGAGGTGTAGAGGATCGCGGCAAGATCGTCGGGCCGACGTTCGACCGGAGTGAAATCCTCTGCGGCTGCGGCCAGGTCGGAAAGCCCGCCCTGCCCCGCGCCGTCGAGCGTCTGGAACTGCGCCCCATTTCGCGCGGCAACTTCGCGCAGCGCATCTGCGCGGGCCGGGTCCCCCACCAACAGTGCTGCGCCGGAGTTTCCGACAAAGTAATCGATTTCATCTGCCGTATAGGCCGTGTTGAGCGGCAGAAAGACAACGCCTGCCGCAACCGCGCCCAGATACAGTGCCAGCGCCTGGGGTGACTTCTCGATCTGAACAGCCAGGCGGTCACCGGGCTTTACGCCCAGACCCGTCAGCGCCGAGGCATATTCCATCGCCATGCGATGCAGCGCCTTGCCCGAAATCTCATTGCCTGTGGCGTCAATCAGCGAGGCCGTGTCGCGCGAGGCCAGCGGCGCAACAAGAGCGTCGTAAAGCGGGTTCGTCATTGTTTTCTTCCTGTCGTCTGACCCTGCATCAGCAGGGCGTGAGCCTGTTTCGAGGCCGCCACCTTGCGCTCGGTGACAAAACTCTCGTTGTTCTGTTCGACCTTTTCGAGGTCGTAAAGGTAGTTGACCATTGCGGTCCGGCTCTGGCGCAAACCATTGGGCGAGATATCGGCAAGGGCATGGATCTCATGCAGTAAAGCGCCATTGCCCAGATGGAACCGCGCCACCGGATCGACGGGTAGCCCGTCCGAGCGCTTGGCCTTCAGCAGATATTCCGCGGTCAGCTTCCGCAGATCATCGGCCAAGGCTTTGATCGCGGCGGGTTCCTCGGCCCTGAGCAGTGCCTCGGCTTCGGGTCTCTGGGGCGCGAGTTCCTTGAGCCAGCGTGCAAGACCAGGAACAGGAGAAAGTGTCACGAAACGGCTGACCTGCGGCAGGTCGCGCTTCAACTCCTCGACCACCTGCTTGATCAAGGAATTTCCGAATGAGATGCCGCGCAGCCCTTCCTGGCAATTCGAGATCGAATAGAAGACGGCTGTGTCGAAAGCGGATTCGGTTTCCCGCTCTTCGGCAAGCAATGCCTGCACCGATCCGGGTACCCCTTTGCACAACGCGACTTCGACGAAAATGAGCGGCTCTTCAGGCATGGCGGGATGGAAGAAGGCAAAGCAACGCCGGTCCGAAGGACGCAGCCGGCGCTGCAGATCATGCCAATCGTTGATGGCGTGAACCGCCTCGTATTCGATGATCTTTTCAAGGATGTTGGCAGGGGTGCGCCAGTCGATGTGGCGCAGGACGAGAAAGCCTCGATTGAACCAGCTGGCAAACAGGTGCTGGAAATCGGCGTCGATCACGCGAAGGCGCGGTGTATCCGGCACCAGGCGCAGCAGATCCAGCCGCATCCGGACCAGTTCCTCGGTCGCGCCCGGTGCCTGGTTCAGGCGCCGCAACAATTCCTGGCGACGTGGCTCTGCCTCACGGCACAGCCGATACAGATCCTCGGGAGAACGGGTTGTGCCGTATTTCGCGGCTGCTTCAGCCACGGCCACGGGATCAAGATCCAGATCCTGCGCAAGATGCTGGAAGAAGGACACGCGCTCATCCAGGCTCATGGCGCGATAATGGGACAGGATGTCTCGCGCAAGCCTCACACCCGAAATCTCGCCCTGCGAGGACAAGAGCGCCTCGCAAAGCTCGCTGATCGGGCGTTTGCTTGGACCCGGCGGGCTGGCGGGGCGACGCTCGAACAAGGTCGCCATCAGGTCCGAGAAGAATGCGATCCGTGCCATATTTTCCTCCCTACAGCGGACCCATCACCAGCGTCGGCAACCAGGTCGCGAGGCCGGGAAACAGGCAAAGGATGATGATTGCCGCGAACATGCAGCCGACGAAGGGCGCTGAGCCAAGAAGGATCGCGCGCAGCGAAATATTCGGCGCGATCGAGTTGATGACGAAAAGGTTCAGCCCGACCGGCGGTGTGATCAGCCCCACTTCCATGTTGATCGTCAGGATGACCGCAAACCAGTAGGGGTCGAACTGCGCGGCTTCGAGGATCGGCATCAGGATCGGCGCGGTCATCAGGATCACCGCGACCGGCGGCAGAAAGAAACCAGCGACCAGCAAAAAGAGGTTGATCAGCGCCATGAGAACCCAGCGGTTCACCTCGAGCCCGGCGATCCATTGCGCGATCGACTGGGTGATGAACAGCGATGACATCATGTAGGCAAAGACGCCTGCCGCGGCCATGATGAACAGGATCATCACGCTTTCTCGGGTGCTGTCGCGCAGGATTCCCCAGATCGCACGCGGGTTCCAAAGCCGGTAGATGATGATCGCCATGACCAGGCAGAGAACCGCGCCGACGGCGGCCGTCTCGGACGTCGTGGCGATGCCGCCATACATGAAATAGAGCACGCCCGCGATCACGGCGAGGAATGGCAGGATGCGCGGCAGGATTTCGAAACGTTCGCGCATCGAATAGCTGCGGGGTGACAGGACGGCGGCATTCCCCGACCGCCATGTCGCATAGATGGCCCATGCCATGAAAAGCCCGGTCAGCAGGAAGCCCGGAATGATCCCCGCCAGGAAAAGGCGCCCGATCGAGGTCTCGGTCGCGATGCCATAGACGATCATCGTGACGGAAGGCGGGATCAGGATGCCAAGCGTTCCCCCGGCGGCGATCGAACCCGCGGCAACGCCGTCGGGATAGCCGCGTTTCTGCATTTCGGGGATACCCATCTTGCCGATGGCGGCGCAGGTCGCGGGCGATGATCCGGACATGGCCGCGAAAAGCGCGCAGGCGCCCAGGTTCGACACGACAAGCCCACCCGGCACGCGGGTCAGCCAGCGTTCGAGTGCCTCGAACAGGTCGGCCCCGGCGCGGGTCGAGGCAACGGCTGCCCCCATGATGATGAACATGGGAATTGAAAGGATGGCGAAGCTGTTCAGATCCGCAAAGAAGATCTCGGGTATCATTTCAAGCGAACGCGTGCCGTCGAAGATCAGCAGGAACGCAGCCGCGACGATCAGCAGGCCCACGGCCACCGAAACGCCCGAGAACAGGATGACGATGGTGGCCAGCGCCACCAGAAGGCCCAGGGACAAAGGGTCCATTCATTCCTCCCTGATGCCGAAGGGGGGCTCGGCACCGGTGACGAGTTTCACCAGATCGGCGATCAGCTGCAGCAGGAACAAGCCGAACCCGAGCGGCAGGGAAAGGTAGGGAATCCAAAGGGGCGGCGCCCAGACGGTCGAGGATTTCCATTTCCGGTCAAAAGCCTGATGCCAGACCTCGTAGGAATACCAGACGATGACCGCGGTGACCGCGATTGTCGCGATGAGCACGGCATAGCAAAGCACGCGACGCGCCCCTGGCTTCAACGCCATCGGAATCAGATCGACATTCACATGGCCACGCAGGCGCTGCACATAGCCAAGGCCCAGCAGGGTCGCCCCGATCATCAGGTAGATCACGGCCTCGGTCTGCCAGATCGTCGAACGTCCAAGGACGTAACGCACGAAGATCATGTGGCAGGTGACCAGAAGCGCGATGATGGTGAAGGCTGCCGCGATCCACCCAAAGAAGGTCGTCAGCGCCTCGACAATGCGCACAAAGGCATTCGCGTCCTTTCGGGACGTCGCCGCCGTGTAGGATGCGGACATTCGACTTACTCCGTAGCGAAGTCAGTGGGCGCCCTGCGGCGCCCGCCTGCTTCATTCGACCGACAGCGCCATGTCGAGCAGCTTCTGCCCGTCCGGCACGTCCTTGACGAACTCCTTGTAGGAGGATTCCTGGGCAAGCGCCTTCCAGGCGTCAAAATCCTCGGGCGACATCTGCGCGATTTCGACGCCGGCCGCCTTGAACACTTCGACCGAGGCCGCGTCTTCCTTCTTGGCCTCTTCCAGATAGTAAGCCTCGGCCTTGGCGGCGGCTGCGCGCAGAGCTTCCTGCTGCTCGGGTTTCAGGCCGTCGAAGGTGGTCTTGTTCACCAGAAGCGGCTGGTACATGAACCAAAGCGCCACGTCGCCTGCGGGCGTGTAACACTTCGCAAGCTCCTGCAGCCGGAACGAGACGAAGGACGAAGACGAGGTGTTCATCGCCTGCAGCACGTTCTGCTGCATCGCATTGTAGGTCTCGGACGAAGGCATCGAGGCGATCGACGCGCCCGCCGCCTGAAGCATTTCTTCGAAGCCCTTGCCCGCGGCGCGGACCGTCTTGCCCTTGACGTCATCGGGCTTGGTGATGCAGCCATCAACACTTGCGAAGCCGCCAGCCAGATAGCCATGCACCAGCGTGAGCACGTCGTCTTCGTTCAGGATGCGCTCGATTTCGCCCATGAAGGGCGATGCGTTCATCCGTGCCGCGTGGTCGTGGCTTTTGATCAGCCCGGGCATCAGTGTCAGGTTGTATTCCGGGTGCTGCCCGCCCGCGTAGGACAGGGGCAGGACAGTCATGTCCAATTGCCCCCTGCTCAGCGGCAGATACTGTTCGGTGGCCTTGAACAGTGAACCGGACGGAAAGATCTTGATTGTCAGATCCACGTTCGCCGCCGCGACGTCATCGGCGACCATCTGCGCGATCTTGTGCCGCAGGTCCCCCGGCGCGAACTGGTGGGAAAGGCGCAGTTCCTCGGCCTGAGCCGAAGTGAGCGCAAGACTGAACGGGATCGCGGCAAGTGCCGCAATCTTGGCAAGTTTCATCGAAGACCTCCTCCCAAAGGTATTCGTGATTATTCACGATGGATGCAGCTTGAAGTCTTCTGCATTTCCAGTCAATATTCTTGCATACAAAAAATTACGTTACGAATGCAGGCTACCATGCAGGATCAAAGTGATCATCGGCGCACCGATCGGGTCCGAGAGGCATTGGAAGAAATGATCGTCGAGGGGCGGTTCGCCGATGGCGAAAGGCTCGACGAGGTCAGCCTGTCCAAAAGCTTTGGCGTCTCGCGCACCCCATTACGTGAGGCGTTTCAGGCGCTTGCCACTTCGGGACTTGTCGAAATCAGGGCGAGGCGCGGCACATTCGTCCGATTTCCCTCGCTTGAGGACGTCGTCGAGATGTTCGACGTCATGGCCGAGATCGAGGCACTTTGTGGACGTCATGCCGCGAGACGCATGACGGCGGCGGATCGGGTCGCGATGGAAGCCGGATTGGTCGCCTGCGAGGAAGCAGCAAGCCGAAACGAGGTCGAGGCTTATTACCATGCCAATCACGATTTTCATTCAGCGCTTTACGCCGCCTCGGGAAACCGCTTTCTCGCCCAGGAGGCTGAACGGCTGCATCGCCGCCTGAAGCCCTTCAGGCGCTTGCAGCTGCGTGTGCGCGGAAGAATGCAGGAATCCCTTGCCGAGCACCGCCGCATTTTCGAAGCCCTGCTGGCGGGGGACGAGACGCTCGTTTCCGCGGAGTTGCGGCGCCACATCGCGGTGCAGGGCGACAGTTTCGCCGACCTTGCCGCGAGCTATCGCGCGGCGATCGGAAAGGGCCGCGCGGCTCACGCCTGAATCCAGCGCCATTCGGTTCAGCCGGATGCGACCTGAGACCATTGCGAGGACGCTGAAGCGACAGGATCGAAGCAAAGACTGGTCGCAGGCAAAGCGTCCGGGCTAAGATCGGCTGGCAGCACATGTCCGCAGCTCGCGGACCGGGAAACCCGAGGCGGATTTGGCTACATCAGATGATCCTGACTACAGCTGAGCCAGCAAAGATTTTCCTGCTCCTGATCGCGCTGGCAGGGCTGGTGACCGGATTGGCTACCGATCTGGCAGGGCTTGACCATGTGGCCGATATTGCCTGGACCATTGGAGTGCTGCCGGTACTTGGCGCACTCGTGATCGAAATCATCCGCAGCCTTTGGCACGGCGAAGTCGGATTGGACATCGTCGCAGCCCTTTCGATGAGCGCGGCCCTTGCATTCGGCGAAACGCTCGCCGCGGCTGTGGTCGGGTTGATGTATTCGGGGGGGACGTTTCTCGAAGGCTTTGCCGAGGGGCGCGCGCGTCGGGAAATGCGTGACCTTCTGACGCGCGTTCCACGCACGGCGACCCGTTACGATGATGGCGAACTCGTCGACGTTCATCTGGACCGAATCCGGCCGGGGGACAGGCTGCTGATCAGCCAGGGCGATATTCTTCCTGTCGATGGGACGGTAAGCTCAGACAGCGCATTTCTGGACATGTCCACGTTGACGGGCGAGCCAATTCCGCAACGCCATTCCCGTGGCGCCGAAGTGCTCAGCGGATCGACCAATGCGGGAGAACCTTTCGACATGATTGCGGTCCGCCCTGCGAAGGACAGCACCTATGCCGGGATCGTCCGGCTGGTCGAACAGGCTCAGAAGTCCAAGGCACCGATGTCACGTCTGGCGGATCGCTGGTCGCTCGGATTTCTGGCCGTGACCGTGCTGATCGCCACCTCGGCATGGCTGATCGCAGGAGACCCGATCCGTGCCGTGGCCGTTCTTGTCGTCGCCACCCCTTGCCCCCTGATCCTTGCAGTCCCGGTCGCGCTGGTGGCAGGTCTTTCCCGAGCGGCCCATTTCGGCGTCCTGATCAAGGGTGCCGGGCCGCTGGAAAGCATGGCGCGTGTCCGCAGCCTGATCCTCGACAAGACAGGCACATTGACCGATGGCCGACCCCGGATCGTCTCGATTTCCTCCGAGGAGGGTTATGCAGAAGATGAGATCCTGCGGCTTGGGGCTGCATTGGATCAGGTTTCGAAACACCCGATCGCCCGTGGCATCGTCGCCGCGGCGCGAACGCGCGGCCTGCCCCTGCCCCTTCCTGAGCGGGTTACCGAATACCCGGGCGAGGGTGTCATCGGCGATGTCGAGGGAAAAAGGATTACCGTAGGGGGCGCGCCCTTTGTCGCCGCTTCGATCGGAGTGAGTTCACCCGACCGATTTGCGATCGAGGCCGGCTCCATCCAGGTCCTTGTGGCCGAAGAAGACAGGCTGATCGGTCAGCTCATCATGGCCGACCCGCTGCGCGACGGGGTAGCCCCGCTTTTGGAAGGCCTTCGCAGGCAAGGGATTGAGCGAATTTATCTTGCCACTGGGGACCGGCCCGAGGTCGCAGAGCGCATCACCAGCGGTCTTGGCCTCGACGGGATCCGCGCCGGGCTGAGCCCGGATCAGAAGGTGCTTCTGGTCCTCAGCCAGCGCAAACACGGCCCTGTCATGATGGTCGGTGACGGGGGGTCAACGATGCACCCGCGCTGGCTGCCGCGGATGTCGGCGTGGCCATGGGGGCTCGTGGAGCGGCAGCTTCGGCCGAAGCGGCGGATGTGGTGCTGCTGGTGGACAGCATCGACAGGTTGGGGGCAGGTCTTCGGATCGCCCGGCGCGCGCGTGGGATCGCCTTGGAAAGTGTCGTGGTGGGCATCGGGCTTTCCGTGCTGGGCATGCTCGCGGCTGCGTTCGGCTTGCTTACCCCCGTCCAGGGAGCGATCTTGCAGGAAGTGATCGATGTCGCGGTCATCCTGAACGCACTTCGCGCCCTTCGGATCTCACCCGATGTTCCGCCAGGCGACGACCTGGAAAGCGCCAAACAGGCAAGTCTCTGACGCGTCAAACCGGCTTTGTTGCGAAACTCTGGTCGAAATGGGCGCCTACGAAAGGAGGATTGCCCGGCCAACAAAGCCCGCAATGCCGTTCTGCGGCCGAGCAGCCGCTTCGCGCGGGCCAATCGGAAGACATGGCCCTTCGCTGCTGCAAATCGTTCGACGGACGCGTCGCCGCAAGGGAACCCGGCCGGCAGACCGCCGAAATCCACATCCGCGTCGCTGTCATGAACCGCTTCAACGCCCTCGGTATAACCGAGATCGAACGTCTGGCATGAACTCAGACGAGAATTTGTTGCGGCATCGACGCGAGACTGCCCGGCGAAATTTGAGATCTTTCGATAATAGAACGTGCGACCAATTAATCCGAAGAAAGTGGAAAATTTCATTGCAACATGTTATGGTCGCCAAATAAAGATCTCCGGCTTTTTTGGTTCATGATGGAGTTTTTCTATGCCGATGGATCGTCGTATCTTTTTCGATCAAGTTCGCCCTCTATTTGGAGGGAGGTTGAATCAGGCCCAGGTTCAGGGAATGGATGCAATCCTGAGCAGCTGGGACCAGAACTCGCCAATCGGCGACTCACGATGGCTGGCCTATATGCTTGCCACCACCTTCCACGAAACCAATAGAACCATGCAACCGGTGCGCGAAGCCTACTGGCTTTCCGAAAACTGGCGCCGCAACAACCTTCGGTATTACCCCTATTATGGAAGGGGTTACGTCCAGCTCACCTGGGCAGAGAATTATGCAAAGGCGGGCCAGTTTGTCGGGGTCGACCTCGTCAATCGTCCCGATCTGGCGATGGCGCCCGACATCGCCGCAACCGTCATGTTCTTCGGGATGCGCGACGGCTGGTTCCGCGGCGACAGTCGCGGACGACAAAAGCTGTCGCGCTACTTCAACCAGTCAGTTGATGACCCGATCGGCGCCCGTGAGATCATCAACGGGCGCGAATTCAAGCGAATCAACGGGCGAACGGTGTTGCTGGCAACGGTGATCGCACAGTATCACAACACCTTCCTCCGGGCGATCCATGCGGCGCAGCGCGTCGGTCTGCCACGCCAGCGCGCCTTCGGCATGGGGTTCGAACCCGAATTCATGGCACCCGGCATCGGCGACATGTTCGGCCCGGAACTCGGGGAAACGGGGGCGATGCAAATGCCCGAACTGTCAGAATCCGTAGCCGGTTTCGACGACATGACTGCGGACGACGGAGTCTTCCTTGGCCGCGTTGGGCCAGTAGCCGCGGACATTGACGAGGGCCCGAGCCCGGAATCCGAAGAGACCTATCTTGTCGATCGCACGGTCGAGATCGTGACCGCCTTTTTCACCTCGAACGAGGTGAAACCGGCCGAGCTTCCCACATTGCTGACCAGCGTCCATGAAGCACTCAGCACAATGCTCATGCCCATGGATGAGGAAGAAGAGGAAGCCGACGACGAAGAAGACGTCACGGCCCCGCCCGCACCAGAAAAACCCAAGCCCAAATCGCTGCCGGCCCGGAAGCGCACAAGGACCTCACGCGGCAGATCTTCCGGCGCACGGACGACCGAGCCGGCCTGAGTCCGGCGCGGTGTCGATCATGTGGCAGGACCGGTGCTCTGCATCTGTCGCCAGATAAAGGAAAAGGCTGTGAAAGGGCGGTCATTAATTCAGCGTCCATGCGCTGATAAAAAGAATATTCAACCCATTACCGAAATAAAGATCGTTTTCTTCGAGCTCGAATTTCAGAACAGCCTTAAGCGGACCGTTTCGACGCTCCGGAAATTTTTGAGGTATTGATGGGAAATAACGTGGGCATACATGGTACGGGTGCCAAGCGTGATTTCGTCGATCTGCGGGATCACATATTCGCACCACGTTTTGAGCTTCTTCCGGCAGAGCATTTGCCCTGGAAGTCATTGTTCCCGCCTGACCGCCCCGGAGAACTTCCCTTTGGCATCAGGAACCAGGGCGCCACCAGCAGCTGCGTCGGGCAGGCATTGGCCAATCTCATTGATATTCAACTCCATCTGGGTGGGTTGACCTCCCCGGGTCGGGTCAGCGCGGAAATGCTCTATCGCATGGCCAGATTTCATGAGCGCGGTGACGAGACCGAGCAGGACGGCGTCTATAGCCTGCGCGCGGGCATCAAGGGGTTCTTTCACCACGGCGTCTGTCTCGACGGGCCTGACGAGGCGGCCTGGGCCAGCGACGAAGCCGGCATGCAGCGACACTGGCCCAGCGATCTGCAGGCCCGCGCCGCCCGGGACAGAACGCTTGGCGCCTATAGCCGGGTCCAGCCGATCCTGCACCATTACCACTGTGCGATCCGCGAGGCGGGCACCGTTCTGGTCAGTGCGATGCTGCACGACGGCTGGAGAACCCCCCAAGACGGCCAGATTTCCGCAGGCGAACCGGGCACGAACTGCCACGCCTTCGTGATCGTCGGATATGACACGAAAGGCTTCATCGTTCTGAACTCCTGGGGCGAAAACTGGGGGGGCTTGCCGCTTGACGATACGGCCGACCCCGTGCTCGCGCGCGGGCTCGCCCGCTGGTCCTACGCCGATTGGGCGCGATGCGTCGTCGATGGCTGGGTGCTGCGTCTTGGGGTGCCGGGTCAGGACGCCTTCTCGGTGAGTTCCGGGCCGCAAGGGGTCAATCGCGGCGCGCATGAGACGGGATCGACGCCCTATCGCATGTTGCAGGGCAATTTCGTCAATCTCGATGCCGGGCGATTGCAGGAATTCGGAAGCTATCCCACCCCTCGCGACGCGGTCGAGGGCACGGAACGTGGCATCCGCCAGCGGCTGCAGGGGGAAAGCAAGGGTATCGTGCTGAGCCTGCCTGGTGTGATGGAATCCGAAAAGCAGGCTTTCGAACGCGCGGTCAGGCTGAAATACAAGCTCGAAGCTTGGGGTTTCGATTTCCTGACCTGCTTCTGGTCGGCGAATTTTTCTACTGATCTCAATGCCGTGCTGAGCCATGTTACCGAGCAGTGCCGCAATCAGGTCAACGGATCGACCGAGCTATTCGACCCTGTGTTCGAACAATATGCCCGCAGCGCGGGGCGCGCCTTCTGGCATGAGGTCGAACGCCATGCGCGTTACGCCGCGCTGAGCCCGGAATCCGAGATCATCGCGCCACCTCCCGGCAAGGCGCGGGCATCTGCGGAACGCGGCGAGTTGGGCAAGATCGTCAAAAACCTCGCGCTGACTTGCCAGGAAACCGGCAAGCCGTTGCACATCATCGCCAATGGTGCCGGCGCGCTGGTCGTCGACTGGCTGATCGAGATGTTCAAGGCGAAGTCGAACAGCACCGATCCGCTGGATTGGATTCCGGGCCTGGGGAGCATGGTGCTTTCCTTTCCGGCCGTTCCACTCGATCAGGCGAACCTGCGGATCATGCAGCTTGCACGAGCCATGACCGACCGCCGTGACGGCGAGCCCTTGGCCAAGGCAAGGATCATCGTTGCCAGCCCCGATCTCGAGCGTCGTATGACGGTTCACGGATATGGGCAATCGATCCTATATCTTGCGTCACGCGCATTCCTGGATCGGGACCAGAATGGCGGCTACATGCCGATGCTGGGCAGTTACCGGGCCGCTGACCAGATCTCGGCCGGAACCGACCTGACGGTTGATGCCGCAACCGCCGATCCAGGGAATATCTCTCCTCCTTTCGAATATTTCTCTGCTGCCTCAGCCATTCGGATTGAACAGCACGAGCTCGATGCCAGCCCCGAACTGGAAGCGACGATTGTTTCGCAATTTCGGCCCGGCTCTCAAACCCGTCGAGAAGGACGCCCGGTCAGGCCCGCGCCCGAACATAAGGACAAAGCCATGAACACTCATGAAGCCCCGAAGATCACGTTCTCAGAACTGCAGCGTCAGATTTCCGACGGCAGCCTGTCAGCCGAGGCAGGACGGAAATATTTCCGCATCGATGAGAACGCGAGCACGCCCTTTGCCCCTGTTTTCGTCCCCAATCCAGATTTGGTGGAAATGCCCCCGCCCGGTTCGAGATCGGCTTTGGCGCTGAACTCGGCAAACGCTCTTGCCCGATGGTCGCGGCTGTCTGCGTATTACTCGAAAATCGGCAGCGGTTATGACGGGCCGCGCATCGCTGCCGAGGGCGACAGCTGGTTTCAGTACCCGCTGCGCCTTTTCGACGTCATCGACTATGTGGCTGAAAGATATGCGGTCTTCGATTCCTCTGCCGCGGGGGACCTGCTCGAAAACATGGCGCGCAAGCGGGAATATCTTGATGCGCTGACGCAAAGCGGCGCGGAAATCCTGCTGCTATCGGCGGGTGGGAACGATGTCTGCGCCGGAGGTGCACTTGCCGACCATCTTGAAAGCTTCGACGCCTCGTTGCGCCCTGCCGACTATCTCAAGCGCGGCTACCAGGACCTGCTCGACAATGCGATCGCGCATTACGAAAGAATATGCCGTGACGTGAACAGCCGCTTTCCGGGCGTGACGATCATCACCCACGGCTATGACTACGTTATTCCCAAAAGCGGGCGCTGGCTGGGCAAACCGATGGAGGAGCGCGGCATACGAGACCGCGCCCTGCAGAAACGCATCGCTGCCGAGATGATCGACCAGTTCAACAGGGAGTTGCGGCGCATGGCCGCCACGCTATCCCATGTCACCTATGTCGATTGCCGGGGCGCGGTTGCAAATGACCAATGGTTCGACGAGTTGCATCCCGACAATGCCGGCTTTGCACGCGTCTCATCCCGGATCCTGACCAAGATCAAGGAGATTTCCGAGCGCAGCCGTTCTCGGGAATTGCTCGTTGACCGGTTCGCACCGCGCGGGCGGACAATCACCTCGCCGCAGATCGTTCCGCAATCCCTAGCCGGGCGTCGCAACCTGGCGCGTTCGCTGCATATCGGGCTGAACGAGATCGATCCTGGCCATTACGCCGGCGATCGTGGCCTGCTGCTGGGATGCGAAAACGACGCGAGGGCAATGCGCGACATTGCCGAAGCGCAAGGCTATGCGCCGAAAATGCTGCTTTCACGCGAGGCAACGAGGGAGGCCGTGATCGAGGAACTGCGCCGCGCCGCAAAGGATCTGAAGGCGGGTGACCAGTTCCTGTTCACCAATGCCTGCCACGGAAGCCAGATCAGGGACTTCAACGGTGACGAGCAGGAAATCGGGAATCGCAACCCCGACAGCACGCTTTGCCTGTTTGACGGCCAACTCATCGACGACGAATTGTGGCATCTCTTTGGGCAGTTCCAAAGCGGGGTACGCATCGTCATGATGGCGGATAGCTGCCATTCAGGAACGATCGCGCGCGCCACCCTGCCCGTCATTGATGCGACAAGGCTGAATTCGCTCGCTGATCTTGACGGGCTGCCAGCCCAAGGCAGAGAGGTCGTGCGCGTTCTTCGACCTCGGACCCTGAACGCAGCCACAGCGAAGGCGGTCGAAGATATTCATCGTGACTTTTACGCAAACCTGCTGCGGTCCTACCGCCATGTCGATCGGTCGGTTCTCA
>NZ_JAVQLW010000001.1:2707500-2850522 GCF_031822435.1 Paracoccus sp. MBLB3053 | reverse complement strand
CTCGCCCAAGTCCGTTTCTTAGCCCATGTACCCGCCGGGTTTGCCCGGCGTGAGTTGATTCGGCATCGGTCCCCGGATGGACTGGCGACAAAACAACAGGATGTCCCGCCGCAAAAGCGACGCGCAAGCCATCCCGCGGCTTTGCCTCCACTCATGAAGCGTGGCCCGGCAGAAAGCCGGTTCACGTTACATTGGTCGCTGGATCGTCCCCCGATCAAGCTTCCAGCCCGTATTCCGACGGCAGAGCCGGTCCACGGGGCATGTCCCCCAGGTGCGACGTGAATCGCAGGACCGAAGCTAGCAAGAACGACGCTCTGCCGACAACCGATCTTCGCGCTTGACAGTCACTTTGCCGTTCGAATCTCACGGCGCGGTGACGGTATCGTGACAGCGCGAAAGCCGTTATATTGCAATAAATTAGCCCATCGGATTTAATGGAAAAGGGCACGCTCACGATGAACGTGCCCAATCTAATTCTACTTTCAGTTGCGTAAATGCCGCAGCCGATCAGGCGGCGAGCGACTTCACGCGTGCTGCCAGGCGCGACATCTTGCGGGCAGCGGTATTCTTGTGCACGACGCCTTTGCTCACGCCGCGCATCAGCTCGGGTTGAGCAGCCTTGAGCGCCTGGCTCGCGGCAGCAGCGTCACCGCTGGCGATCGCTTCTTCGACCTTGCGAAGGTAGGTGCGGATGCGCGAGCGACGTGCCTTGTTGACTTCGGTCACGCGCTCGATCTGGCGGGCGCGCTTTTTCGATTGGGGCGTATTGGCCATGGGTGCGGTCCTGTCTGTTCTATGTGTCTCGGTTACGCAAAAGCCCCATGGCATCGTCCCGAAAGGACGATCACGATTCTTGCCTTAAAGCGGGCCCACGCGCATGTAAGCTCGGCCCTATATAGGTGCCGGAGCGGGTTGCCAAGCGGAAATTACCGGTCGCGGAACTGGGGTTCGCGCTTTTCGAGAAACGCCGCCATGCCTTCCTTCTGGTCCTCGGTCGCGAAGAGCGCCTGGAAGGTGCGGCGTTCGAACAGGATGCCTTCGCGCATCGTCGTCTCATAAGCTCGGTTGACGGCTTCCTTCGCGGCCATCACGGCCACCAGCGATTTTTCGGTGATCTTGCGCGCTGTCGCCACCGCCTCGGGGATCAGCTTGGTGGCAGGCACGACCCGGCTGACAAGACCCGCGCGCTCGGCTTCTGTTGCGTCCATGAAACGTCCCGTCAGGTGCATTTCCATGGATTTCGACTTGCCAACGAAACGGGTCAGGCGCTGGGTTCCGCCGATGCCGGCAATGACGCCCAGATTGATTTCAGGTTGTCCGAACTTGGCGTTATCGGCGCAGATGATGAAATCACAAGCCATGGCCAATTCGCACCCCCCGCCCAGGGCATAACCCGAGACGGCCGCGATGATCGGCTTCCGGGTCGCGGTGATCCGGTCGATCTCGGCGCCGAAAAGATCGTCGTTATAGACTTCGACAAAGCTCTTTTCGGCCATTTCCTTGATGTCTGCGCCGGCGGCAAATGCCTTTTCGCTACCTGTCAGAACGATGCAGCGGACCTTTTCGTTCTGGTCGGCCTCGGCCAGCGCATTGCCCAATTCGCTTAGCAGCTGCGAGTTCAGGGCATTCAGCGCTTCGGGCCGGTTCAGCCGGATCAGTGCAACATAGTCGTCGATCTCGACGGTGAGGGTCTGGTAAGCCATTCAAACCTAGCCTTTCGCATTGAAGCTGGTCGCGACTCGTAACAAAGCCGCGAGCATCTGGCTAGCACCGCGCGCAGTCCCGGGCGGTTCATGGTTCAACTGCTGATTCTTTCGCTGGGCTATTTCTGGCAGGTCGGGCAATAGAAGCTGGATCTGCCCGATTGCACGATGCGACGGATGACGCCGCTGCATCCTGCTGTCGCGCAAGGCGCGCCCTCGCGGCCATAAGCGCGGAAGGAATGCTGGAAATAGCCGAGTTCCCCGGTTGCCTGGCGGTGATCGCGCAGGCTCGATCCGCCTGCGGCTATGGCTTCGCTCAGCACATCCTTGATATGCCCGACCAGGGCCGAAATGCGCGCGGCCGAAATGCGGCCGGCCAGCCGTCGCGGATCGATCCCGGCGCGGTAGAGCGCCTCCGACACATAGATATTGCCCAGGCCCGCGACGATGCGCTGATCCAGCAGGGCGGCCTTGACCGGAGTCTTCTTGCCCGAGAAAGCGCGGATCAGGACATCGGGGGTGAAATCGTCGGACAGGGGTTCGGGGCCGAGATGGGCCAGCATCGGATGTTCGGCCCCCGGCGCCACGAGATCGACCATGCCGAATCGACGGGCGTCGTTGAAGGTGATCTGGGTGCCTTCATCGTTCCAGAAGACAACATGGTCATGGCGCGGCAGGATCGCCGGATCGCGGTGGAACTCGCCCTGAACGGCGCCCTCGATCAGCATGCGTCCCGACATGCCCAGATGCAGAAGGATGCTGCCGCGATCCTCGAGATCCACCAGGATGTATTTCGAGCGCCGCCTGAGGCCCGTCACCCGCGCCCCGGTCACCACCTGCACGAGATCCGGGGGCAGGGGCCAGCGCAGGTCGGGGCGGCGCGCCTCGGCGCGGGTGATGACGTGCCCTTCGAGATGCGGGGCGAGGCCCCTGCGGACGGTTTCGACCTCAGGCAGTTCTGGCATTTATTTTCCATTCGTCGCATGGTGCGCGGCGCGCATCTGGCCTATCTGGGCGCGAAACGACGAATGGACAAGCAAGATGACCGACAACCAGCGCAACGAAACCCATTTCGGCTTCCGCACCGTGGCGGAAGAGGAAAAGGCAGGGCTGGTGCATGGCGTCTTTTCGCGCGTGGCGTCTCGATATGACGTGATGAACGACTTGATGAGCGTGGGCATCCATCGCGTCTGGAAGACGGCGATGATGGACTGGCTTGCGCCGCGCGACGGCCAGCACCTGCTGGATGTCGCGGGGGGAACAGGTGACGTGGCCTTCCGCTTTCTGCAGCGCGCCTCGGGTGCGCGGGTCACCGTCTGCGACATGACCGAGTCGATGCTGGTCGAGGGGCGCAAGCGCGCCGAGGCGAGCCGCCTTGCCGACCGCCTCGCCTGGGTCACGGGCGACGCGATGAAGCTGCCCTTTGCCGATGAAAGTTTCGACCGCTACACGATCAGCTTCGGCATTCGCAACGTCACCCGCATCCCCGATGCGCTGGCCGAGGCGCGTCGCGTGCTGAAGCCCGGCGGCCGCCTGATGGTGCTGGAATTCAGCCAGATGCCGGTTCCGATGCTGCAATGGCTTTACGACCGCTACAGCTTCAACGTGATCCCCAAGATGGGCGAGATCGTCGCCAATGACCGCGACAGCTACCAGTACCTCGTGGAATCGATCCGCAAGTTCCCGGATCAGGAAACTTTCGCCACGATGATCCGCCACGCCGGCTTCGGCCGCGTGCAATATCGCAACATGTCCATGGGGATCGCCGCGCTGCATTCCGGCTGGAAGGTCTGAACCATGCGCGGACCCCATAACATCTGGCGCCTGATCCGCACCGGCGCCACTTTCGAGCGGACCGGGGCCATGCGGGCGGCGCTGGATGCGGTCAATGCCCCGGCCCGGGTGCGGCTTGCGGCGCATGTGCTGGGCTGGCCCTTTGCATGGCTGGGTTACAAGGGCGATCCGGCTTTGCCGCCCGTCACCCGCGCGATCACCGCGCTGGGTCCGGCCTATATCAAGTTCGGCCAGATCCTTTCGACGCGACCCGACGTGGTCGGGCCCGAACTGGCCCAGCAGCTCTCGATGCTGCAGGACCGCCTGCCGCCCTTCCCGCAGGATCGGGCCAAGCGCATTGTCGGGGACGCTCTGGGCAAGCCGGTCGAGGCGCTTTTCAGCGAGTTTTCCGAACCCGTCGCCGCTGCCTCGATCGCACAGGTCCATCGGGCACGGCGCGCCGATAACGGGCGCGAAGTCGCGGTCAAGGTGCTGCGGCCCTCGGTCGAGGCAGGCTTTCGACGCGACATCGACGCGTTCCATTTCGCCGCCTCGATGATCGAGAACATCTCGCCCGCGACGCGCCGCCTGCGCCCGCGCGACGTGGTGAGCCATTTCGAATCCGTCGTGACGGGAGAATTGGACCTGCGGCGCGAGGCGGCCGCGGCTTCCGAATTCGCTGAGAACACGCGCGAGGATGAAGGCATGCGGGTGCCGCATCCGCATTGGCATCTGAGCGCGCGCCGCGTCCTGACCAGCGATTGGGCCGAGGGCACGCCCATGGGCGATGTCGCCGGTCTGCGTTCCGCCGGACATGATCTGCCCAAGGTGGGTTCGCGGGTGCTGCAGCTGTTTTTGCAACATGCTCTGCGGGATGGATTTTTCCATGCGGACATGCATCAGGGCAACCTGAAGGTTGCCTCGAATGGCGATATCGTCATCTACGACTTCGGCATCATGGGCGAGATCGACGAATATACCCGCCGCGTCTATGCCGAGATCCTGATGGGCTTCATCCGACGCGACTACATGCGGGTGGCGCGTGTCCATTTCGAGGCAGGCTATGTGCCGCGCGACCGCGACATGGCCGAATTCGCCCGAGCGCTCCGTGCCGTGGGCGAACCGATTTTCGGTGCGGATGCCAGCCAGATCTCGATGGCGAACCTGCTGGCCTATCTTTTCGAGGTGACCGAGCGCTTCGGGATGCGGACCCGGACCGAGCTTATTCTCTTGCAACGCACCATGGTCGTGGTCGAGGGCGTGGCGCGCTCGCTCGATCCCCAGATCAATATGTGGGAAGTCGCCCGGCCCGTGGTGGAAAGCTACATCCGCGACAACCTTGGCCCCAAGGCGGCGGTGCGCGATCTGGGCCGATCGGCGCAGGTGGTGGCGCGCTTTGCCCCGCTTCTGCCAGAGTTCCTGGAAAATCGGCTGCCCGAACTGCTGCGCGAGCCCCGCGACGCGGGCGAAGGGCGACGCGATCGCAGGTCGGGCCTGGCGGCCGGGATCGCGATCGGAGCCGTCGTTGCCCTTGCGTCGGCGTTCTTTGGCGCATGGATCGGGTGACGGCACGTCGCGGGACTTGAGCAGAGGCCGGGATTGGCCTAACGCTCGCGGCATGCGCATTCTATATCTTGGGGACGTGATGGGCCGGGCCGGCCGTCGCGCCATTACCGAAGGGCTCCAGCCGCTGAAAGAGCGGCTCGGGGCAGATTTCACCATCGTCAACAGCGAGAACGCCTCGGGCGGCATGGGCCTGACGGCCGGACATGCCAAGCTGATCCTCGAAGCCGGGGCAGATTGCATCACGCTGGGCGATCATGCCTTCGATCAGAAGGACATGTTGTCCTTCATCGAGACCGAGCCCCGCGTCATCCGGCCCTTGAACTATTCCAAGGTCGCGCCGGGCAAGGGCGCGCGGGTTTTCGAGGCGACGCGGGGGCGCAAGATCCTGGTTGCGCAGATCCTTGGTCAGGTTTTCATGAAACGGCCCTTTGACGATCCTTTCTCGGCCATCGACGCGGTGCTGCGCAGCCACACGCTGGGCGGGCTGGTGCAGGCCTCGGTGGTCGACATCCATGCCGAGGCGACCAGCGAGAAGATGGCGATCGGTCATTGGTGCGACGGGCGCGCAAGTCTTGTCGTCGGGACCCATACCCATGTGCCAACGGCTGACACCATGATCCTGTCGCGCGGCACGGGTTATCAGTCGGATGCGGGCATGTGCGGCGACTATGACAGCGTCATTGGCATGGACAAGGCCGAACCCCTGCGGCGTTTCCTGACCGGCATGGTGTCAGAACGCTTCACCCCCGCCGAAGGCGAAGCGACGTTGTGTGGCGTTATGGTCACGACCGATGACCGTAGCGGCAAGGCCACAGCCATCGAAGCTGTCCGTACCGGAGGCAGATTGGCGCCAACCGCCGCCCATTCGTGAATCTGGCCTGCGTTTCGCTTGCGGCAGCGCAGAAAAATATTCTAAAACCCATCGTAAGGGCCGTGATTTAGCGGCGCACGGGACAGGATATTCATGCTCGGGTTCGAACTGACGGGAACGAATGCGGCGATTGCGATGCTTATCATCGTCGCCTTTACCTTCATCCAGTTCATTCGCGAGAAGCACCCGCCTGAGGTCGTCGCCATCGGCTCTGCCGCGACGATGATGCTGCTGGGTCTGCTTCCGGTCAAGGACGCGGCAAGTGTGCTTTCGAACGCCGCGCCCTGGACCATCGCCTTCATGTTCATCATCATGGGTGGTCTGCTCAGGACCGGCGCCCTTGAACTGATGTCGCAACTGGTTGCTTCACGCGCGGTTTCCCAGCCCCGGCTGACGGTCTGCGCGCTTTTCGCCTTCGTGATCGTCGCATCTGCGATCATGAACAACACGCCGGTCGTGGCGGTAATGATCCCCATCTTCATCCAGCTTGCCATTCGGCTCGGGCTGGCTCCATCTAAATTCCTGATGCCGCTCAGCTATTTCACGATCCTTGGCGGGATGCTGTCGCTGATCGGCACCTCGACGAACCTTCTTGTCGATGGCGTCGCGCGTGAGGCCGGGATGACGCCGTTTACCATCTTCGAGATCGCGCCCGTGGGCATTGCGATCACCGTGGCGGGTATCGGTTATTTCCTTCTGATCGGCCGCAAGCTTCTGCCGGATCGGACCTCGCTGGCCGGGTTCCTGGGGACCCCGCGCGAAATGAAGTATTTCACCGAGGTCGCGATCCCCGAGGATTCCAGCCTTGTCGGCCAGGCTGTTACCGAGGTGCCCTTCTTCAAGCGCGAAGCGGTGCGGCTGGTGGACGTGCTGCGTGGCGATGCGTCGCTGCGCCGCAATCTGGCCGAAGTGGTGCTTGAACCCGGTGATCGGGTCGTTCTGCGCACTGAAATGGCCTATCTGCTTGAGATGCAGGCCAACAAGAACCTGCAGATGGTCGACAAGCTCAGCTCGGTTGCCACCGAGACGGTCGAGGTCCTGATCTCGCCCGGCGCGCGGCTGATCGGTCGCCGCCTTGGCGACATGCGCCTGCGCCGTCGCTATGGTGTGTATGTTCTGGCGGCACATCGCCGCAGCCAGAACATCGGCCGGCAGCTTGACGATCTGGTCGTGCGCGTCGGCGACACCTTGCTGCTGGAAGGGGCGCCCGAGGATATCGCACGCCTTGCCGCAGATATGGAACTGGTCGATGTATCGCGTCCGGCCGCTCGGGCCTTCCGTCGCGATCGCGCGCCCATCGCCATTCTCGCTCTGCTTTCCGTGGTGGTGCTCGCCTCGCTCAACGTCGCCCCGATCCTCGCCTTGTCCTTCCTTGCCGCGGCGCTTATTCTTGTGACCCGCTGCGTGGATGCCGAGGAGGCCTTTGCCTTTGTCGACGGACGGTTGCTCGCGATGATCTTCGCGATGCTCTCGGTGGGGGAGGCCCTCGAATACACCGGAACGGTCAACCTGATCGTCGATACCGTGGCACCCTTCCTGCAGCACCTGCCTCCATTCGTGACGCTTGTCTGCGTCTATTTCCTTGGTCTGGCCATGACCGAGGTGCTTTCGAACAATGCGGTCGCGGTGCTGCTGACCCCGATTGCCATCGCGCTGGCAAAATCTCTGGGCCATGACCCTCGGGCCTATGTCGTCGCGGTCATGTTCTCGGCCACGGTCGCCTTCGCGACCCCGATCGGCTACCAGACACATATGATGGTCTATGGCCCCGGAGGCTACAAGTTCAGCGACTTCATCCGGGTGGGCATTCCCCTGGACATCATCACGGGCATCGTGGCCTGTCTGACGATCCCGCTGTTCTGGCCGCTCTAGGCGGCCGGGGCATCAGCCCTTTTCGAACCCGTTCCGCACTGCGCTTTCGGCCTTGGCCGAAAGCGTCTTGCGCGTCTCGTCCTCGACCGGGATCGGCGGATGCAGGCGGACGGTGACGCTGCCTTGGCGGACCTGGGACAGCACAGCGATCAGATGCGGGCCAAGGGACATGTGGCCATACCAGCCATAGAAGCGCGGATCGCGGCCTTCCGGTGCATGGTAGACCGCCGTCATCGGCTGGATTGCCAGACCCTTGGGTAGTTCAGGTGCCAGGAACCCCTGAAACAGCGTCGGCTTGAAGGGCAGGACCCTGCGGCCATCGGTGCTCGTGCCTTCGGGGAAGAACAGCAGCCTATGGCCGGCACGAGTGCGCGAGGCGAATTCCTCGGCCTGTGCGCGGGCAAGCTTGGGGTCGCGGGTGACGAAATGCGTGTCGGTGACGCGGGTCAGCACATTGATGCCGGGCCAGGTGGCGACCTCGGCCTTCGAAACGAAGAAAACCGGCATGGCCGCATTCAGCACGAGAATGTCGAGCCAGCTTGAGTGGTTGGCGACGACGGCGCCTGGGCCGCGCATGGGAACGCCCTCGCGGTGCCACTTCAGCCCCAGGATCCACAAGGACAGCCGGCACACCCCCTGAACCCAGGGGCCGGTCCAAGGCCGGCGCGCGCCGGATATGAGCCGTTCGAGCCAGCGCATCGGGATGATGAGCATGACGCCGATCAGCAGGACGGAAATGATCCCCAGACCGCGTGTGATCATCAGAACGCGGCCAAGCGCCGTTGGCCTTTCGATCACCGGGGCAGGGGCGTCGCCGTACCAAGGGCCGCGCAATCCGTTGCGCGGTTCCGTTGTCGGATCGCTCATTGGGACTGCCAGCGGGTTTCGTAGAATTTCTTGTGCTTTGCCGACATCGCCGCAGTGTCCACCAGCAAGAACACGTCCGTGGTGTTGAATTCGCGGTCAAGATACGCGCCTTCGCCGATCATGCCGCCAAGGCGCAGATAGGCCTTGATGAGCGGGGGCATGTTCGCCATTGCGACGCGCCGGTCCAGATCGGCCTGGGGCACAAGGTCCATGCGATGATAGCCCGTCTGGCGGGCGACCGGTCGGATATGCTCTTGCGCCAGATGGTGCTCGTGCAGCCAGGTCAGGGACTGGGCGTGCTGGTTGGTGTCGATGCCATGGAACGAGGCGACGCCGAAGAGAAGCTCGATCTCTCGCCCCAGAACATATTCGGCAAGCGCATTCCACAGCAGGAACATGCCTGTCCCGCCGCGCATCTCGGCGTCCATGCAGGATCGACCAAGTTCCAGAAGCGACCTGCCCGAGCGACGCAGTGGGTCCAGATCATATTCCGCGTCACAGTAGAACCGGCCGAACTTTTCGGCGCGATCTCCGGGCAGCAGCCGATAGGCGCCCAGGACATGTTCGAGATCGTCCTTGGACCTGCGCCGATCAACCAGGATCAGGTGATCGACGATCGGGTCGAATTCGTCGCGCTCCAGCCTGCGCTGGTGATCGACCAGCGAGCCGTCTCCGCCCAGTTCCTCGACGAACACCCGGTAGCGCAGCCGCTGGACAGCAAGCAGATCGGCCTCATCCGTGGCAAGCCGCGTTTCGAAATACGAGCCGTCGAGCGTCATCTTATGGATTGGGCCAAGTCTGTTTCTTCTGCCGCATGTGTTAGGCGGGCGCGGTCCTTAATGCAACAGCACATGCCGTTCCTCGATTGCGCGGGCGGGGGGATTGACACAATCTTAAGTTGCATTAATTCTTGCACTATAAATTATGAGTAGTTGTTGACGAGCTCCAGGCTGACATTGCGGCCGTCGACGACCTGTTTGCCGGCATTCGCGAAATTGACGGTGATGCGGTCCCCGATACGTGACTGGACCTGACCCACCCCCCATTCAGGCGCGCCGGGGTGTCGGACGAGCATTCCGGGTTCAAGGATTTCATTCATGTCGCGATCCTTCCTGCGGCACAACCAAGGCTAGACCTCGATGGACGATCTGACAATCAGCCGCAACTCCTCACCCCGACTGCCGATCGAGCCTGAACGGCTGGCCGCATTGGTATGTTCGCGCCTGTGCCACGATCTCGTCTCGCCCCTGGGGGCGATCGGCAATGGGCTGGAGCTGCTCGAACTGTCCGGCGAATGGCCCGGCATCTCGGACAGTCCTGAACTGGTGCTGGTTGCCGAAAGCATCGAGGCCGCCCGCGCGAGGGTCCGCTGGTTCCGGATCGGGTTTGGCCAGTCATCGCCCGATCAGCGGATCAGCCTTGCAGAGCTTTCATCGCTTCTGGGGGATGTCGAAAAGGGCGGGCGGCTTCGGCTGCGGCTGGACGCGCAGGGCGATTTGCCACGACCGGAAGCTCGGCTGATCCTGCTCGCGCTCATGTGTCTGGAGACGGCAATGCCTTGGGGCGGAACCATACTTGTATGCCGAGGCGCGACCGGGTGGCGGCTTCTGGCAGAGGCTGCGCGGACCAAGCTGGACCCGGCACTGTGGAGCTGGCTTGATGCCGAGGCCGGACGTGATCGGCCAGAACCCGCGCCATCCGAGGTACATTTCGCTTTGCTTGGATGCTTTGCTCAGCGTGAGGGCCGTCATCTGAGCTGGGAACTGGATGAAAGGGGTGGCGAGATCGCATTCTAGCCCGAAATGGCGGCGCGCTGCGGCGCCGCCATGTCTCGTGCCATTGGCCCTCAAGCGCGCGATCCTATCCTTTGCCTGCCGGCGTCATGCAGCCGCCGCTTCAGGTCGCGATCCTAGCTGCGGATGGTCCCGTCGCCGGTTACGATATATTTGAAGCTCGTCAACTGTTCGGCGCCGACAGGTCCGCGGGCATGCATCTTTCCCGTCGCGATCCCGATTTCGGCCCCCATGCCGAATTCGCCGCCGTCAGCGAACTGGGTCGAGGCATTGCGCATCAGGATCGCGCTGTCGAGGCCCTTGAAGAAGCGCTCGGCCGTCGCGTCATTTTCGGTAAGGATCGATTCCGTATGACCCGAGCCATAGCGGCGGATGTGATCGATTGCCTCGCCAACCCCGTCGACAAGTTTCGCCGCGATGATCTTATCCAGAAATTCCTGCCCGAAATCGGATGGCTCGGCCGGGATGGTGCCGGCAATCTGCGATAGCTCGCCGTCAGCGCGCACCTCGACGCCGGCATCCAGCAGATCCTGCACAAGGACCGGGCCGTGCTTGGCGAAGAACTCGCGGTCGATCAGCAGGCATTCTGCTGCGCCGCAAATCCCGGTCCGCCGGGTCTTGGCGTTAAGGACGACCCGACGCGCCTTGTCAGGATCGGCATCGCGGTCGGCATAGACGTGGCAGATGCCTTCGAGATGGGCAAAAACCGGCACGCGGGCCTCACTCTGAACAAGGCCAACCAGGCCCTTGCCACCGCGGGGGATGATGACGTCGATCAGCCCCTGAGCCCGCAACATGGCCGCCACCGCTTCGCGATCCCGCGTCGGCACGAGCTGGATTGCCGTTTCGGGCAGATTGGCCTGTCTCAGGCCGGAGACCAGCGCCTGATGGATCGCTTCCGAAGAATGCAGGCTTTCAGAGCCGCCGCGCAGGATGACGGCATTGCCGGATTTCAGCGCGAGTGCCGCCGCATCGGCGGTGACATTGGGGCGACTTTCATAGATCACGCCGATGACGCCCAGGGGAGTCGCGACACGCTGGATATGGAGCCCGTTCGGGCGGTCCCATTCGGCCAGCACGCGGCCGACCGGATCGGCCTGCTCCGCAACTGACCGCAGACCATCGGCCATCGCGCGGATGCGGGACGGATCGAGGCTAAGCCGGTCGAGCATGGCTGGCGAAAGCCCCTTTTCCTCGGCGAAGCGCATATCCTGCGCATTGGCGTCGAGAATTGCACTTTCCGATGCGATGATCGCGTCGGCGGCTCCGATCAGCGCCGCATGCTTGCGCTCTGCGGTGGCTTCGGCGAGCACGCTTGCCGCTTCGCGCGCATTGGCGCCGAGCTTTGCAATCAGGGCTTCGGCATCGGTCTGGGTCAGGTCTTTCATGTCGGGGTTCCCTTGCATGGCCCATGAGATAGGCCGGGGCGCCCCGAAAAACCAGAACGGAATGTGTGAAGGTGCAGGATTTCATTGAAGACAGGTCATCCGCTTGAAGCGGAAGCGAAACTGTTTTCCAAGGACTTGCGCGAAAAGCAGGACCAGACCCAGAACACCGGAGCCAACTGTAAAACGCTTTCGCTGGCTGATCGACTCAGCATGAGGCCGAAAGGCTGGTTCCATATTGAGAAGGCCGAGGGCAGGGACGTCATCACCGTTCACCGTCCCGACGCGCTTGACGAAGTCATCATCTGTGTGTCGCCGGGCCACGCCAATCAGGTGCGGCAACAGCTTAGCGACGCCGGGCTGACGGGGCTGGTCGAGGGCGCCCTGTAGTGAGCCAACAGCCGCTTTCGCTGCGGTTCGAAACGAAGTTGCTCTGGAAGGCGTTCGAGGCCGAGATAGGCGTCGCGCCGACCGGGGCAGCTATCATCCTGGACATCTGCAATGCGGATGGATGGATAAGCTACAGTCGAACCGCCCGTCATTACGAAGTGCCTAAGCGATACCGCAACGGGCTTTATACCTATCGCAAGGTCGTGTCTCAGGTCGATTACCTCGACCAGCAAGGGCTGATTGACCATGACCGTCGTCCGCCCGGCGAACGGGGCTGGCAAAGTGCGCTTCGGGCAACCGATGACCTGCGCGGAATTCATGCGAAGATCCTTGGCACATCGGTCCCGACATTGGCCCGCCCTGCCGAGGTCATTCTTCTGCGCGACGCCGACGGCAACCTTCTGGATTACCGGAATACGCGCGACCTAGACCGGAAGCGCAAGCAGGTCATTCGTTTCAATGAGGCCATCGCGGGCGCTGGGCTGGACGCCTCAGTCGTGGCACCGCTGGCCCGCATCTATAATCAGACATCGAAGCGCGGGGGGCGCCACTACGCTATGGGGCCAAGCTGGCAGAATCTTCCGTCGGAAGCGCGTCGCGCTGTGACCATCAGCGGCGAGCCGGTCGTCGAACTGGACTACAAGACTTTGCATCCGGCCATTCTCTATGCCGAGGCTGGCGCGACGATGCCGTCGGATTGCTACGAGATTGCGGGCTGGCCGCGAAAGCTGGTCAAGGTCGCGCTGCTGATCCTGATAAACGCTCAAACGCCGCATCAGGCCCGCCATGCACTTGCCCATGCGGACCCTATGGAAGCGGTCGCGCCTCTTGGTTCACAAGCTGCCTTGCGTGCTGCTGGCGAACTCATTGACGCCATCAAGGTCATGCACCGGCCGATTGCCCACGCGTTCCATAGCGATGCGGGCGCAAGGCTGATGACCATAGACAGTGACATCGCCAGTTGCGTGATGTCCGACATGCTGGACAAGGGCGTCGTCGCGCTGCCCGTGCATGACTCGTTCCTTGTGCCAGCATCTAAGCGCGATCTTCTGGAAGAAGTCATGCTGAAAGCCGCCAATCAGGCCGGGCTTTGGATGATGTCGGTATCGCAGAAATGACGACCGATTTTCGGCGCATCATGTCTTTGAATTCATGCTATAAAATTGGGAAATGTTCCACATATGGAGGGGACGGTCTTCCCCGCCTGCGGGACTGCGCCGGGACGGGAAGGAACGGGTGGGGACGGGTGGTCGGTTCAAAGGTCGTCGACTCCATCCGGTTCCCTCTCCATATGTGGAACATTTCAGACCTAAGTGATTGTCCTGTATTGAAATCATGCGCCGTTCCGCCCCGCCCCGACATCGCGGGACGCAATACGACAGCGTTGCTGACCTAATCGGCGTCTGGTATATTGATCCTGCCCGCTGTGAAGCGTGCCTAGCCCTTGGATGGACCTCTATGCCCTTTCCCGATCTCGGCGCCCTTAAACTGTATGCCCGCGTCGACTTCGACGACGAAGACGCCACGCTTGCCAACCTGCTCAATGCAGCATCGGAATATGTGCGGACTGCAACGGGGCATGACTATGTGGACGAAATGCCAGAGCGGGCTTGCTTCGCCATCATCGCGCTTGCGACACATTGGTATCAGAACAGGGAACTGACCAGCGGCGGCGACCGCGTTGTCCCGTTCCATGTCCGCAGTCTCATTCATCAGTTGCGCGATTGGAAAGACCCAGCGGTCAGGGAATGCGAGGAAGCCGAAGACGACGTCGAGCCGTGACCCGGTTCTACGACACAAGCAGGTGGCAGAAGTGCAGGCGGACGAAGCTGTCGCGTGATCCGATCTGCCAAGCATGTGACAAGCGACCTGCCGAGCATGTCGACCATATCGTCCCTGTGAAGCGTGGCGGTCTGGTCTGGAACCCGTCGAACTGGATGTCGGTCTGCCAACCTTGTCACAATCAGAAGACCCACGCCGAACGGCAGGGCAAGGCATGGGTGCTGCCAAAGCATCGGGGCTGTGACGCGGATGGAATGCCGCTCGACCCGGATCATCCGTGGCATCCGGGGGGCGTTCAATCACCGGCAAATGGGCCGTCACACCCGCGTCCCCCATCGGAAAAGGGTTAGTTGCATGGGTTTGCGTGGTCCGGGGGCTAAAAGGCGCAAGGGCGTCGAGCCGATGCCGCAGCGTCGCTTGCCTTGGAGCAAGCGCGGGCTGTCCCGTGTGGAACGTGTCGTCGCCTTCATGGAATTCCTGCCGATCACCAAAGGCATCTTGGCCGGGAAGAAGATGAAGCTGCTGCCGAACCAGCGTCAATTCATCGAAGCCATCTATGGCAACGTCGACGCCGACGGCAGGCGCACCATCAGGACCGCCATCAAGTCGGAACCGCGCGGCAACGGCAAGACCGGGCTCATTGCCGGGCTTTGTCTGTGCCATCTGATCGGGCCGGAAGCGGAACAGCGGGGCGAGATTTACAGTGCGGCCGTCGACAAGAAGCAGGCGTCGCTGCTGTTCAATGAGATGTCGGCAATCATCGAGGCCGTTCCCGAATTCGACGAACGTTGCAACGTCCAGCGGTTCCACAAGATCATTGAGGTTCTGGCCGGCGACGGCAAAGGCTCGACCTATGAGGCGCTTTCGGCCGATGTCCGGCGCGGTCACGGTCTGGCCCCGTCGCTGTGGGTGTATGACGAGTATGCGCAAGTCCGCACCGACGAGCTGTTCGACAACCTGCAAACGGCTCAGGGCAAGCGCAAGGAATCGCTGGGCATCGTCATCTCGACGCAGGCAGCGACCGACCAGCACCCGCTCAGCATCCTGATCGACGACGCGAAGAAGGGCGTCGACCCGACGGTCTACTTGCAGATGACCGCCGCGCCGGAAGATGCAGACCCGTTCGACGACAAGCTCTGGCAGGCCGTAAATCCGGCATGGGGCATCTTCCTCGACGAAAAGGAATTCCGCAGCCAAGCCGAGCGGGCCAAGCGAGCGCCGTCATTCCTGCCGCGCTTCATGAACCTGCGCTTGAACATGCGCGTCGAGTCAGAAGCCCGGTTCCTGGCGGCGCCCGACTGGCGGGCTTGCGCGGCGGACATCGACATCGAGACGCTGAAAGGGCGGCGCTGCTATCTGGGGCTCGACCTGTCGTCGACCGTCGACCTCACGGCTCTGGCAGCGTTTTTCCCCGATACCGGCGACCTCTTGGCATGGTTCTGGAAGCCTAAGGACGGGCTGGACGAAGCTGAACGGATGGACCATGTGCCATATAAGACATGGGTGCGGCAGGGCTTCATCGAGGCAACGCCGGGCAGGGCGATCGACAAGGGATTCGTCGTCTGTCGTCTGGCCGAGATTGCGGCGCTCTATGACGTGCAGGGCGTGGCGTTCGACCGCTGGGGAATGAAGGAAGTCGAGCGAATCATGGCGGACGAGGGCGTCAAGCTGCCGATGGAAGCATGGGGGCAGGGCTTTCAGGACATGGCACCGGCGCTGGACGCGGTCGAGAAGCTGGTCCTGCAAGGCGAACTCAGGCATCCGAACAATCCTGCCCTGACGATGTGTGTCGCCAATGCGATTGCGACGATGAACCCGGCAGGCGGGCGCAAGCTGGACAAGGCCAAGGCGACAGGCCGGATTGACGGCTTGCAGGCGGCGGCAATGGCGATCGGTCTGGCCGCGCGGACCCCGGCGCCAAAGCGTTCGGTCTACGCGCAACGGGGCGTATTCATTGCTTGATAGGTAAGAAGTGCTGACGTATTATTAACCTGTTCGAACAGGCCCGTCGTGAGACGCGCCAAGCCCTTTGAAGGATCAACAATGCGCATTCATGACTTGCAAGAACAGCGCAGTCAGGCGGTCGCGGAAATGCGCCGTCTGGCTGATGCTGTCGAAACCCGTGGCGACGACTATACCGCCGATGAGGAAAGGCGCCACGCCGACCTCAAGCGCGACATCACCGCACTGGACGGGAAGATTCAGCGTGCCAAAGACATTGCCGAGATGGAACGCAGCGCGCCTGCCGTCGTCTCTGGCCGTGGCGATGGTGCATATGAAGACCGCGCCCGTGAATTCAGCCTGACGACCGCAATCCGTGCAGCCATGGGCGAGCGTGTCGACGACGGCCGCGAACGCGAACTATCGGCGGAACTGCAACGCCGTTCTGGTCGAGCCTTCACCGGCATCGCGGTCCCTGACGAAGTCTTCCTCGAAAAGCGAACCCTCCTGACCTCTGGCGCCGCTGCCGATCTGGTCCCGAACGTGCATCGCGGCGATCTGTTCATCGACATGCGCCGCAGCGCGATCATGACCGCCCGGCTGGGCGCGACCGTGCTGGACGGACTTGTCGGCACCATCGACATTCCCAAGCAGACCGCATCGTCCGCAGCGCAATGGCTGGCCGAAGATGCTGCCCTGACGGAAACCGACGCGAACTTCACCGACGTCAACCTGTCACCGAAGACTGTCGGCGCCCTGACCAGCTACAGCCGCCGCACCATGATTAACGCGGTCCCTGCCGTCGAACAGCTTGTCCGCCGCGATCTGGCCGCTGTGGTGGCCCGTGCAATCGACTATCAGGCGATCTTCGGCACTGGCACCGGCAACACCCCCGTCGGCGTCGTCAACGCCGCTGGCGTGGCATCCTCGACGCTGGCGACCCCCAGCTGGTCGGAAGTGCTGGCGATGATTGCCGACATTCAGAACGAAGACGCCGACATCGGTTCGCTGAACTGGGCCATGAACCCGGCAGCGGTCGCTAAGCTGCGCGGCACGAACAAGGTATCAGCCGAGCCTGAGCATGGCTTCCTGATGACCGATCCCGGCAATCTGGCGGGCTATGGCGTTGGCACCTCGACCGCCATTCCGACCGCAGCAGGAACGCCTGACACCTCGACCGTGATCTTCGGCGCATGGTCGCAACTGCTAATTGGTCGCTGGTCCGGTCTCGACCTGCTGGTCAACCCTTATGGCGATACTGCCTATGCGCGGGGACGCGTGCAGGTTCGGGCGATGCAGGATGTCGACGTCGCGGTCCGCCATGCGGAAAGCTTCGCGGTCGCTGACGATCTGGAAGTCTGACATGGAACGCCGGGCTTCGATTGAACTTCGGGCCGCTGGTCGCAAGCTGGAAGGCTATGCCGCCGTCTTCGGTCAGGACACCCGCATCCGGGACTTCACCGAAGTCATCATTCCCGGCGCCTTCAAGGACACGCTGGCAGGGGGCAGGGACATCCTTGCCCTTGCCGATCATGACGAACGCGCTGTTCTGGCCCGCACCCGCTCAGGGACGCTGCGACTGGCCGAGGACACGCGCGGTCTGCATTTCGAACTCGACGTTCCGAATACCAGCTTTGGCCGCGACATTCTCGAACTGGCCGAGCGTGGCGACGTCGGCGGGGCTTCCTTTGGCTTCACTGTCAAGGATGAACGCTGGCAGGAAAGCCGCCGCGAACTTCGCAGCATCAATCTTCACGAAATCAGCATTGTCTCGGCGTTCCCTGCCTACGACGGGACAATAGTGCAGGCGAGGCGGCGACTGGCCGCGTCTGGCAAATTGGTTGCCGCCCGCCGCTTCCTGGATACCTGCCTATGAGCATCCTCGACCGCATCCTTCGCAGGGGTGTCTCCAAATCTGGAGAAACCCGCGCCACATCCTGGGACTTGCTGGCGACATTGGGCTTGCCTTCGCTGGCAGGGGGCTGCATTGCGCCTGCCGCTGTCGAAGGTAATGCCGCCGCATTCAACGCCGTGACGGTCATCTCTGAGGCTGTCGCGGCGCTTCCGCTCAACGTGTATCGCAAGGACGGTGACGGCGTCCGCGATGTCGAGGCGTCGCATCCCGTGGCCCGGCTCTTCACGATCGCCCCGAACGATCTACAGACACCCACCGAGCTTGTCGCCATGATGCAGGCGAACTGCCTGATTTTCGGCGCTGCCTATGCCGAGATCGAGCGGGACGGCAACGGTCGACCCGTGGCGCTGTGGCCGGTCCATCCGGGGCAGATCAACATCGAGCGAATCCCCGGCACCCGGCGCATCCGCTATCAGGTCAGCGACGAAGTCGGCACTCGCCGCTTATTGCCCGACGAAGTCTTCACCATCCGCGACCGCTGGGACGATCCCTTTACGCCCCGCTCGCGTCTGGATCGCTGCCGCGAGGCGCTGGGCGGCGCTGTGGCGACCGAACGCTTCGCACAATCCATCTGGCGTAATGGCGCCCGTCTGAGCGGCTTTGTGAAGCATCCTGAACAGATTGGCCCTGACGCTGCCCGCACACTGCGCGACAGCCTCAATGCGCTTTATGGCGGGGCCGAGAATGCGGGCAAGATCGGCGTGCTGGAAGAAGGCAGCGATTGGGTCTCTGTATCCTCGACCGCCCATGACGCCGAACTGTCGGAAGCCCGTCGGCTGGCCGTTCTGGAAGTCGCGCGAATCTTCAACGTTCCGCCGCCGTTGCTGCAAGAACTGTCAGGCGCGAACTATTCCAACGTCGTCGAACTGCGCCGCCAATTCGCGGCCGGGACCGTGCAGCCGTGGCTGGTCCGCTGGGAGGAAGCCATCATGCGCGACCTTTTCAGCGATGCCGGACGTCGGAACCATGAAGTCGAATTCGACACCGACCTTCTGGTCCGCGCCGACTTCCTGACCCGCCTGCAAGGCTACCGTATCGGCCGGGAGACGGGGCTCTACAGCGCCAATGACCTGCGCCGCTTCGAGCATCTCAATCCACGATCCGACGCCGACGCAGATGTCTTCCTCAGCCCCATGAACATGCAGTCGGAACAGAAGGCCGCACCCAAAGAGGATTGAGCCCGTGTTGCAGATGCCCGCCCATCTCATCAATCGGAAAGAGCGGCGGGCGAGGGACGCGCGTCGTGGGCGTCTGGGCGAGCGCCGCTATAACATGCTGGTCAAGGAACTGGCCCGCGTGATCTGGCTGGCATTTGAGGCTGGCGACACTGGCAGTCTGTTCGGGCTGGAAGGGCCGCTAAGGGCAGGCATCCGGTCTGACCTGTGTCGACAGGGGTGGGGCTGGCAGACCGCCGATCTGGCGGCGCGCGATCTTCTCGACGATGCCTTCCTCAAGGTGCGGGCCATTCGGCCGGCTTGGGACGAAGGTCAGCCGGATTGGGCAATATGCAGCGGCGCTCTGATTGAGCGGACCCGCTGTGCAAAATGCCACGGTCCTTTGCCGCAAGGGCACTTCAAGTTTTGCTCAAGCGGCTGCGCGAAGGTTCACAACTACCGGCTGAATGCCCGGCGTCAAGCGAGTGAGGAAACCATCTGGGACCGCATTCAGCACCATCAAGGGGGCTGGATCTGATGCTGAGCTTTACCGACCATTGCCGGTTCTGCGGCGGCGTCATCCCGGTGACGAAGATGTCGAATATCCGGCTCTATTGCAGCCCGAAATGCTGTTGTGCCGATGAATACCGACTGCGGAAAGCGGCGCGGCTGGACGCCAGGGCGGATCGTGTCTGCGGCTGGTGTAAGACCCCGATCCCGGCCGAGGTTCACGGGCTGGCGCGATACTGCACACTGCGTTGTGCGGTTCACATGGAAAACCTGCGGAAGCGGGAACGGCGCAAGAGGGCGAAGACATGAACGCATCCGAACTGACCCGGCGCGCGGGCTTCTATGAGCCTGTCGAGGAAGTCGACGCCGACGGCATGATTGTCCAAGGCTGGACTCTGCAATTCACCTGCGCGGCGCACATCCGTTATCTGCGCGGATCAGAGGCGGTTATGCAGGCGCGGTTACAGTCGAAGGCCCCGGCCGTCGTCACCATCCGCGACTTCGCGGCTGCGCGGCAGATCACATCCGAATGGCGCGTCGAAATCGACGACCGGACCTTCGACCTCAAGGAAGACCCGCGTCGTGAGGACGCCATGCTTGCAATGCTAGTGGAGGACTGACCCATGCGCGCCGGAAGAACTCTGCGGCAGATCGTCATTGCGCGGATCAAGGATCAGGTTCCGGCGCTGGGTGGCCGTGTCTATGACCGTGCCACTGAGGACGCCATCTTCCCATACTGCACATTAGGGCCGAGCTATTGGACCGACGGCTCGGTCGAATGCATCGAGGCCCGTGAGGTCACGTTGCAGGCGGACATCTGGCATAGTCAGGCGAGCAAGGGTGCGGCCGAGGATGTGGTCGACGATGTCGCGGCGGCGCTGAATGGCTGGGCCGATCAGAACGCCCTGACCATGCACCCGGCATCCGTGTCGCTGGTGCGCATCATGGACGATCCCGACGGCGTTACCATTCACGGCGTCATTCAGATCGAGGTCATGGTCGAGGCGTAAGAGGGCTTAACAGGCAGGGGCCGGTTAAGAGCGGTAGAACTGGCCGGTGCCGGTATCGTCAATGAGCCATTTCTCCGACTCATAGAACGCCCGTCGGACAGGCCCGGAGGCATTCGAATACCAGTTGCCGCTCGAAATCCAGTAAATGCGCTTCCCGTCTTTGAAGACGTTGTCGCCGTCCCGATAGAAGGCGGGCGTCCCGTTCCGGTCGAAATACCAAACCGCGTCTGTCATTTCTCGATCCCTAGAACGGAACGCCAATATCAAAGCCGCCGCCTTTATACCTGTTCTTGTCGTCCCAAAATTCCCAGTCGGCTTCACCGTAGCCCCGGCTGACGATTTCAACCTTTCCGTTCTCGAACACGCGAGCGGTCATTTCGTTCTTCAGTGAAAACTGAACATAGTCGTCACCGAATGAGATCGAGGCCACCAGCGGATGCCCGACTAGAACATCGCGGGCAGCTTCAGAGGCGATTTTCGTTTGTCCGAGTTTTGCCAAGATTCGATTTATCAACGTCTCAAGATTGTCCCGTGTTTTGAGCGCCTCATCAAGAAGACGTCTAACGGCCTCAACCTCTGACGTAAGGCCCTTGTCCTTTTGGAACTTGGTGATCCGCTCCACCATCTCGGCTGGAAGGGCGTAGACGCGTCGGATGTTGTCCGGTCCCGACGGTGTGTCCTCTTCTGGTTCCTTGGCCATGTCTTCCTCGTGTCATCTCTTGTGTGCCTTCTATAGTCACTCTTGACTGGCATCAATTGCACACCTAATGTCACTTAGAGGTGACAGTGATGTGTGTGTAAGAGAGGACCATGCAAGTAAAGGCCGCATTCCCCCTTAGACTGCCTGCCGATGTGAAGGCGTGGCTGGTCGAGCAGGCGAGCAAGAACGCCAGCAGTCAGAATTCTGAAATCGTCAGAGCCGTCCGCGAGCGGATGGAACGGCAGGAAGCATAGGAAAGAGAACGATGGACACGATTCCCGCGAACGACTCTGGCATCTCATTCGATGCCGTGCCCTTCCCGAAAGAGCACTTCGGTGCAGACTGGCAGATGCATCTTGGGGCGCACATTCGTCTTGCTGGCTCTTTGATCGCAAAGACCAAGAACGAATTGCGCACCGGGTTCGAAGCAGAGCCCGAGGCAATGACGAGCCTCATTGAAAACTTCGCAGACCAAGCCGCTAAACTGCTGGTGTGCCATGAGATGATTGAGGCGGCAGCGGCGCGGCTGATGATTGTCGGCAGCGAAGTCGTCGGCATTGATCTGGAAGCGGATTGCGCATGACGAAGCGGCCGGTCGTCAAAGGCGAGCGTCCGCCCATGTTCCTTTCGAAAGCAGACTTGGCGGCGGAACTGTCCGCCAGCGTCTCGACCGTCGACGAATGGACCCGCCACGGCATCTTGCCGCAGCCGCGCCGCTACAAGGGTGCTGTCCGCTACTTCTGGCCCGAAGTCGTCGACCGTCTGGCCCCGCCATTGCCGCCGACCGATCCCTTCAAGGAGGCGCTGGGCCGTGTCACCTAAGATCGAACTGCCGCGAGGCGTCCACCGCGTAAAGGCTCGGGGCAGGTTCTACTACTACCATCAGACCGGGCGCGGGACGCCGGACGTAGGGCCACGCATCCGCCTTCCCGACGATCCCCGATCCCCCGAATTCTGGGCGACCATCCGACAGTTGGAAGGCATCGCTGAGAGGACCGACACCATCGGCGCGTTGATTAATGCCTACGTCGCCTCTTGGCCTTCCGCGCGAAAACAGATCACCCCGGCCACGCAATCGCAGTATCGGCGCTATCTGGAAGTCGTGCGCGACCTCTGGGGCAACCTACCGGCAGAAGACTTGCGTCCCGCCCATGTCGAAGAACTCATGGTCAAGATCGGGGCTGTGAAGCCGGGCAGGGCAAATAACATCCTCTATGCATTGCGCAGCATGTGCTCATGGGCGCGCGGTCCCGTCGGGCTGCTGCATACCGATCCCGTCCACGGCGTGAAGACCTTCGAGTCGAAGGGCGGGCATGAGCCTTGGACCGACGACCAGCTTACCTTCGCGGAAAAGAACCTGGCGGGGATGCTGCGTCGAGCTTTCTTCCTTGCCCGCTACACCGGCCAGCGCGCCAGCGACATCGTCCGTATGGGCTGGACCGACGTCGACGGCAACACCATCAGCTTGCCGCAGAAGAAGACCGGCGTTCGTCCCGTCTGCCCGATCTTCCCCGAACTGGAAGCGGAAATGGCGACATGGGAAAAGCGGCCGGGGCCGTTCCTGCTGCAAGACAGCGGCAAGAACACCGGAAAGCCGGTCAGCCCGAATCAGTTGTGGAAGGAATTCGACAAATACCGCGACAAGCACGACGAACTCGACGGCGTCGTCTGGCACGGGCTCAGAGCGAATGCTGTCATCCGTCTTCGCCGCGCCGGATACACCGGCCAGCAGATCAGCGACACCATCGGAATGTCGGTCGAAATGGTCGAGCGTTACAGCCGCCATCAAGACCGTGTAGCAGCGGCCCAGACCGTCCTCAGCACGTATCGGGAACGCAAACTGTAAAACCGTTGCAAAACTGGAAACCCATTAGGCAGGGAAATCAGATGCTTACAGATAATGGAATAAAGTGCAGGATTCTGTTGCCAGGCTCCTGCGGGCCCCGCCTTACGCTGCTAGGCGCAAGGGCTTAAGTTTCGGTACTCGAACTGCTTACGCAGCCAGAGCCACCGGAGCACGGTTGTCGTTGGCAACTGTACAATTTGCACCGATATCGGTGGTAGCTCACCGAGACAAAGCAAACAGCTTTAGACGTTCGTCGATCCTGTTTCGGCCCCAAGTGCCCCCAACGAGGGATTTTGGTGGAGCCGCCGGGTACCGCCCCCGGGTCCGATCCGCTTATTACCTGCGCGTTTATGTCCATAGTCCGGGCAAGCCCGGACGAAGGGGAATATAGGTCGGGAGTTTCACATGCGCAAGGGACCGACCGCTTTGCCGGGGCTGTATCCGCCTTGGTCCAAATGGAAAAAGGGAGGCCAGGGGCCTCCCTTCGGATGGTTGCGCGCGAGCTTCGCGGATCAGAAGCCGGCCTTGATTTTCTCGAATTCGGCCAACTGCTTTTCGCGTTGGGCGGGATCGTTCGGCGTCTGGGCAAGGATCGGCGCATCAACCTCGGACAGGCCGTTCTTCACGGCCGGCTCGTCCTTGACCGTTTCCATGGCGACCGTCGAAGTATGGCCGTAGCCGATGGTGTCGAGCAGCGCCTTGGCCGATCCAGGCTCCAACCAGGCGTTCATGAAGTCATGCGCCTTTTCCTCGCTGCCGGGTCCGCCCTTCATGTTGATGAAACCGCAGAAGAACGTCGAGGACCCTTCCTTGGGAGCACGCTGGAAGCCGACCGGGAAGCCGTCATTTTCAAGCAGGACCACACCGTCATTCCACGACCAGGCCACATCGACCGCACCTGAAGCCATCAGCTGAGCCTGCTCGGACGGGTCGGCCCAATAGGCGGCGACGTTCTGATGTGCCTTGCGCAGCCAGTCTGCCGCGGCCTGGAACTGTTCGTCCGTCACCTCGGTCCAATCGGTCACGCCGGTCGCAAGATAGGCCAGCGCCCAGATGTCGTCCGAAGAATCCGGAAGGGTGGTGCGACCCTGATACTTGGGATCAAGGAAGACATTCAGGCTGGCCACGTCCTCGGCCGGAACCGTCTCGGTGTTATAGGCAATGGCGGTTGCGCCCCAGTCGGTCGGAATGAACCAGACGCCCTGATCGTCCTTGAAGATCGAGGATTCCAGGAATTTGGGATCGATCGAGTCGAAGTTCGGGATCTTCGAAGTGTCCCAGGGTTCGATCAGCCCCGCATCACGATACTTGGACACCATCTGCGAACAGGGATGTGCGACATCGGCTTTGAACCCCGAGGCGAGCTTCTGATAGGCCTCGTCGTCATCGCCGTAGAAGGCGTAGGTCGGGCTGTCGCCGTATTTGTCGACATAGGCCTGGAAGATCGAAGGTTCCTCAAAGCCGGCCCAGTCGAACACGGTCAGTTCGGAATCGGCGGCATGGACGGGGGCGGCAAGCGCCGCGCCCGAGAGAACGAGCGCGAGAGCCGAGGAGCGCAGAAGTTTCATCTGGGACCTTTAATTCAGAGCAGATGATTGCGACGCTATCTGTCTCAAACCTGTGTCGCAAGCTTTCGCTGCGCCCCCACTGCCCGTTTTGCATACACTGCCGGTTCAACCGGCAGCCCGTGTCACCAGCGTCCCGAGGCCCCGCCGCCGCGCGATGAGCCGCCACCGAAACCGGACGAGCCGCTCCCTGAACGCGCGCGATACTCGGGGTTGCGCTCGCTTCTGAGGACGTCTCCCGCCGGACCGTAATAGACGCGTCGGGGCATCGGCATGCGCCGGCTTTCCGACCATCCGCAATGCGGACAGCACCGGATCGTCTGGCTGTCCGCGACCAGATATCCGCCATCCTCTTGCGGGGTCTGCACCGCCTCGCGTGCGGTTTCGAGCCCGCCCTTGCCACATTCGGGGCAATGTCTGCGCCGCCAGTGCCTGAGCCCGATCGCGCCGAAGATCGCGGCGAAGGCCCCGAAGAAGACGAGGTTCAGTGCCCGGTCGACCCAATTCGTGCCCGAGGCAGCAGCTGGCGCCAGCGCCGGAGCGCCGGGGCGTGCAATCAGCGAGATCACGGCCTCGGTGCCTTGCCGGATGCCCTCGGACATCCGACCGTCGCGGAAAGCGGGCAGCATCGTGTTGCGCATGATGTCTTGCGCGCGAATGTCCGCCTCGGTCGGGTAGCCCGCGCCCAGTTCGATGCGGGCTTCGCGGTCGTTGGCCAGAACGAGTATCATGAACCCGTTCTTGCGCCCGGCATCGCCCACCCCCCAGTGATTGAAAAGGCGCGTCGCGAAGGGTTCCAGCCCGTCCGCCCCGCCATGGGTGGCGCGATCCGACAGCGTGACGATCGTGCCCTCGACCCCGGTCGTGCTGCGCAAGTCGCTGAGCGCCATCCGGATCGCCTCGGCATCGCCGGGACCAAGCAGCCTGGCGAAGTCATTGACATGGGCGTCCTGCCAATCCGGCAGATCCTGCGCGTGGATCGGCGCCATCAGACCCAGCCACAGGGCGATGGAAAGGATGAGCGCAGCGATCACCGAGCCGCCGCGCTTCAACAGGCCGCCGGTGAACTGGTGCCATGGTCGCCGGGAGGACAACAGGCATCCCGGCCAATCCTGACGATCGCGGGAAGGTTGGCTCTTGTAGTCGAAACAAGCGAACCGTTCATGATCATTCATCGCATGGCTTCCCATCCAGCGTGCTCGGCTGCTCTGGCCCTTTCGACACCGCCCGAGGGGCGCGCGATGCCGCGAGGCCCCTAGGGCGCCTCAGTCGGACAGAAGTTCCGGTCCACCAACGATTTGGGGATCGGGCCGACCGATCAGCGCATCATCGCGACCCACATAATCTACTGCATGCAGAATGGTCTGGATGGCCGCGATCCTCGCACGTCTCTTGTCATCGGATCGGATCACCGTCCAGGGCGCGACATGGGAATGGCTGCGTGTCAGGGTGTCGTGGATCGCTGCCGTATAGTCGTCCCATTTCGCGAGCCCGTCCACGTCGATCGAGCTGAGCTTCCAATGCTTCAGCGGGTCTTTTTCGCGGTCAAGAAAGCGCTTCAGCTGTTCGGCGCGGTCCACGCTGAGCCACAGCTTGACGAGGGTGATGCCGTCATCGGCGAACATCCCCTCGAAATGCGGCAACTGGCGAAAGAACGTCTCGCGTTGCTTGTCGGTCGAGAAGCCGAAGACCTTTTCAACGACACCCCGATTGTACCAACTGCGGTCGAACAGCGCGATTTCGCCCTGCGCGGGGAGCCAATCGACATAACGTTGAAAATACCATTGTCCGGCCTCGCGCTCATTGGGCTTGGGCAAGGCGACGATATAGGCCGAACGCGGATTGAGATTTTCGCGCACGCGCTCGATCGTGCCGCCCTTGCCGGCGGCATCGCGACCCTCGAAAAGCACCACGACGCGCTTTCCGGTGTGGATGACGTCCCGCATCATTCGGACAAGCTGCAATTGCAGCAGTTCCATATGCGCGTCGTAATCCTTGGATTTCATCTCTTCGGGATAAGGGTAGGTCTTGCTCAGAATGCCGTTCTTGTCAGCCTTCTTGATCGTCTTGCGAATGTCTGAAGGGGCGTCTTTTTCAAGGTAGCGCGTGATCGCGCCCACATAGGGCAGGTCCGGATGGTCCGTTGCCAGTGCCTTGTTTTCGGATTTCTTCGCCACGGCTCAGCCCTTTCCGATCTGCTCCATATCATAATAGGTCGTCTGGTAGATCTCGTTGATCCAATTACCGTAAAGCAGGTGGGCATGGCTGCGCCAGCGGTTCGTGGGTTGCTGGCTGGGATCGTCATCCGGATAGTAATTCACCGGGACGTTGATCTGCTTGCCTGCGATCACGTCGCGATCATATTCGTCCTTAAGCGTCGTGCTGTCATATTCGAAATGGTTGAAGACATAGAGCGCGCGCCGGCTCGGATCTTCGATCAGGCAGGGTCCAGCCTGATCCGACGCAATCAGCGTGCGCAGGGCCGGGATGGCGTCGACTTCATTCTGGCGCACTTCGGTCCAGCGGCTGACGGGAACCAGCACATCATCCGAGAAGCCGCGCAGATAGGGGCTGGCGGGCGCAAGGTTGCGATGCCGAAAGCAGCCGAAGGCCTTGTGATCGAGGATGTGTTTCTTCAGCCCGTTGAAATGCCAGGCCATCGCCATGCCGCCCCAGCAGACCCCAAAGGTCGAATGCACATGGCTCTGGGTCCATTCGAAGACGCGCGTCAGCTCGTCCCAATAGGTCACCTCCTCGAAGGGCAGGTGCTCGATCGGGGCACCCGTGATGACGAGCCCGTCGAACTTTTCGCCCGTGGCCTCGACCTCGCTGAAGCGCCGGTAGAAGGATTGCATGTGATCGGCCGCGGTGTTGCGACTTTCGTGGTCGGACATGCGGATCAACTGGAAGTCGATCTGCAAAGGTGTCGCGCCGATCAGCCGGGCGAACTGGTTCTCGGTCTGGATCTTCTTCGGCATCAGGTTCAGAAGCCCGATGCGCAAGGGCCGGATGTCCTGGGTCGCGGCCCGACCCGGCGACATGACCATCACGCCCTCGTTCGACAGGATGTCGAAGGCGGGCAGGTCATTTGGCAGGGTGATGGGCATCATGCGTCCTTTCTGTCGATGGCTCGGCCGATCAGGGCGATCAGGTCGTCCGGCGTGTGAACTTCGGCAACTTCCTCGGCTTGCAGCGTCACGCCGCGCCGCGCCATCGCCTCGTAGCGGGGCTGGCGATGGGCAAGGGCGCGTGCATAGGTCCAGCGGATGAATTCGTCTGGATTGACCTGTTCTTCGCGCAGCCCCATTTCAACCCTGTAATCCGTCCATGCGCGGTCCAGGAATTGCGGCTGATAATACATGGGTTTCGGCGCGCGATCGAAGCGACGCACCAGTTCGGCGGTATGCGCATCCGAACCCTTGATCCAGACCAGCAGAAGATCGCGTTCCAGCGCGTCCAGCACGGGGTCGCTTGCCGCGAAAGGGTCGACCACTTCGCAGACAGACCCGCCCGAGTCGCAGACGAAATTCGGTATTCCGTAGATGTCCTTTGCGCGGTGAATGAAATGCGACGTATCCAGCAGCGACGAGATTTCAGCCGCTCGATGCTGGTCCTGACGGCGCATGTATTCCTCGAAGTCCAGCCCGCCGCGCGACGGGCTGCCGGGCTTGCCGAGATAGGTCGAAAGCGGCGCGAGGTTCTCGAATGTGATATTCGAGGCGATATAGACGGAATCCGACAGCAGAAGCTCGCGCAGGAAAGGTACTTTCATCGCCTCGCGCTTGAAGTTGTCGGCAATCAGCTCGCCCATGTAGCGGGTTCCGATGCGGTAATCGACGGAATAGTGGAACCAGTCGCCCGCATTCCTGAGCATGGTCGCGAGATAGGTCTTGCCCAGTCCCGACATGCCGAAAAACAGCACGCGCTTGCGTGGCGCCATGAGCCATTCGGCCGTCGAATTGTAAAGCATCTTCGGATCCCCATTCGGTCCCGCGATAGTTAGAACCGCGAAGCGAGAGAGAAAAGGGCCTTTCCGGCCCTTACCCTCAGGGTTGTGGAGCGATCTCGCACGCAATCGATGAATCCGTGGTAGCGTGAACGTGGCATTCGCGCTATCATCCCGAACAGACCCGGAAAAACGGGCACCCGGAGACGGGATTTGGCAGAGGCAGTGACGGCGGTTCATCCATGACCGAGATGGTCTTTGGCACCACGCCCGTGCGGGCTGGTGATCCGATTCTTCCACGTTGGTGGCGCACGGTCGACCGATGGTCGCTGGCTTGTGTGCTGGGGCTATTCTCGATCGGGATACTTCTCGGTTTGGCTGCATCCGTGCCGTTGGCCGAAAAGAACAACTTGCCGCAATTCTATTATGTGACGCGGCAGGCAGTTTTCGGCTCGGCCGCCTTGCTTGTCATGCTGGTCATCTCGACCTTCTCGCCGCGCCAGGTCAGGCGTATCGGCGTGCTGGGCTTCGTGGTTGCGATGACGGCGATCTTTCTCTTGCCGCTGATCGGAACCGATTTCGGAAAGGGCGCGGTGCGTTGGTTGCGCTTACCCGGCGGGATGTCGATCCAACCCTCCGAGTTCTTGAAACCCTGCTTTATCGCCATCTGTGGCTGGTTCATGGCCGCGAGCCAGGAAGTGGGCGGGCCGCCCGGACGCTCGATCTCGGCGCTTGTCGCGAGCGTCGTAGTCGTCATGCTGGCGTTGCAGCCGGATTTCGGCCAGGCCTCGCTCGTGCTCTTTTCGTGGTGCGTGATGTTCTTCATCGCCGGCGCGCCGCTCTACATCCTGCTTGGCGTGCTTGCCCTGGCGACTGTGGGCGGGCTTTTCTCGTATAACGCGTCGGAACATTTCGCGCGTCGGATCGACGGCTTCCTGGCTGCCGAAATCGATCCGCGCACCCAGATCGGCTATGCCACCAACGCGATCCAGGAGGGTGGCTTCTTCGGCGTCGGTGTCGGGGAGGGGTCGGTGAAATGGTCGCTGCCCGATGCGCATACCGATTTCATCATCGCCGTCGCGGCCGAGGAATACGGGCTGATCCTCGTCCTGATCATCATCTCGCTTTATGCGACCATCGTGATCCGTTCGCTCGCCCGGCTCAGGAATGAACGCGATCCGTTTGCCCGGATCGCCGGCACGGGTCTTGCCTGCGCTTTTGGTGTGCAGGCGGTGATCAACATGGGGGTCGCCGTGCGCCTGCTGCCAGCCAAGGGCATGACCCTGCCTTTCGTCAGCTACGGCGGTTCGTCCGTCATTGCGTCGGGGATCGCCGTCGGCATGTTGCTGGCCTTGACCCGCTCGCGACCGCAGGGGCGGATGGCGGATGTTCTGGGTCGGGGCCGGTCATGACCGTCAAGATCCCCTATTGCCTGATCGCCGCCGGAGGCACCGGCGGCCACATGTTTCCCGCCCAGGCCCTTGCCGAGGAATTGCTGGCGCGCGGCTGGCGGGTCAAGCTTTCGACCGACGAACGAGGCGCCAGATATGCCACGGCCTTTCCCGAGGCCGTCACGCGCGAAGTGGTCGATTCAGCGACGACCGCCCGGGGCGGAGCGGCGGCCAAGCTCGTGGTTCCGTTCCGTATCGGTTCGGGCGTGATCTCGGCATGGCGTGCCCTGAAACAGGATCGGCCTGCTGTGGTGGTGGGATTCGGGGGCTATCCGACCATCCCTGCGATGTCGGCGGCGCTGGCATTGAACATTCCCCGGATGATCCACGAACAGAACGGCGTCATGGGCCGCGTGAATTCGACCTTTGCCGGACGGGTCAACAAGGTTGCCTGCGGCACCTGGCCGACGCAGTTACCCCCGGGTATCGAGGGCATCCACACCGGAAATCCGGTCCGCAAGGCCGTGCTGGATCGGGCTGGCATGCCCTATGTCCAGCCGGGCGACGGGGCGCTGAACGTTCTGGTGATCGGCGGAAGTCAGGGCGCCCGCGTTCTGTCGGACGTCGTGCCCGAGGCGATCATCGGCTTGCCCGAGGATCTTCGCGCCCGTCTCCATGTCAGCCATCAGGCCCGCGCCGAGGATGGCGAGCGGGTCAGCGCGGCTTACCGCGAGGCGGGCATCAAGGCAGAGGTGCAACCCTTCTTCGAGGATGTGCCGCGCAGGTTGGCCGAATGCCAACTGGTCGTCAGCCGGGCAGGGGCATCGTCCCTTGCCGACATCACCGTGATCGGCCGCCCGGCCATTCTGATCCCCTTTGCGGCCGCGACCGGAGACCACCAGACGGCGAATGCGCGTGCCGTGGCGGAATCCGGTGCGGCCATCGTCCTTCCCGAATCCGTGCTTGACGTTGAGAGCCTCAGGCGCGACATGCGGGGAATCCTTACGGACGGCCCCCGCGCCTCCGCCATGGCTGCGGCCGCGCTGGCCCTTGGCCGCCCCGATGCGGCGCAGCGACTTGCAGATCTAGTGACGGAACTGACCGCATGAACGCAGCGACCAAACTTCCGGGCGAGCTTGGGCCCATCCACTTTGTCGGCATCGGCGGCATCGGCATGTCCGGGATTGCCGAAGTGCTGATGACGCTGGGCTATGCCGTCCAGGGGTCGGACGCCCGGCGTTCGAAGATCACCGACCGGCTGGAAACGCTCGGCGCGACCGTCTTCGAGGGGCAGAGGGCCGAGAATCTCGGCGAGGCGGGCGTTGTCGTGATCTCGACCGCGATCAAGAAAGGCAACCCCGAGCTCGAGGAAGCCCGTCGTCGCGGCCTGCCCGTGGTTCGTCGCGCCGAGATGCTGGCCGAACTGATGCGGCTCAAGTCGAACATCGCGATCGCCGGGACGCATGGCAAGACGACGACCACGACGATGGTCGCGACGCTGCTTGACGCCGGCGCCTTCGATCCGACGGTCATCAATGGCGGCGTCATCCATGCCTATGGTTCGAACGCCCGCGCGGGTGCCGGCGAATGGATGGTGGTCGAGGCCGACGAATCCGACGGTTCCTTCAACCGTCTGCCCGCGACCATCGCCATCGTCACCAATATCGACCCCGAGCACATGGAGCACTGGGGCAGCTTCGATGCGCTGCGCAAGGGCTTCCAGGATTTCGTCTCGAACATTCCGTTCTACGGCCTGGCCGTCTGCTGCACCGACCATGCCGAGGTTCAGTCCCTGGTCGGCAAGCTGTCGGATCGGCGGGTCGTGACCTTCGGGTTCAACGCCCAGGCCGATGTGCGGGCGACGAACCTGCGCTACGAAAATGGTATCGCGCATTTCGATATTGCGCTTCAGGGCGAGGCCGAGCTCAATGACGGCGAAACGCCCGTCATCGAGGGCTGCACCCTGCCCATGCCGGGCGACCACAATGTCTCGAACGCGCTGGCCGCCGTCGCCGTGGCGCGTCATCTTGGCATGAAGCGCGCCCAGATCCGTGACGCGCTGGCGAAATTCGGGGGCGTCGGTCGCCGCTTCACCCGCGTGGGCGAAGTGAATGGCGTCACCATCATCGACGACTACGGGCACCACCCGGTCGAAATCGCCGCGGTGCTGAAGGCTGCGCGCCAGTCCACCAAGGGCCGGGTCATCGCGGTTCACCAGCCACATCGTTTCTCGCGACTGTCGAGCCTCTTCGACGATTTCTGCACCTGCTTCAACGAAGCGGATGTCGTCGGCATAGCCGAGGTCTATTCGGCGGGCGAAGAGCCCATTCCCGGTGCATCTCGCGACGATCTGGTCGCGGGGCTCATCGCACATGGTCACCGCCATGCACGCGCCGTCATCGATGAGGCGGATCTGGCCCGACTGGTGCGAGAGCAGGCGCGGCCCGGCGACATGGTTGTCTGCCTGGGCGCTGGTACGATTTCCACCTGGGCCAACAATCTCCCGGACCGGCTGCAGGAGGCGGCGGCGTGATCGGGCTGGCCAGCCATCCGGGCCTTGCGGCTCTGGGAGGGTTGGGCTGGATGCTCTTCGCATCTGCGCTGCCATTGCTGCGACCGGTCTGGCGGACCGCCCTTTTCTGGGGGCTTGTCGCTGCGGGGGTGCCCATTCTTGGCTGGCTGACCTATCTCTGCGGGCCCGGCTTCGGGGTCCTTTTCATGGCGCTCGGCCTGTCGATCCTGGTCTGGCCCCCGCTTGAAATGCTGCGCCGCCGTCGCCGCGGCTCTGCCCATCCCGGTGCGCAATAGGGCAGGTTTGCGCGAAACGCGGCTTTGGTTTACCAAGCCCGCCGATTGCCCAGAGGAGCCCGCAATGTCCAACAGCGCCCTGATCCCGGTCGCCCTGCCGCAAGTGCGCGGTGCCCTGACGCCCCAACGGAGCCTGGCGGACCTGACCTGGCTCAGGGTTGGCGGTCCCGCGGAATATCTGTTCCAGCCTGCCGACGAAGGCGATCTTTGCACGTTTCTTGCGTCGCTTGACGGGGCTGTGCCGGTCTTTCCGATCGGCGTCGGCTCCAACCTGATCGTCCGCGATGGGGGGATTCGCGGTGTCGTCATCCGTCTGGGGCGCGGGTTCAACGCGATTGCCTTCGAGGATGGTGTCGTCACGACGGGGGCTGCCGCGCTGGATGCCCATGTCGCCCGGCGAGCGGCCGAAGCGGGGCTGGACCTGACCTTCCTGCGGACCATCCCCGGAAGCATCGGCGGCGCGGTACGCATGAACGCGGGGTGCTACGGGTCTTATGTGGCGGATCACCTGATTTCCGTCCGGGCGGTGACGCGGGACGGCAGTATCCGCGAGATCGCGGCCCACGACCTGCATTTCGGCTATCGTCATTCGGAACTGCCCGAAGGATGGATCGTGACCGAGGCGCGCTTCCGCGCGGCGACGGGAGATCCGGCGGAACTCGTCGCCCGAATGGATGAACAGCTCGCCCGGCGGGATGCGAGCCAGCCGACCAGGGACCGCAGCGCGGGTTCGACCTTCCGCAACCCTGCTGGCTATTCATCAACTGGCCGCGCGGATGATACGCATGAGCTGAAGGCCTGGGCCCTGATCGATGCGGCAGGGCTGCGTGGCTACCGTCTTGGCGGGGCGCAGATGTCCGAAAAGCACCCGAACTTTCTTCTGAACGCAGATGGCGCGACGGCAGCCGAACTTGAGGCTTTGGGCGAATTCGTGCGCAAACGTGTCCATGAAACAAGCGGACATGAGCTGCAATGGGAGGTAATTCGCATCGGTGAGCCGTAACCTGCCGGTCTCACAGCAAAAATCGCGTAAAACGCGAAAAAGGGACTTTTGCGAACAGGTATCTGCGGCTATCCTCGCTTCATAAATACCCGGATCAACCGGGTTCACGAGGCAGGAATTGGTGGGCAGGTCGAGCAGGACAGCCCCGAAAGTCGCAGTTCTCATGGGCGGACCCTCGGCCGAGCGCGAGGTATCCCTGTCCTCGGGGCGTGAATGCGCTCTGGCGTTGCGGCAGGCGGGCTACGAGGTCAACGAAATCGATGCGGGCAGGGATCTGCCCGAGCGTCTGGCTGCATGTGCGCCCGATGTCGTCTTCAACGCGCTGCATGGCCGTTGGGGCGAGGATGGCTGCGTCCAGGGCCTGATGGAATGGCTGGGTTACCGCTATACCCATTCCGGCGTGCTTGCCTCGGCAATCGCCATGGACAAGAGCCGCGCCAAGCAGGCTTTCCGCGAGGCGGGTCTGCCCGTCGTCGAAAGCGTTATCGCCGATGCCCACGAAGTTCGCGCGCGCCATGTGATGGCGCCGCCCTATGTGGTCAAGCCGAATGACGAGGGCTCGTCGGTCGGTGTCTATATCGTGCATGAGGCGGCAAACAGCCCGCCGCAGCTTTCCGACAAGATGCCAGCCCGTGTCATGGTCGAAACCTACGCGCCGGGCCGCGAACTGACGACGGCCGTGCTGGGCGACCGCGCCCTTGGGATCACGGAAATCAAGACCGAGGGCTGGTACGACTACGATGCCAAATACAAGCCCGGCGGTTCGACCCATGTCATTCCCGCCGAAATTCCCGAAGAGATTGCCGCCGCATGCCGCGATTTTGCGGTCCGGGCGCATCAGGCGCTTGGATGCCGCGGTCTCAGCCGCACCGATTTCCGCTGGGACGAAAGCCGTGGACTCGACGGTCTGATCCTTCTCGAGGTCAATACCCAGCCCGGCATGACGCCAACTTCGCTCGCTCCCGAGCAGGCCGCCTATTCGGGCATGAGCTTTCCCGATCTGTGCTCGTGGATCGTCGAGGAGGCGCTATGCAGGGACTGAACCCCTTCCGCCAAGATCAGGAGCCCGGCCGTCCGGTCCCTGTCCGTCACGCGCCAAGCAGGCCGATGCCACAGGGCAAGGCGGCGGGTCGTCGCGATCCGGCGCCGTCGCGGCTGGCATATCGTCTGAACAGGATGATGTTGCGGCCATTGATCCGGCGGCTTGTGCGGATCGGTCTGCCGGCCTTCCTGGCTGCAATGGTGGCGGGGATCTGGCTTTCGGACGACACGCGCCGCGCCAACCTGAGCAGCGGGATCGATGGGATGGTGGACAAGGTCCAGCACCGTGATGCCTTCATGGTTCACAGCCTTGAAATCGAGGGCGCGTCGGATGCGGTGACCAAAGGGCTTGGCGCGATGCTGCCCGTGGATCTGCCTGCGTCGAGCTTTGATATCGATCTGGAAAAGCTGCGCGAGCGGGTCCTGAAGCTTGATGCCGTCGCGGCGATCGAATTGCGTATCAAGCCCGGCGGCATCCTTTCTGCCGTTGTCACCGAACGCGTCCCTGCCGTGCTGTGGCGTCACCCACGCGGGGTCGAGCTTCTGGACAAGACCGGCCATCGCGTTGCTTCGGTCACGGCGCGGGACGTGCGCGCCGATCTTCCGTTGATCGCGGGTGAAGGGGCCGATCGCGCTGCTGCCGAGGCCCTGGCGCTGATCGACGCGGCGGGACCGATCCTGCCGCGATTGCGCGGGCTCGAGCGCATCGGTGAGCGGCGCTGGGACGTGGTGCTGGATCGCGGGCAACGCATCATGTTGCCCGAAGACGGAGCACTGCGGGCCTTCGAGCGCGCCATGGGTCTAGACCAGGCGCAAAGCCTTCTGTCGCGCGATGTCGATGTCGTGGACCTGCGCAGGGAAGCACGGCCTGTCCTGCGCATCGGGCTCGAGGCCCAAAACGCCATTCGCCGCGCTCGGGGCCAGGTCGAACTCGGGGCCGATGGCAAACCACTGGATACCAAGACCGGATCGGCCGCAGGGGCCGCCAGGACAGACACGGGAACTCAAGCGAAAAAGACTTGAAGAAATTCTGAAGGGGCAGGGGAATGAAGGATCTGTACCAGGGTCAAAGAGCGATGCGCGCCATGCGCCGGCAGGCCATGCAGCGTGGGGTCATCGCGGTCTTGGACATCGGAACCTCCAAGATCGGCTGCCTCGTGCTTCAGTTCGACGGACCCGGCCAGTTCCGCGAAACCGACGGCGTCGGCCCGATGGCGGGGCAGTCCAATTTCCGTGTCATCGGCAGCGCCCAGACGCGTTCCCGCGGCATGCGTGCCGGTGAAATCCAGACCATGGCCGAAACCGAACGCGCCATCCGCACGGTCATCCAGTCCGCGCAAAGGGCGGCCGGTGTGCGGGTCGATCACGTCATTGCCTGCATCTCCGGGGCGCGGCCCGCTTCATATGGGTTGGCTGGAGAGATCTCACTGCCGGCGGGCAAGGTGGCCGCGAGCGATGTCGCCCGCGTGCTGGCCGCCTGCGATGTTCCCGATTTCGGACGTGGCCGCGAGGTCTTGCACGCCCAGCCCGTGAACTTCGCGGTCGACGACCGTTCCGGGCTTTCCGATCCCCGCGATCATGCAGGCGGAGCATTGGCCGTCGACATGCATGTGCTGACCATCGACGGGGATGCGGCGGGCAATCTGGTGCATTGCATCCGGCGTTGCGACATGGAACTTGCTGGGGTCGCCTCGGCCTCTTACGCCTCGGGGCTGGCCTCGCTGGTCGAGGACGAGCAGGAACTGGGCGCAGCCTGCATCGATCTGGGCAGCGGCACGACAGGCGTGTCGGTCTTTATCAAGAAGCACATGATCTTTGCTGATGCGGTGCGCTTCGGCGGCGATCTGATCACGCAGGATATCGCGAAAGGCTTGCGTGTGAGCTACGCGCAGGCCGAACGCTTGAAGACCTTGCATGGTGGCGTCGAGGCGACGGGGCGCGACGACCGCGAGATGATCCCGCTTGGCGGCGATACCGGCGATTGGGAAACCGACCAGCGCAGTGTGAGCCGGGCGGACTTGATCGGGATCATGCGTCCCCGGGTTGAAGAGATCCTGGAAAACGTGGGCGGCATCCTTGATGCCGCGGGGTTCGATTCGATGCCGTCACGACAGATCGTGCTGACGGGTGGCGGTTGCCAGATACCGGGGCTCGATACGCTGGCCGCGCGGATGCTGGGGCAGAACGTCCGGATCGGTCGGCCGCTGCGCATCCAGGGATTGCCCCATAACGCGACCGCGCCAGGCTTTGCCTCGGCCATCGGATTGGCGCTTCTGACTGCGCATCCGCAGGACGAGTGGTGGGATTTTGAAATGCCGGCAGAGGCTTATCCGGCCAGAAGCCTCCGACGGGCCTACCGGTGGTTCAAGAACAACTGGTAGTTGATTGATACGTTGATTCGGTGGTGGATGGGGGCGGTCCCCACCACATGCTGGGTTATGGGCAAGATACCGCTGGTTCGCCAGCAATGAACTGCCATATTTTGTGGGAACGCTGTGTTTTTCGGGTGACGCTGCGACAGAATCTGGCTAGGCTTGAGCCATACGGGGACACGACCGGGCGTATGTCCGGCATAACATACGAGGCAGGCGAGACATGGAACGGCAGATCCACTTGATGCTGAATGATGAGCAGGAACTGAAGCCGCGTATCACCGTGTTCGGCGTCGGCGGAGCGGGCGGCAACGCGGTCAACAACATGATCGACAAGCAGCTCGAGGGCGTCGACTTCGTTGTCGCGAATACCGACGCTCAGGCGCTGACCAACTCGAAAGCCGAAAGCCGCATCCAGATCGGTCCGAAAGTGACCGAAGGTCTTGGCGCCGGCGCGAAGCCGTCGATCGGCGCCAAGGCCGCCGAAGAGACCATCGAGGATATTGTCGATCATCTGATGGGCGCGCATATGTGCTTCATCACCGCAGGCATGGGAGGTGGCACCGGTACAGGTGCGGCCCCGATCATCGCTCAGGCCGCGCGCGAAATGGGCATCCTGACCGTTGGCGTCGTGACCAAGCCGTTCCAGTTCGAAGGCACCAAGCGCATGCGGCAGGCCGAAGAGGGCGTCGAGGCCCTGCAAAAGGTCGTCGACACGCTCATCATCATTCCGAACCAGAACCTGTTCCGTCTTGCCAATGAAAAGACGACCTTCACCGAGGCCTTCGCCATGGCCGATGACGTTCTTTACCAAGGCGTCAAGGGCGTGACGGACCTGATGGTCCGTCCGGGCCTGATCAACCTCGACTTCGCCGACGTTCGCGCGGTGATGGACGAGATGGGCAAGGCGATGATGGGGACCGGCGAAGCGTCGGGCGAGAACCGTGCCGTGCAGGCCGCCGAAAAGGCGATTGCCAACCCGCTGCTGGACGAAATCAGCCTCAACGGTGCGAAGGGCGTGCTCATCAACATCACCGGCGGCTACGATCTCACGCTGTTCGAGATGGACGAGGCGGCCGAGAAGATCCGCGAAAAGGTCGATGTCGACGCCAACATCATCGTGGGTTCGACCCTGGATCCGTCGATGGAAGGCTCGATCCGCGTTTCGGTTGTCGCCACCGGGATCGACGCCAGTGCAGCCGAACTGCCGGCGCCGCGCCGCGGCATGAAAGAACCGCTGACCCAGACCCCGTCGGTTGCCCAGAAACCGGCGGAAGAGGAACTGGCCGTTCCGCCGCGCCGCGTTGCACCCGCCGCCGAACAGCGCGATCCCGCGCCCCAGGCCGCGGCGCAACCCGCTGGCCGTCCGCAGCAGCCGGCAGCGACGCATTATGACGAAGACGATATGCCGCGTCCGGCCTACCAGCCTGATAGCCGCCAGACCGCACCGTCGCATCAGGACGCTCTGAATGCCGATTCGGGCAGCTTCCTTGCGCCTCGTCGTCCCGCTCCCGGAACGCCGTCCGAGGCAACGATGAGCCGTCTGGCGCAGGCCGTTCAGCGCGCCCCGGAACGTCAGCAGGCCGCGCCGAACCGCCCGGCCGCACCGCCCGCAGGGCAGGACGTGGCCAGCCGCGTGCAAAGCCGCATGGGTGGCCTCAGCCGGATGCTCGAGCGGATCTCGGGTCATGGCGAGCAGGAAAAACCCGCGCCCTCGACGATCGCCGAACGCGTGAACGAGCGCGTCGCGGCGCGCCGCAGCAGCGGCTTCGACGCTGGTTTCGACGACCTGGCCAGCCCGGACCGTGCCGATGACAATGTCGAAATTCCGGCATTCCTGCGCCGTCAGGCAAACTGAGCCGATCACAAGTTTTTCGGACGGTTTCGTAAAAGGGTCGCTCAGGCGGCCCTTTTCATATTTTATTTCAGGCGTTTGCGTGACACGCCCTTCGTTCGGGTCGAAAGGCGGCCCCTTTGTTTCATCCCGTTACAAATCGTTAATTGTGACTCTCAGGCGTCGCACCTAATTCAGGATCAACGCCATGGGACAAAAGCCCGACGGCGATTCCAACGATGATTTCATACAGGCCAGACCATGCAGACGACCATTGCTCAGAAAGCTCAGTTCCGCGGAGTCGGGCTGCATTCGGGTGCAGCGGTGCGTCTTGCGATTCTTCCGGCCCCGGCGGGCCACGGCATCGTATTCGCACGCACCGATCTTGGCGGCGCGCGAATCCCGGCCCGCTGGGATCACGTCACGCCGTCGCAGCTTTGCACGCTGCTCGACAATGGTCAGGGGGCCACGGTTTCGACCGTCGAGCATGTGATGGCCGCGCTTGCCGGTACGGGCATCCGGAACGCGCTTGTCGAGGTGAACGGCCCTGAAGTGCCGATTCTCGATGGTTCATCCGAGCCCTTCGTTCGGGGTATCCTTGCCGCAGGCATCAGCGAGCAGCCCGAAGCCGCACTGCGCGCGATCCGTATTCTGCGTCCGGTCGAGGTGCATCACGGCCAGGGCTTTGCCCGCCTTTCGCCGGCCGAACATCTTGAGATCCATTTCGACATCGATTTCGCCGACGCGGCGATTGGCCATCAGGAAAAGAAACTCGACATGGCCAATGGCGCCTTCGTGCACGAGCTGATGGACAGTCGTACGTTCTGCCGTCAATCCGATGTCGTGCAGATGCAGCAGAACGGGTTGGCCCTGGGCGGGACCTACCTGAATGCTGTCGTCATCGACGGTGACAAGGTTCTGTCGCCCGGTGGCCTGCGCCACAGCGACGAGGCGGTTCGTCACAAGATGCTGGATGCGGTCGGCGATCTTGCGCTGGCAGGTGCACCCATCCTCGGTCGCTACACCGGGCACCGTGCGGGGCACGCCATGACGAACAAGCTGCTGCATGCGCTTTTCGCCGCGCCGGATGCGTGGGAATGGACAACGGTCACCCCCGCCATCTACGGCCATCTGCCCGGAGCGGGCGTGGCGGCTGGCGCGCTTCACGGCCTCCATCCTGCACAGCAACTCGCTGTTGCCTGATTCTCGGGTGACAAGCTGTCGATACCGTGTTCGATCTGCCCGGATTTTCCGTGCTTTGGCATTTTGCGCAGTCCGATTTTCTATGCTAGGACGACCGAGCCGCGTGGTGATAGGCCAACGGGGCGGAAAAAATTTCTGACGGGCAGGTAGAGATGGCGGGCATCAGATCAGCGGGTTCTTTCATCGCGGTGGTGCTCTCGGTCGGGATTCTTGCGGGATGCGGCGGCTCCGGCAGCGAGCCTCCCGAATCGCTCGAAAGCTTCACTGCCGAGGAAATCTACAAGCGCGGCGAGTACGAGCTTGAGAACAGCCGCAAACCCGAATCGGCAGTGAAGTATTTCTCCGAGGTCGAGCGGCTTTATCCCTATTCCGAATGGGCCAAGCGCGCGCTGATCATGCAGGCCTATTCCTACCATCGCGCGCGTGACTACGAAGAGGCGCGCGGTGCGGCGCAGCGCTTTATCGACACCTATCCTGGTGATGAGGATGCGGCCTATGCCAAATACCTTCTCGCGCTCAGCTATTACGACCAGATCGACGAGGTCGGCCGCGATCAGGGCCTGACCTTCCAGGCGCTGCAATCGCTGCGCGAGGTGATCGAGGAATATCCCGACAGCGAATATGCCCGCTCGTCGATCCTCAAGTTCGATCTCGCCTTCGACCATCTCGCGGCGAAGGAAATGGAAATCGGGCGCTACTACCTGAAACGTGGCCATTACAGCGCAGCGATCAACCGCTTCCGGGTGGTCGTGGAAGAGTACCAGACCACGACGCATACTCCCGAAGCGCTGATGCGCCTTGTCGAGGCCTATCTGGCCCTCGGGCTGACGGATGAGGCCCAGACCGCAGGCGCGATCCTCGGCCACAACTTCCGCTCGTCGCCGTTCTATCTCGACGCCTATGCCCAGCTGAGCGGTGCCGGTCTCGCACCGGAAGTCAGCGGCAACAGCTGGCTGACCAACGTTTATCGTCAGGTCGTTCAGGGCAAATGGTTGTAAGCCGCTGATGCTGCGGCATCTCGATATCCGCGACATGTTGCTGATCGACCGGCTGGAGCTTGATTTCCGGCCGGGGCTCAATGTGCTGACCGGTGAAACCGGCGCGGGCAAGTCGATCCTGCTTGATTGCCTGGGCTTTGTGCTGGGGTGGCGGGGCAGGGCCGATCTGGTGCGCAGTGGAGCCGCCCAGGGCGAGGTCACGGCGGTTTTCGACCTGCCGACCGATCATCCGGGCAGGACCATCCTGACCGATGCGGGAATCCCGGCAGGGGACGAACTGATCCTGCGCCGCGTGAATGGCGCCGACGGTCGCAAGACGGCCTGGATCAATGATCGCCGGGCCTCGGGTGAGGTATTGCGGGCGCTATCCGAAACTCTGGTGGAATTGCACGGCCAGCATGACGATCGCGGCCTGCTCAATCCGCGTGGCCACCGCGCGCTGCTCGATGCCTTCGCCGCAGTCGATCTCGGCCCGGTGCGCGCCGCCTGGGCTGCCCGCCGTGAGGCTGCCACCGCCTTGGCACAGGCCGAGGCATCGCTCGCCGCCGTCAAGGGCGAGGAAGAGTTTCTCCGCCATGCCGTGGCCGAACTCGACACGCTCGCGCCCCAACCCGGAGAAGAGGCCGAGCTTGACACGCGTCGCCGTGCCATGCAGGGCGCCGAACGGATCCGCGGGGACGTTTCGCGCGCCCTTCGCACGCTTGGGCCGGAAGGTGCCGAAGGCGCGATGCTAGAGGCGGTCCGCTGGCTCGACGGCGCCGCCGAACGGGCCGAGGGTCGGCTTGAGGCCCCCGTTGCCTCGCTGCAGCGGGCCTTGATCGAACTTGGCGAAGCCGTATCCGGGGTCGAAACCGCGCTCGAGGCGATGGATTTCGATCCGCATGAACTTGAGAGCACGGAAGAGCGGCTTTTTGCGCTGCGCGCGCTCGCGCGCAAGCATGATGTCCTCCCTGACGATCTGGCGACACTCGCAGACGAGCTGCGGGAAAGACTGTCGAGAATCGATGCTGGCGAAGGGGATCTGGCGCGCTTCCGGGCCGATCTTGCTACGGCCGAGGCGGAATATTTGCAAGCCGCGGCCCGGCTAAGCGCGACGCGCGCTGCGGCCGCCAAGCGGCTCGATGCCGCGATGGCGGACGAACTCGCACCGCTCAGGATGGAGCGCGCCGTCTTCGAGACAAGGCTGGCATCGTCCGAACCCGGCCCCGAGGGGCAGGACATGGTTGCATTCACGGTGGCGACCAATCCCGGCGCCCCCTCTGGCCCGCTGGACAGGATCGCCTCGGGTGGAGAACTGTCGCGCTTCCTGCTGGCGCTGAAGGTCTGTCTGGCACGCGGCAATGACGCGCTCGTGCTGATCTTTGACGAAATCGACCGTGGCGTCGGGGGGGCGACAGCCGATGCCGTGGGGCGTCGTCTGGCCCGGCTGTCCGAAGGGGCGCAGGTGCTGGTCGTGACCCATAGCCCGCAGGTCGCGGCACTGGGCGGGCATCATTTCCGCGTGTCGAAATCGGTGGCCGATGGGATGACGACCTCGACCGTGGCGGCACTGGGTCAGTCGGACAGGGTCGATGAAATCGCCCGAATGCTTTCCGGAGAAGAGATCACGGCTGCCGCCAAGGAAGCGGCGCGCGCCCTGCTCGGCGGCTGATCAGTCGAGGATTTCGTCGATCTGGCGAATGATCGATTGGACCTGCATGGTCTGGGGATCATAGCGGATGAGATAGCCGTCGATCACGCCATAGGTGCTTCCCGCTGGCGGGGCGCTGATGCCGTAAAGGCCCGGGCGGGTGATATGATGCAGCCGATCCGTCCCAACCGGTGCGCCGATCATGATCTTGTAGGGGACGCCCGATGCAGTCTCCCGCATAGAAACGTGCACTGCATCGGGCTCGAGGCCGTGCTGGGCTACGGCCATGCTTGTCGCCGCAAGAGCCATCACGGTGACAAGGATAAGGTTTCTGTTTCTTGACTTCATGGTCGGGCAGTCTGGGCAGATAATCTTTACAATTCCTGAACGCCGGCTTGAATTTCATGCATTCGGGAGAGAGAACGAAAGACCCGCCCAAAAGATCCCTCGGGTCGTGCAGTTTTGTTAACGGCGAGGGAGGAACGTCACATGCCTTTCACCCCTGGTCTCGCGATTGACGCGCAAGCCGGGGAAGCATGGCGGAAAAATCCTTTCCGCGACCCTCCTCGTCTTCGACGAAATGCGCATAAAGCTTTGTGGCCAGCTCTCCCATCGGGGTAGGGGCATCGACCGCTTCTGCCGCCTGCTGGCTCAATCGCAGATCCTTGAGCATGAGTTCTGCGGCAAAGCCCGGCTTGTAGTCGTTGTCGGCAGGCGATTGCGGGCCCACGCCAGGGGCAGGGCAATAGGCGTTCATCGACCAGCTGTAGCCGGACGAAGTCGAGACTACGTCGAACATCTTCTGCCGATCCAGGCCCAGCTTGTCGGCAAGCGCGAAGGCCTCGCAGGTCGCGATCATCGTCGCGCCCAGGATCATGTTGTTGCAGATCTTGGCCGCTTGGCCGGCGCCCGAACTGCCGCAATGAACCGCTTTCTGGCCCATGATCTCGAACAGCGGCTCGACCTTTGCGAATGCTTCATCCGTTCCCCCGACCATGAAGGTCAGCGTGCCGGCAGCGGCGCCTCCGATCCCGCCCGAGACGGGGGCATCTAGCGCGCCAAGGCCCGCCGCCTTGGCCTGTTCGGCCACGGCGCGGGCGCTTTCGACATCGACGGTCGAGCAGTCACAAAAGACCGAACCAGTTCCCATTGCCGGGATGACCTCGCCTGCGACGTCGCGCAGGATCGCCCCGTTCGGCAGCATCGTGATGACGACATCCGCACCGGTCGCGGCGCCAGCGGCGCTGTCGGCCATGGTCACACCTTCCGGCATCGCGGCGGTCGGATCGAAACCCACCACCTCATGTCCTGCCTGCCGCAGGTTGCGGGCCATAGGTCCGCCCATGTTTCCCAGACCGATGAAACCGATCTTCATTCCGCATCCTCCCATTTCAGATCGTCATCCCCGAGCGGTTCGAGCAGGGCACGGACATGGCCGTCGCTTGGATCGGCCGCCCATTTGGGCTCTCGGTCCTTGTCGATGATCTGCGCCCGGACGCCTTCCAGAAAATCGCTTTCTGCCGTGGCGCGAAACGTGAACCTGTACTCGCGAGCGAGGCTGTCGCGGACCGAACGGTCGCCACGCGCGGCGCGAACCAGAGCCAGCGTCGCCGCCATGGACAAGGGGGAATTGCGCAGCAGCGGTTTGAGCGCGCGCTCATCCCCCGCAGCTTCCAGCGAGGCAATGATCTCGGCGACGGTCCGGCCGCCGAATGCCGCCAGATCCATCCGCTCAAGCGGCGCATCGGGGCGCGGTCCGCCCTTGACCAGCGAGATATCCCCGGTTTCGGCCAGCAATTCGATCAGTGCGGGCCACTCTGCCTCGGGCAGGTAAGTATCGGCGAAACCGGCAAAGATGGCGTCGCCCGGGCCCATCCGGCCCGAGGTCAGGCCCAGGTACTCCCCGACCCGGCCGGGCGCGTGGCCAAGCAACCAACTGCCCCCGACGTCGGGGATCAGGCCAATTCCTGCTTCGGGCATCGCGATCTGGGTGCTTTCGCAGACGACGCGGGAGCTTGCATGCCCGCCGACGCCGACGCCGCCGCCCATGACGAATCCCTGCATGAAGGCGACGATCGGCTTGGGGAAATCTGCTATCTTGGCATTCATCCGGTATTCGTCACGGAAGAAGTCGCGCCCGACCTGATGATCGCCGGAAAGCCCGGCGCGGTACACCGCCGCAATGTCTCCGCCCGCGCAAAATGCGCGGTCGCCCTCGGCGTCAATGATGACAAGGCGGACCTTGGGATCGTCGCGCCATCCTTCAAGCGCTTCGTCTATGGCAAGTGCCATGGCATGGCTGAGCGCGTTGAGTGCCTGCGGCCGGGTGAAGGTGATCCGCCCGGCGAGGCGGTCCTTGCGGATATTGATATCTGCCATCAGACGCGCTCCGCCAGAAGGGCCCGGCTGACGATGAGCCGCATGATCTCGTTCGTTCCTTCTAGGATCTGATGAACGCGCAGGTCGCGCACGATCTTCTCGATCCCGTAATCCGCGAGATAGCCGTAACCGCCATGCAGTTGCAGGCACTGGTTCGCAACCTCGAAGGCGCGGTCGGTGACATGCAGTTTCGCCATGGCGCAGAATTTGCTGGCGTCGGGCACGCCCTGGTCAAGCTTCCACGCCGCCTGACGCAGGAAGATGCGCGCGGATTGCAGGGCGGTCTCCATCTCGGCCAGACGGAACTGGAGTGCCTGAAACTGGTCCAGGCTCTGTCCGAAGGCGCGGCGCTCGGCCATGTAGCGCAGCGTCGCGTCCAGAGCAGCCTGCGCGCCGCCCAATGCGCAGGCCGAGATATTCAGCCGCCCGCCATCGAGCCCCGCCATGGCATAGCTGAAGCCGCGGCCTTCCTCGCCCAGAAGGTTCTCGGCGGGAACGTTGCAATCGTCGAATTGAACCTGTGAGGTCGGCTGGGACTTCCAGCCCATCTTGCGCTCGGGGGCGCCGAAACTGAGCCCAGGGGCGCCGTGTTCGACAATGATCGACGAGATGCCCTTGGGACCGTCCCTGCCGGTGCGGACCATGCAGATATAGGCATCCGAATAGCTGCCGCCCGAAATGAATGCCTTGGTCCCGTTGAGCCGCCAGCCGTCATTGTCCCGTTCGGCCCGCGTGCGCAGCGCCGCCGCATCCGATCCCGAGCCCGGTTCGGTCAGGCAATAAGAAAAGATCTTCTCCATCCTGCACAGGTCCGGCAGCCAATGCGCCCTGGTCTCGTCCGAGCCGAATTTGTCGATCATCCCGCCGCACATGTTGTGGATCGACAGGAAAGCCGCGACCGAAGGGCAGGACATGGCCAGCGCCTCGAAAACCAGCGTGCCATCCAGCCGGTTCAGGCCGGACCCGCCATGTTCTTCGGAAACGTAAAGCCCGCCCAGGCCCAGTTCGGCCACCTTGGGCCAGAGATCACGCGGGATCGTTCCCGCCTCTTCCCAGCTCTGTGCATTCGGTGCGATATGTTCCTGGCCGAAATCGCGCGCCATGTCGAATATGGCCTGCTGCTCTTCGCTCAGTGCGAAATCCATGCTCTCCCCCTCATGTCTTTCGTTATGCGCCCGGTGATGACCGGGAATTGTTGCGTGAGTTTTGCACCCTCGCAAAAGGAAAGGCGAGGGACAATGCCCTCGCCCTTGCCGTTGTCCTGGTCAGTCCATCGCCTTGAAGTTCAGGCTGGCGCCTTCCTTGATCCCCGAGAACCAACGGGCGGTTACCGTCTTGGTCTTGGTGTAGAAGCGGAAGGCATCCGGGCCATACTGGTTCAGGTCGCCGAAGGCCGATTTCTTCCACCCACCGAAGGTGTAGTAGCTAAGCGGCACCGGGATCGGGAAGTTGATGCCGACCATGCCCACGTTCACGCGGCTGGCGAAATCGCGGGCCGTGTCTCCATCGGCGGTGAAGATCGAGGTGCCGTTACCGTAATTGTTGTCGATGACAAGGTTCAGCGCATCCTCGTAGGTGTCGGCGCGGACGGTCGAAAGGACCGGGCCGAAGATCTCTTCCTTGTAGATGTCCATGTCGCGGGTGACATTGTCGAACAGCGACGGACCGCAGAAGAAGCCGTTCTCATAGCCCTGGATCTTCAGATTGCGGCCATCGACGACCAGATTGGCGCCCTGTTCCACGCCCGAGGCAATCAGCGAATTGATGCGGTCATGTGCGGCCCTCGTGATGACCGGGCCGAAATCGACATCGTCGCCGGCAGTATAGGGGCCGACCTTGAGCTTCTCGATGCGCGGCACCAGCCGCTCGATCAGGGCATCGGCGGTTTTCTGGCCAACCGGAACCGCAACCGAGATCGCCATGCAGCGTTCACCCGCCGCGCCGTAGCCTGCGCCGATCAGCGCGTCGGCGGCCTTGTCCAGATCCGCATCTGGCATGATCAGCATGTGGTTCTTCGCACCGCCGAAACATTGCGCGCGTTTGCCGTTGGTCGCGGCGCGACCGTAGATATATTGAGCGATCGGGGTCGAGCCGACAAAGCCCACAGCCTGGATCACCGGGTTGTCGAGGATCGCGTCAACGACTTCCTTGTCACCGTTAACGACCTGCAGCACGCCATCCGGCACCCCGGCTGCCTTCGCGAGCTTCGCCAGTTCGATCGCAGTCGAAGGCGTACGCTCGGAGGGTTTCAGGATCATCGCGTTACCAGCGGCAAGCGCCGGGCCCATCTTCCACAGCGGGATCATCGCGGGGAAGTTGAAGGGGGTGATGCCCGCAACAACTCCCAGCGGCTGGCGCATCGAATAGAGGTCGATCCCCGGTCCGGCGCTGTCGGTATATTCGCCCTTCAGCATCGCGGGCGTTCCCATGCAGACCTCGATCACCTCAAGGCCACGCTGAACGTCGCCGCGTGCGTCGGGCAGGGTCTTGCCATGTTCGCGCGAGACGACCTCGGCCAGCATGTCCATGTTGTCGTTGATGAGCTGGCCGAACTTCATCATCACGCGTGCGCGACGCTGCGGGTTGGTCGCGGCCCAGATCACCTGAGCACGTTCGGCGCTTGCGATCGCGGCATCAAGCTCGGCCGGGGTCGCCAGGGGAAGCCGGGCCTGGATCTCGCCGGTTGCGGGGTTGTAGACGTCGGCATAGCGGCCCGAAGTGCCCTTGACCTCTTTGCCGTCGATCCAGTGGCAGAGTTCTTCCATGATAGCCTCCCAGGGGATTCAGATTTGCCGGGATCATAGACTTGCATCATTGCCTGCAAAAGAGCGAGACTGGCAAAAGGGTTTTGCGTTTTTGCAAAGGGCGATGATGGATTGGGATGATCTTCGCATATTTCTGACCGTTGCCCGCGAAGAAAGTCTGTCAGGCGCGGGCAAGCGGCTGGGCATCGACGCATCGACGGTGGGACGCAGGGTCGCGCGGCTGGAAGGGGCGTTGGGCGCGAAGCTTTTCGTCAAGACGCCCCAGGGCTACGCGCTGGCGCCCGAGGGAGAGCGCCTGCTTCCCCATGCCGAGCTCGCCGAATCCGCACTCTCTGGCGCCAGAGAGGCCCTGTCCGGCCCGGGTGATCTGACCGGGCAGCTTCGCATCGGCGCGCCCGATGGCTGTGCGAACTACCTCCTGCCTCAGATCTGCGCGAAGCTTTGCGAAAATCATCCCGGTCTGGAAATCCAGATCGTCGCCTTGCCCAGGGTTTTCAACCTGTCGCGGCGCGAGGCCGACATGGCCATTGCGGTGTCGCAGCCGCAGGCGGGGCGTCTGGTGGTGCAACGTTTGACCGACTACCAGCTTCATCTTGCGGGGCACGATGACTACCTGAAATCGCATCCCCCGATCACGAGCCGTGACGACCTGCGCGGGCATCGGATGATCGGCTATATCCCGGACATGATCTTTGACCGCGAGCTCGACTATCTGACCGAGACGGGAATGGATTGGGCCCAGTTGACCTCAAATTCGGTCTCGGTTCAGACTCAGGCCGTGAGGGCCGGGGCGGGGCTCGGCATCGTCCATGATTTCGCAATTCCCTTCTGTCCCGGTGTCCGGCGCATCCTGACCGACCAGATTTCCCTGCGGCGCAGCTTCTGGCTGATCCGGCATGCAGATGACCGAAGGTCGCAGCGCATGAACCGGCTTGCGGAAGCACTGGCGCTGGGAATTCGGCAGGAGGTGGCACGTTTGCAAGCATTGCTTGCAGTGGAAAGCCCATCCCAAGTGCACACTTGACGGATGAACGACGAGGGGCAACGCTGAATTAAAACAGCTTTCGCGACCCTAGGAGGAATGCCATGCTCGTGAAGCAGATGCTGTCGATGAAGCCCAGTGGCGAGGTCTACACCATCGCCTCGTCCGCCAGTGTGGCCGATGCCGTGAAGCAATTGTCGGACAAGCGCATCGGGGCGATCATCGTTTCAGATGACGGCGTCAATCCGGAAGGGATCATCTCGGAACGCGATATCGTTCGCGAACTGGGCAAACAGGGGCCCGAAGTGCTGTCGCGCAGCGTTGCAGACATCATGACCCGCAAGCCGTCGACCTGCTCGACGGGCGAAGATACCCGCGCGATCCTGGAACGGATGACCGAGGGGCGTTTTCGTCACATGCCGGTGGTCGATGCCGAAGGCCGGATGATCGGCATCGTCTCGATCGGCGACGCGGTCTCGGCCCGTCTGAAGGAGCTGAGGGACGAGCGTGACGCGCTGACCGGCATGATCATGGGCAATTGATTTCGGTGGGATGACCGCCTCGGGCTCTGCGAGATCACGCAGAGCCCCTTGCAATCGCGCGCAGAAACCTGTTTCGGTGTCGCGGTCCGTTGAGGGGAAGGGCAGATCATGCGCATCGGGTTGTACCCAGGCACTTTCGACCCGATCACGCTGGGTCATCTAGATATCATCCAGCGCGCGCTGGCCCTAGTCGACCGGCTCGTGATCGGCGTGGCCATCAACAGGGACAAGGGCCCCCTTTTCCCGCTGGATGAGCGCGTCGAGATGGTGCAACGCGAATGCAATGACATCACGCAGCGCTTTGGCGGCGAAATCGTCGTTCATCCCTTCGAGAACCTGCTGATCGATTGCGCGCGCGATGTCGGTGCCTCGGTCATCGTCCGGGGCCTGCGCGCGGTCGCGGATTTCGAATACGAATTCCAGATGGTCGGGATGAACCGCGCGCTTGATGCCAGCATCGAAACGGTCTTTCTCATGGCGGATGCGCGACGTCAGGCCATCGCTTCCAAGCTGGTGAAAGAGATCGCGCGGCTCGGAGGTGATGTGTCGAAATTCGTGACGCCCGCCGTGCGGGACGCGCTTATTTCACGCTACCCCGCTTGACGCTTGCGTGACGCGTTGTTGGCATTAGGCTGATCGGGCCACCGCAGGAGGCCAGAATGCCATCCGACAGTTCTCCCCAGCCCAAGCCATTGCCCATTCCCGACCCTGACCGACCGCCCATGCCGGACCCGATGCCCGATCCCGGACCGGGAGAGACGGCAGTTTCGGAAAGAATGTCAGGCTGACATGAAAAAGGGCGGCCAATGGCCGCCCGCATCGTTTTCGTAGGGGCCCCGATCACTCGGCCGCTTCGTCGGCCTTGCGTGCGGGCGCGGCCAGTTTGGGCGTGACGCCATTCGCAAGCGGATCTTCCTGACGCTGCACCGATCCCTCGAAATGCGCACCGGATTCGATCGCGATGGTCTTGTGGATGATATCGCCTTCGACTTTCGCGCTGGCGGTCAGGCGAACCTTCAGGCCGCGGACGCGGCCGACGACGCGACCGTTGACGACCACTTCTTCGGCCACGATCTCGCCACGGATCGTCGCGCTTTCGCCGACGACAAGCTGATGGGCGCGGATATCGCCTTCAACAGTGCCTTCGACCTGGATGTCGCCCTGTGTCCTGATGTTTCCGGTCACCGTCAGGTCCGATGCCAGAACCGATGGCGCTGTGCGTGGGCGGGGCGTCGACTGGGTGGCCGGCGAAGCGGGGACGTCGAAACTGGTGTCGAGCTTGCGCGGAGCCTCGGGTTCGGTCGCCGGTTGCGTTCTGGGTCCGGGTTCTGTCACACGCGTCTTAGAAAACATTTTGCGCTGCCTTGATGAAGGTCATGGGGTTCACGGCACGGCCGTTCACGCGAACTTCATAGTGAAGATGCGGACCGGTCGACCTGCCGGTATTGCCCATAGCACCGATCAGGCTTCCGCGCGACACTTTTTGACCCACCTTGACCTTGATTTTGGACAGGTGCGCATAGCGGGTTTCTGTGCCAAGTTCGTGCTGAACCTTGATAAGATTGCCATATCCGCTCTGACGGCCAGCAAATGTTACGACCCCGTCACCTGTCGCATAGATCGGCGTACCGACCGGCGCGGCCATGTCGATGCCTTCATGCGCGCGTCCCCAGCGACGGCCAAAGGGCGAGGTGTAGCGGAACGCGCTTTTCACCGGCATCGCCAGCGGCATCTTCTCGACCGCGATGCGATAGCTGTTCATCTTGTCGAGCGTGATCAGGATCTCGTTCGCTTTGGCTTCCTTCTGGGTAATCTCGGCATTCCCGCTGGAAGAATAGCTGATCGGGTTCAGCGGACCGCCCTGACCGGAATAGCCGCGACGGATCGTGCGCAGCACTTCGTCCGGGTTCAGGCCCACACTGCGGAACATTTCGTCGAACGGTTTCACCGAGACGCTGACGGCATCCTCGAGCTGGGTCATGATCTCGTCGTTGCGGGCGACGATCTGGTCGCGCTGCAAGGTGACCGCATCGGCAGTCTGCTTGGCGTCCTCAACCTGCTTGAGTGCATCTACCCGGGCAGCCGCCGCCTGTTTCAACTCGCCCGACACGATGTCCAACGCAAGCTGAAGCTCGGATGTGCGTTCGGCAGGGCTCTTTTCGCCCGATGCAAGCTGCTGAGCCTTCAATTCGTCGCGTTCCTTGACCGCGGCATGCAGGCTGGACTGGACGACGCCGATACCGGTTTCAAGTTCGCTGCGGCGCGCTTCGGATTCAAGAAGCTGGGACTGCATGTCCGAAACCTGGTTCAGTGCCACCTTGTAGCGGTTCTGCGCGGCCAGGGCCTCGGAGGCGCGATTGTCGCGCTCGGCCGACAGATCGGCCAGCCGCGTCTCGAACGCGGCTTGCGACATGCGAGCCTGATCCCGTGTGCCATGCGCGCTGATCCCGTCGATCGCAAGGATCGAGCTGGCAATGATGGTCCAGCCCAGAAAGGCAGCCGAGCCGCCAAGCGCCACGAGTTGCGTGACCGGGCTGAGCCGGACGAAACGAGTCGAACTGTCCGACTTCAAGAAGAGTCGCTGTTCTGGCAGCCAGCGCTCAAGCACCGAATTCAGACTGTGAGTGATCCGCAATGTCCCTGATCCATTCTGTTGCGACGCGTTCCAACCGAGCAGAGGCGGTCGCGATTGCGTCTGATAAATCTGACATGTGCTCAAAGCGCAACATTTGCGGAATTACTGCATCCAATATGGGCGGATCTGCGCCGATAGAGTCAGCGCTAACAAGAGAAAATCAGCCTGAAACGGGGGCGGAAAAATACCATACTAAGGTCTTGTTTTTCGAAGAGCCCGGATCACCGCTCTGGAAATAAACAAGAAATAAAGGGTGAAAGTTCATCCTATGGGTTTTGGGACTTGCATGATGGGCGAATCCGAAAAGGTTCCGTTTTTGCCTTTGATCAAGGCAAAATCGTTAGGCATTCATCTGTCGAACGGCAGGTCATGGAACCGTATCGCGGAAAGGACGTTACGGCAGGTTTCACGAAAATTCGTATGGGAGCGGGCCGGGCCGGTCCTTCGGGACCCGGATCGGGCGGTCCAGCGGCGGAACCGATCGCTGATGGCAGTTCGGTCGCGGGCAGATCCGGCAAGAGATTCCGATGGGCTCGAAGATCTGGGGGTTCCCATGATCCAGTCCATCAGCATAGACGAGTTCCCGCGCATGGGTGATTTCGCAGCCGAGGCCGATGGCGAAACGACGGATCGGCGCGCCAAATGCCCCTGATGATTTCGTGACATCCCGCGCCAAAAGCAGGTAGCGCTTGCCGTCCGGCGTCTCGGCCAATTGGCGGAGGAATCGGCCCGGTGTTTCGAATGCCTGGTGCACGTTCCAAAGCGGGCAGGCGCCGCCGAAGCGTGCGAATTGCAGCCGCGTCGCGGAGTGCCGCTTGGTGATCGTGCCAGCCTGATCGACGCGGACGAAGAAAAACGGCACGCCCCGATCGCCGCTGCGCTGCAGGGTCGAAAGGCGATGCGCCACCTGTTCGAGCGAGGCATCGAAAAGATGCGCCAGCCGTTCAAGATCGTGGCGCTCGCGGCCGGCTGCCCGAAGAAAACGCCCATATGGCATCATCGCGGCGCCGGCAAAATAGTTCGCAAGCCCGAGCCGTGCGATATCCCGGGCGCTGCCGCTGCGAAAGCGGGCCAGTTCAAGCGTGGCTTCTATCAGCTCGGCGCGGCTTTCGAGGGCGAACAGATGAAGGAGCTGAAAGGCCTGGGTCGATGGCTCGGCCGCGGCATTCAGCGTGATGCGGCGATCGTTGCGCAGGTAGACCGGCCCACTTCCCAGTTCAGCCATTTCGACCTGAACCCCGATATCGCTCAGTGCAGAAATGGCGCGGGCAAGAGGCGTCGGCTGGGGGTGGTTGCGGTCGAATTGCTCGGCTGCGCGATCGACGGCGTCGATATAGTTGTCGCAATAGTGAAAGAAGTCGCGAACCTCTTCCCAAGGCGAGGGTGTTGTATTCTGGACCCCGGCTCCGATGACCTCGTCCAGCGCGGCAAGACGTTCCTGCCCGTCTCGATGCGCTCGATACAGATCAAGAAAAGCCCGCGCGAGCGCCGGGGCATTGGTGGCGGCAAGACGCAGATCGGCGCGGGGCGGGGGCGAATCGAACAGCGGGTCGGCGAGGGCTTCGGCCATGTCCATCACCATGCGTTCAGAATCCCCGGCGGCCATTGCGCCAAGATCAAGCGAGAATTCCGAAGCCAATCGCAACAGCACCCCGGCCGAGACGGGACGGTGGTTGTTCTCCATCTGCGACAGGTAGGGCAGCGAAATGCCAAGGCGGTCTGCGAAGGCCCGCTGCGTCAATCCGGCGCGACCGCGGGTTTCGCGCAAGGAGGCCCCGGCGTAGATCTTCTGCATGGCCATCCCTGGCTCCTCCCCCTTTGCAAATCGAGTCATACGGTTTGCAAAGGCTTGGACGCAAGGGCCTAGCCGCCTGCCACGACCTGCCTTTCGCGGGCAATGACCCAAAGCGTCGAAAGGATCGAAGCGGCCGAGACGATGACCATGATCGTCAGAAGCGGCGCCGCGCCGGCATCGTCATGCAGGAAGGCACCGGCCAAAGCGGCAAGGCCCGCGCCGCCCGCGACGGCCATGCTGCCGCCCAGACCGCTTGCCGTGCCTGCCAGTTCGGGTCGAACGCTCATCATCCCGGCATTGGCATTGGGCAGCAGCATGCCGTTGCCCAGTCCCATGAAGGCGACGGAGCCAAAGAAGACCAGCGGCGACTGGCCCCCCGCCATGTCGATCATCAGGGCAATCGAAAGGGACACCGTGCAGATGATCGACCCGGCAAGGATCATCCGGTTCATGCCGATGCGCAGGGAAAAACGTGCGGAAAGGAAATTGCCCAGGGCATAGCCGATCGAAGGGGCCGCGAACCAGTAGCCAACCTGGGCCGGGCTCAGGTGCAGGACAACCTGGCCAACAAACGGCGCGCCACCGAGATAGGCATAGAACGCGCCCGCACTGAGCGTTGCCGCCAGCGAATACCCCCAGAACCGGTGCGAGCGCGCCAGGACGGGATAGGTCGCAACCTGCTGGCGCAACGGGATGCCCCCGTCTCGCGCGGTTTCCGTAAGGTTGAACCAGCACAGCGCAAAGACAGCGCAGCCAAGGATGCCCATTGTTGCGAAGCTGGCTTTCCAGCCGAAGCTTTCGTCAAGCACGCCGCCAATCGTCGGTGCGATCATCGGAACAAGCGACATGCCCATAGTGACATAGCCGATCATGCTGGCGGCTTGTTCGGCGGGAACCATGTCGCGCACCACGGCGCGGCTTAGAACGAATCCCGTCGTGACGACCGCCTGAATCATCCGAAACAGCAAGAACCATCCCGCGCTCGGAGCAAGAAGCGTGCCGAGGGTGGCAAGGAGAAAGATCGCGAAGGCGCCCAGAATCACCGGGCGGCGCCCGAACAGATCGCTGATCGGTCCGCAGAGCAGTTGCAGCACGGCGCTGACGGCAAGGAAGGCCGAAACCGAAAGCTGCATGACGGCGTAATCAACACCGAAATCCCGTGCCATTCCCGGCAGCGAAGGCAGAAAGATGTTCATCGAGAGCGCGCCCACACCGGTGATCGATACCAGTGTCAGCAGGCTCGGCCGCTTGTCGGCCGGGGCATGGTTCGGGGTCATGCCGCAGTAATCGCGCGTGTCTGCGGGAATGGCAACCAGGCGATTGTATGGAAGTGTTTCGCCGCGAACAGAGGCAGCATCATGATGCAATCGCGCCTGGGCTCCCCCTTTATTCGGAGCGATCCCAGCTACGATGTTTTTCGAGATTTCCAAATCGCGTGAAGCGGCCTTCGAAGGACAGTTCGACCGTGCCGATCGGCCCGTGACGCTGCTTGCCGATGATGACCTCGGCCTTGCCATGGCAGGCTTCCATGATCTGCTGCCAGGCCGCCATCTTGTCCAGTTCGTGATCGGCGGGCTTCTCGCGCTCGCGGTAATATTCCTCGCGGAAGACGAACATCACGATATCGGCGTCCTGCTCGATCGAGCCCGATTCCCGCAGGTCGGAAAGCTGCGGGCGCTTGTCCTCGCGGTTCTCGACCTGACGCGACAGCTGCGACAGGGCGATGACCGGGATGTCCAATTCCTTGGCGATGGCCTTGAGGCCCTGCGTGATCTCGGAGACCTCGTTGACGCGGCTGTCCTTGGCGGTCGCGGCGCGCAGCAGCTGAAGATAGTCCACGATCAGCAGGTCGAGCCCCATCGTGCGCTTTAGCTTGCGCGCGCGGGCGGCCAGCTGGTTGATCGGCAGCGCGGGCGTGTCGTCGATATAGAGCGGGCAGTTCTGCAGGTCATGCGCGGCTTTGACAAAGCGGCGGAACTCGTCTTCGGTCATGTCGCCGCGGCGGATCGACTCGCTCGGGACTTCGGCGGCCTCGGACAGGATGCGTGCAGCAAGCTGTTCGGCCGACATTTCCAGGCTGAAGAAGCCCACGACGCCGCCCGCCACCGTGCCATGCGTACCGTCGGGCTGTTCGCCCATGCGATGCACCTTGGCGACATTGAACGCGATGTTGGTGGCAAGCGAGGTTTTCCCCATCGAGGGACGGCCTGCCAGAATGATGAGGTCCGAACGGTTCAAGCCGCCCATCTTGCCATCGAGATCGACCAGCCCGGAAGAAATCCCCGACAGACCGCCGCCGCGGCTGAAGGCGGCATTGGCCGCAGTCAGCGCGCCGCTGACGGCCGAGAGAAAGCTTTGAAAGCCACGTTCCGCGACGCCCTGTTCCCCCAGCTTGTAAAGCGTCTGCTCGGCTTCCTTGATCTGGTCCTCGGCCGAGTCCGACACCGAAACGGTCGAGGCGCGCGAGGAAATGTCCTGCCCGAGCGAGATCAGGTCGCGGCGTAGAGCGAATTCGCGGATCATCTGCGCATAGTCGCGCGCCGCGTGGGACGAGATCGCAGCGCCAGCGAGGCGAGCCAGATAGGCCGGACCACCCAGTTCCTTGAGCCCGGCGTCGTTTTCCATGAACGCCTTGATCGTCACCGGGCTTGCCAGCGCATTCTTGGCAATGCGCTCGATGCAGATCTCGTAGATGCGGCGGTGAACCGGGTCGTAGAAGTGCTTTGGCTGGATGATGCGCGAAACGTGGTCGTAGACTTCGTTATTGGTCAGGAGCGCGCCCAGAAGCTGTTGCTCAGCCTCGATCGAAAAGGGCACGGCCTGGCTTGCGACAGCCTCGGCGATTTCACTTGGGTTCCTGATTTCGACGGCGCGCAGCTCGCTCATCCCTTGAAGGCTCCGGATGTTCGACTCGAGTGAGGGTACTTATCCACCTTAAGCTACCAGCGGTCTATCTGGATATGCTGTGGATAAGCTGTGGAAAAGATTGCCGCCCGCGCAGGCGCACGGGCGGCGTCGCATTTTCTGGGCCGAGAACGGCTTACGGGTGGGCGGCCTGCCAGGCGCGCGGATCGGTCAGGAAGCTCTCGACCTCGTTCAGCGTGGCCTCGTCATAGAAGCCCTGCGCCTTGGCCTCGGCCAGCACGTCCCACCAGGTGCAGAGATGGTGCAGCTGCACGCCGTGATCGGCAAGGCGCTGCGTCGTTTCCGGGAAGATGCCGTAATAGAAGATCACCGCGGTATGGGCGCAGGAAGCGCCGGTCTCGCGGATCGCGTCGACGAAGCTCAGCTTCGAGCCACCATCCGTGGTCAGGTCCTCGACCAGCAGGACGCGCTGGCCCTCGGTCATCGCGCCCTCGATGCGGGCGTTGCGGCCGTAACCCTTGGGCTTCTTGCGCACATAGGTCATCGGCAGCTCAAGCCGTTCCGCGACCAGAGCCGCGAAGGGGATGCCCGCCGTCTCGCCACCGGCGATATTGTCGAAGGCGTCGAAGCCCGCATCGCGCAGCACGGTTGCCGACAGGAAATCCATCAGAGTCGAGCGGATGCGCGGGAAGCTGATCAGCTTGCGGCAGTCGATATAGGTCGGGCCCTTCAGGCCGGACGCATAGGTATAGGGCTCGGCCGCGTTGAAATGCACGGCCTTGATTTCCAGCAGCATGCGGGCGGTCAGGCGCGCGATTTCCTCACGCGGGGGGAAGGGCAGGGTCATGCGGGGTCCTCGACATGCCAGTAGAGCGGGAAGCCGGGATCGAAGACGGTGACGGTCTCGTCCCCGGCGGGGATATGGGTCGGATAGGTGGCCGGGGTCTCGCGCTTGACGAGGCGGATCATGTCCTCGTTCGCGGGCAGCCCGTAGAAGGCCGGGCCGTTGAGCGAGGTGAAGCCTTCCAGTCTGTCGAGCGCGCCATCCTCTTCGAAGACCTTGGCAAGGATCGACATGGTGTTCGGGGCGGTGAAGCAGCCGGCGCAGCCGCAGGCCGATTCCTTGGCGCGGTCCGGATGCGGCGCCGAATCAGTGCCGAGGAAGAAGCGCGTGTCCCCCGAGGTCGCGGCGCGGCGCAGCGCGAGGCGATGGCTTTCGCGCTTGGCGACCGGCAGGCAGTAGTAATGCGGGCGGATGCCGCCGACCAGGATGTGGTTGCGGTTGATCACCAGGTGATGGGTGGTGATGGTCGCGCCCATATCGCTCTGGCTGCTGACGTAATCGACGCCGTCCGAGGTGGTGATATGTTCCATCACCACGCGCAGGCCCGGCGTCGCGCGGCGGATCGGGTCAAGCACGCGGTCGATGAAGACGGCCTCGCGGTCGAAGATGTCGACCGCCGGATCGGTCACCTCGCCATGGGTGCAAAGCGGGATGCCGGCCTCGGCCATGGCCTCGAGAACGGGCCGCACCTTGTCGAAGTCCTGCACGCCCGAAGCCGAGTTCGTCGTCGCGCCTGCCGGATAGAGCTTGACGGCGGTGATGATTCCATCCCGATGCGCCGCCACAAGATCGGAGGGATCAGTGTCTTCGGTCAGGTAGAGCGTCATCAATGGACGCAACGTCACTTTCTCGGGCAGAGCGGCGAGAATGCGGTCGCGATAGGCAGCAGCCTGTGCCCCGGTGACGACGGGGGGCACCAGATTGGGCATGATCATGGCCCGGCCGAAATGGCTGGAATATGCTGCAACTGCAGCAAGCATCTCACCATCGCGAAGGTGCAGGTGCCAGTCGTCGGGGCGGCGGAGCGTCATGGAAGTGATCATGGGCATCCTCTATACCGGCTGGCAGGGCATGAAAATAGGCCCCGGGCAGATCGCGAAAGAATGACTTGGATTCCTTCGCCGGAAGGCGCAGGTTCCTTCGCCTGTAAAGATGTTAACGGAGTGGCGGATGGCGTCTCGCAAGTTAGACCCGTTCACGATCGGCAACCCGATGCTGCTTTGGCAGCAGATGGCCCGGATCGCATGGGAATCCCAGATGGTGATCGCAATGCGCACGGCCGGCATGATGGGCCTGGTGCGTCAGGACGCCACCGAACCGACCAGGATGGTGGTCGAGAAAGCCAATGCGGCCTCAGAGGCAATGTTCGCAGCGCTTCAAGCCGCGGGCCGCGGAGATCGGGCCGATCGGGTCGTGGCGGCGGCGCTGCGCCCCTATCGTCGGCGCACAAAGGCGAATGTTCGGCGCCTGTCGAACAAGAAATAGTACCCGGCGCTGAGCTGTCGGTCTTGCAAACGCAAAACGCGCCCCTTGGGGCGCGTTCGTCATTTCTTCGTCCAGTCCCGGATCAGATCAGCTTGCCCATCGCGACGGCGGTATCCGACATGCGGTTCGAGAAGCCCCATTCGTTGTCGTACCAGGTCAGGATGCGGCAGAGCTTGCCTTCCATGACCTTGGTCTGGTCCATGTGGAAGACCGAGCTGTGCGGGTCGTGGTTGAAGTCGGTCGAAACCAGCGGTTCGTCCGTATAGCCAAGGATGCCTTTCAGCGGGCCATTCGCGGCTGCGCGGATCGCATTGTTGATTTCCTCGACCGAGGTGTCGCGGGCGGCCTCAAAAGTCAGGTCGACGACCGAGACGTTCGGGGTCGGCACGCGGATCGCGACGCCGTCGAGGCGGCCCTTGAGTTCCGGCAGCACGAGGCCCACGGCCTTGGCAGCACCGGTCGAGGTCGGGATCATCGACAGGGCCGCGGCGCGGGCGCGATACAGGTCCTTGTGCATCGTGTCGAGCGTCGGCTGGTCGCCGGTATAGCTGTGGATCGTGGTCATGAAACCACGGGCAATCCCGATCGTGTCGTTCAGCACCTTGGCCACGGGGGAAAGGCAGTTGGTGGTGCAGCTGGCGTTCGAGACGACGATGTCGTCCTTGGTCAGCGTCTCGTGGTTGACGCCGAAGACGATGGTCTTGTCGGCATTGTCACCGGGGGCCGAGATCAGCACGCGCTTCGCGCCGGTCGAAAGGTGCGGCTGGACCTTTTCCTTCGAGGTGAAGATGCCGGTGCATTCCATGATGACGTCAACGTCACCCCAGGGCAGTTCGGCCGGGTTGCGGATCGCGGTGACCTTGATCGGGCCACGGCCAACGTCGATCGTGTCCTCGGTGGTCGTCACCTTGGCCGGGAAGCGGCCATGGACCGAATCGTAGCGCAGCAGATGGGCGTTGGTCTCGACCGGGCCGAGATCGTTGATCGCGACGACCTCGATATCGGTACGACCCGATTCAATGATCGCGCGCAGCACGTTCCGGCCGATACGGCCAAAACCGTTGATTGCCACCTTTACAGCCATGGGTTCCTCCGGCGGTGTTGATGTTCGGCTGCGAGATAGACCGCATTCCTGGGGGAATGCAAATGGCTGAACGGCTTTAAGTGCCAGTTTCTTGTGAATAGTTCATGTTAGCGCCTTGACAGACGGGCGCTTCTGCCCGCTTCGTCGTCTGTTAGCGCCAAAAGCTCAGATATTCGATCAGCGCGGCAAACTGCTTTCCCAGAAATACCGGCAGGTCCAGGTGCAGGACCAGCGCGTCCAGCGCGAAAAGCGCCAGGATCAGCAATCCGAGCCCAATGGCGATGGAGTTGGTCATCTTCGCTTCCCGAGCTTTCCTTTGATACAACCCGAAGTGCTAGGCCAGGTGGGGCCGCTCGGCAAGCTATGCATGTCACGGCGCTGGGGGGTCGTCCGGGTCGAGCGCGATCAGGAACAGGTCACCCTCGGTCTCCATGCGGCGGATCGCCGCCACGACCTCGCCCATCGCTTCCTCGGCGGCCTTCGCGGGGATCTTGCCGACGGCCTGCATCTCATCCCGGATCGACTCGGCCAGTCGCGAAGAAACTCCTCCAAGCAGGAAGTCTACGGTCGCGACATCCTTGCCCTTCGATCCGGCAAGCGCCTTCACGAGGGTTGTCCCGTCCACCTCTCGCAGGATGCGCGCGATATCGCGCACGTCGATGCGGCTGGGAATGCTGGCCCAGGTGAACAACGTCTTGCGGACCTCCTCAGCGAAATCGGCATCGTCATTTTCCAGACCGGCCAGCACGGTGTCGCGGGTAAGAGCCGGCGAGTAGTTGAGGATCGCGCCCACCTTTTCGACCGCGTTCGCCTCGATCGCCGTACGCGGGATGGCATCCGCCGCTTGGATCAGCGCGTGGCCGATCCGGTTCAGCGCAGGCGCTTCGACTGTGCCGGTCAAGGACATGGCATAGGCGATCTGCCTGGCGCGTTCGGGGTCGATCTGGCTGAAGACCTCTGCGGCGCGTGGAACGGGCAGTTTCGAAAACATGACCGCCGCGATCTCGATCGACTCGGTGCGCGCAAGCTCGGCCAGGAGGTCGCTGGCGAGGCCGCTGATGCGGAACCACGGATCGCCGCTGCCATGCAGGGCCGCCATGCGGCGCAGCCGATCCGACGTGTCGGCTGAGAGGTATCCGTCAAGTAGATCAAGCGTTCCGTCGATATTTCCCGGAAAGCTGAGACCCACCTTTTCCAGTTTTTCGCAGAATTCGACGATGACCGCATTGCGGGTTTCCCGGTCGATCAGCCCCATTTGCGCCATTTCCTGCGCGAGATCGGCCTGCATTTCGGGAGAGAGTCGCGAAAGATCCAGATCCTCGCCCTCGGCCAGGATCAGCCGGACAATGATGGCGGCTTTCTGACGGGCAGTCAGCCCCGGTTGCCGGATCGCCGCGATTTCCATGTGACTGCCCCCGATTCCGAATCCTCGGGGGCAGCCTTGCATCAAATGAAGAACAGCCCGTTAATGCGCGCCGTTTTCGCCGAAGACGCGGGCAAAAATCGTGTCGACATGCTTGGTATGATAGCCAAGGTCGAATTTCTCTTCGATCTCGGCGGGGGACAGCGCGGCGGTCACCTCGGCGTCGCCCAGAAGCTCGGTCTTGAAGTCGGCGCCCTGTTCCCAGACCTTCATCGCGTTGCGCTGCACGAGACGATAGGCATCCTCGCGCGAGACGCCGGCTTGGGTCAGTGCCAGCAGCACCCGCTGCGACATGACCAGACCTTTGAACTTGTTCATGTTCCTGAGCATGTTCTCGGGATAGACGACGAGTTTCTCGATGACGCCAGCCAGACGGTTCAGCGCGAAATCCAGCGTGATGGTGGTGTCGGGGCCGATGCCGCGCTCGACCGAGCTGTGCGAGATGTCGCGCTCGTGCCAGAGCGCCACGTTCTCCATCGCGGGCACGACGGCCATGCGGACGAGGCGGGCGAGGCCGGTCAGGTTCTCGGTCAGGACGGGGTTGCGCTTGTGCGGCATGGCCGAGGAGCCTTTTTGGCCGGGCGAGAAAAACTCTTCGGCTTCAAGAACTTCGGTACGCTGCATGTGGCGAATCTCGATCGCGATGTTCTCGATCGACGAGGCGATGACGCCCAGTGTCGCGAAGAACATGGCGTGGCGGTCGCGCGGGATGACCTGGGTCGAGATCGGTTCGGGGCGAAGGCCGAGTTTCGCGCAGACATGCTCTTCGACTGCCGGGTCGATATTGGCGAAGGTGCCGACGGCGCCCGAGATCGCGCCGGTCGCGACTTCCTCGCGGGCGGCCTGCAGGCGGGTGCGGCCCCTGTCCATCTCGGCGTAGAAGCGGGCGAAGGTCAGGCCCATCGTGGTCGGCTCGGCGTGGATGCCGTGGCTGCGGCCGATGCGGACGGTGTCCTTGTGCTCATAGGCGCGCTTTTTCAGCGCGGCCAGCACGCGGTCCATGTCCGCGAGCAGGATGTCGGCGGCGCGCACCAGCTGGACGTTCAGCGTGGTGTCGAGCACGTCCGAGGAGGTCATGCCCTGGTGCACGAAGCGCGCCTGTTCCGAGCCGATATGTTCGGCAAGATGCGTCAGAAATGCGATAACATCATGTTTTGTAACGGATTCGATTTCGTCGATGCGGGCCACGTCGAATTCGACATCGCGCGCTTTCCACACCGCTTCGGCGTTTTCGCGCGGGATCACGCCCAGATCGGCCTGTGCGTCGCAGGCATGGGCCTCGATTTCGTACCAGATCTTGAACTTGGTTTCGGGCGACCAGATGGCGACCATTTCGGGGCGGGAATAACGCGGGATCATCGGATTCTCCTGTATTTGCTGGCCTGATAGCCGCAAGACCCCTTGCCCGCAACCTTGCCGTAAGCATGATGCGGGGATGAGCGAGATCTTACAGAAACATCTGGGCTTCGCGCCCTGGACCGACCCGCGCACGCGGCGCCTGCCGGGCACGGTTCCCGTCAGCGAGGCGGATTGGCTGATCCGCGACGATGCCTTCGCCAAGCAACTGGAATTGCGGGAAAAGCTGATCACCGAGCGTACACAGGCCGTACACCGGCTGTACACAGGTTGTGCACCGGCCGCGCGCGAACTTTACGACTGGATCATGCGTCTGCTGCCGGGCTACGGCTACGGAATGGGCGAGCTCATTCGCCGCCCCGATGGCGGGCTGGTCCGCCCGGACCCCGACCAGCCGCTGCTGACGCTGGGACGGCTGGTCGCGGAGGATCTGTGCCTGATGGTTCCGGGCGAGGGGGGCGAGCACATCCTGGGCGGCGCGATCCTGTGCTTTCCCGCGGGGTGGTCGCTCGAGCAGAAATTCATGCGCCCGATGATGCGCATCCACAAGCCGGTCGAGAAATATACCGAGGATATCGGCAGGCGGGTGCAGCGCCTTCTGGACGGCATCCGGCCCGGGATCGGCATGATGCGCGGGACGGCGCATCATTCGAACGCGCCGCTGCACAATCCCCGGACCGAGGAACAGGGCAGGGCACCCGATGGCGATCTGCCCTTTATCCGGGTCGAGCGCCAATGCCTGTTCCGTCTGCCGGAAACCGGAGCGGTGGTCTTTTCGATCCACACCTCGGTCATCCGCGAAGAGGATCTGAGCGAGGAGCAGCGCCAGTCTCTGGACGAATTCCCGATCCGCGAAGCCGCCTGAAGCCGGTGCGGCGCGGTGCCTAAAGCTGCCCTGCCACGGGCAGCCAGGCATATAGCCCGGTCACGAAGCGCCGCCAGCCCGAGCTTGCCGGTTCCTGCCGGTAGGCGATCCAGCCGCCGCCCGGCTGATGTTCCAGCCATTCGATCCGGCCTTCTGCATCCAGGCGCAGCCGGTAGGCGGTGTCGGGCAGGTTCGATGCGAGCCGGCGGACGGCGCCCCGGGCGTCTTTCGGGGAATCGACGAGGATGCCCATTTCGGTGTTGATGTTGACCGATCGCGGGTCCCAGTTGAAGGAGCCGATGAAAAGATAGCGCCCGTCCACGGAAAACGCCTTGCTGTGCAGGCCCGACAGGGATTGCCCCAGTTGCAGCATCGAGCGGTCGGCGCGTTCCTTGTCGGGGCGCAGTTCCCAAAGCTCGACACCGGCCTCGAGCAGGGTCTTGCGGTAGCGCGCGTAATGCGCGTGGACCATCTGGACGTCGTTCGAGTCGAGCGAGTTCGTCAGGATCACGACATGCACCCCCCGCCGTGCGAGCGATGCCAGAAGCTCGGTGCCGCGGGGACCGGGCATGAAATAGGCGGATTCGATCACGACCTCGCGGCGGGCCGAGGTCAGCAAGGGCAGGATCTCGGCGGCAAGGATTTCACGGCTGGCGCCTGCGGCCTTGTCGGGGTTGTCGGCAATGGCCCTGGCAGGCACCCATGACAGGTTCAGGTTTCCGTCGCTGATCTGGCGGCGCACGTCCCGCCCGACCGCAGTGCCATAGGCGGTGTCACCGGCCGCGTCGTAAAGCGCGAGCAGCCGGGCGCGGGCCTCGGCATAGCTTGGCGTATCCTTGCGCTGGCCGATGACGGTTTCGGCGGGGATGGCGTAGGGGCTGTTCCAATAGGTGTCGAAGATACCCGATACCTCGCCGACGACCGGCCCGGTGGCGAGCAGGTCGAGATCGTCGTAGTTGCTGTCTTCATCCGCCGAGAAATATTCGTCGGCGATATTGCGCCCGCCCACCAGCGTGACCTGGTTGTCGAAGGTCATCGACTTGTTGTGCATGCGCCGGTTGATCCGCCCGAATTCGAAAAGGCTGTCGATGGGACGCCAGAGGTCACGGCGAAACGGATTGAACAGGCGGATGCTGATATTCGGATGGCGGCTGAGCGCGACCATCATGTCATCATATTCCGCAGTGTACATGTCATCGAGCAGGAGCCGCACCCGGACGCCGCGATCCGCTGCCTTGAGAAGCTCGCCCGCGAAGATGTGGCCGGTCACGTCATTATGCATGATGTAATATTGCGCATCGATGCTGCGTTCGGCCCGTTCACTGAGGATCTGCCGAAAGGCCAATGCCTCGGGGCCGCTGGTGACGAGCCGGATGCCGGAGCGCCCGTCCTGCGGCGGCGCGAAGGCTTCGACCTTGCGGCCAAGGAAGGTCGCCGACGTGTCGGTCGGGGCCGTGGTCACGGGTTTCGGGACATCGCGGAGGTCCGGCCCCGGCCCGCATGCCGCGAGAAACAGGGCCATGCAGATGGCCGCGCCAGATTTCGACAAGTTCATGATCCCGCCCCCCTTCGGTTTTTGCCAATCATGCCCCCGATGGGGTGCCTCGGCCAAGGGTTAGACGCGGATGACGCAAAAAAGGCCGCCCCGGGGGGCGGCCTTTCGCTGTCACTGTCCCTGTTATGGACTTAGACCGAATAGTACATTGCGTATTCGATCGGGTGGGGGGTGTGCTCGTAGGCGTAAACCTCTTCCCACTTCAGCTTGATGTAGCCTTCAAGCTGGTCGCGGGTGAACACGTCACCGGCCAGCAGGAAGTCCATGTCCTTTTCAAGCTCTTCCAGAGCCTCGCGCAGCGAGCCGCAGACGGTCGGGATCTCGGCCAGTTCTTCCGGCGGCAGATCGTAAAGGTCCTTGTCCGAAGCCGGGCCCGGATCGATCTTGTTCTTGATGCCGTCAAGGCCGGCCATCAGCAGGGCTGCGAAAGCCAGGTAGGGGTTCGCGGCCGGATCGGGGAAACGAGCCTCGACGCGCTTGGCTTTCGGCGACTCGGTCCACGGAATACGGACGCAGCCCGAGCGGTTGCGGGCCGAGTAGGCGCGCAGAACCGGAGCCTCGAAGCCCGGGATCAGGCGCTTGTAGCTGTTGGTCGAGGGGTTGGTCAGCGCGTTCAGCGCCTTGGCGTGCTTCAGGATGCCGCCGATGAACCACAGGGCCTCTTGCGACAGGTCGGCATATTTGTCGCCTGCAAAGAGCGGCTTGCCGTCTTTCCAGATCGACATGTTGACGTGCATGCCCGAGCCGTTGTCGCCCTTCATCGGCTTCGGCATGAAGGTTGCCGATTTGCCGTAGGCGGCCGCCACGTTGTGGATGACGTATTTGTATTTCTGGATGTTGTCGGCCTGCTCGGTCAGCCCGCCGAAGATCATCCCCAACTCGTGCTGCGCGGTCGCGACCTCGTGGTGGTGCTTGTCGACCTTGATGCCCATGCGCTTCATGGTCGAGAGCATCTCGCCGCGGATGTCCTGGGCCGCATCGACCGGGTTCACCGGGAAATAGCCGCCCTTATGGGCCGCGCGGTGCGCCAGGTTGCCGTCTTCATAGGCGGTGTCGGTGTTCCAGGCGGCGTCGACGGCGTCGATCTCGAAGGCGACCTTCTGGGGCGTGATCGAATATTTCACATCGTCGAACAGGAAGAATTCGGCTTCCGGCCCGAAATAGGAGACATCGCCGATGCCCGAGGATTTCAGATAGGCCTCGGCTTTCAGGGCGGTGCCGCGCGGGTCACGCGAATAGGCCTCGCCGGTGTCGGGCTCGACGACGTTGCAATGCACGCAGAGGGTCTTTTCGGCATAGAACGGGTCGATGTAAGCCGACGACGCATCCGGGATCAGCTTCATGTCGGACTGGTCGATCGACTTCCAGCCGGCGATCGAGGAACCGTCGAACATGAAGCCTTCTTCGAAGAAGTCCTCGTCGACCAGGTCGGCAACCAGGGTCACGTGCTGCAGCTTGCCCTTGGGATCGGTGAAGCGGACATCGACGTATTCGACGTCTTCCTCCTTCATCAGATCCAGTACGTCCTTGACTTTCATTGGATTCCTTCCTCCATTCAGTCGGCCCAGCCGCCGCGGCCGGACATGGTAAAGCTATGGGGCTGGCCGGGGCCAGCCCCCTCAATCGTTCAATCTGCCGATCAGACTGCGTCGTCGCCGGTTTCGCCGGTGCGGATGCGGATCGCCTGTTCGACAGGGAGAATGAAGATCTTGCCGTCACCGATCTTTTCGGTGCGGGCCGCGGAGATGATCGCATCGACAGCAACTTCGACCAGATCGTCGGGAAGGACCATCTCGATTTTCACCTTGGGCAGGAAGTCGACGACATATTCGGCGCCACGATAGAGCTCGGTATGCCCCTTCTGACGGCCGAAGCCCTTGACTTCGGTAACCGAGAGGCCCTGGACGCCCACTTCCTGAAGCGCTTCTTTCACATCATCCAGTTTGAAGGGCTTGATGATGGCTTCGACTTTCTTCATCGCCTGATCCTTCCTCGCGACTTGCCTGCGACCTGATTGGCGGGTTTGATGGGGATCGTCCATGCAGCATGATGGGGAAAGCGGCATGGAAAACGTGAAACCGGCAATACTGCGCCTAGATTGTGCAGGATGCACAAAGGATATGCAATCATCATGGGCGCCGATTTCCCGATCCTGACGACTCGGCAGATGCGCATGGTCGAAGAGGCCGCGATCCAGAGCGGGGCCGAGACGGGCGGCAGCCTGATGGAACGTGCCGGGCGCGCGGCGGCATCGGCCATCGCCGATCACTGGCCGGCCTTCGCCGAGACGGGGCGCGAGGCCCTGATCCTGTGCGGGCCGGGCAACAATGGCGGCGACGGCTATGTCATCGCGCGTCACCTTGCCGGGCGGGGCTGGCCGGTCCGGGTTCTGGCGATCGCGCCGCCCGCCACGGCCGAAGCGCAGGGCGCGGCCGCGCTCTGGCGGGGCGAGACGGTCGAGATGGGCGCGGTTTCGGCCATGCCCGGACGGGCGATCGGGCTTTGTGTCGACGCGCTGTTCGGCACCGGGATCAGCCGCCCGCTTTCAGGCGAAATTGCCGGACTTCTGAGAGGGATAGCCGCCTCGGGCTGCGAGTTGGCGGCCATCGACATCCTGAGCGGGATCTGCGCGACAAGCGGCCGGGCGCTGGGCGATACGCGCCTGCCCGAGGCGGCGCTGACGGTGACATTTCACCGCCCGAAACTGGGGCATTTCCTGTCCGATGGCGGTGCGCTGGGGGGCAAGATCGTCACCTGCGACATCGGGCTGGAGCCCTGGAGCGCCGAGGCCGGCGATTGCGTCACGCTGGCCGGCCCGTCGGGGTCGCTGCTGAAGCGCCATGGCCACAAGTACAGCCATGGCCACGCCCTGGTCATTGCCGGCGGGCCCGGAAAGGGTGGGGCGGCGCGGCTCGCAGCCCGGTCGGCCCTGCGCGTGGGCGCGGGGCTGGTCACGCTTGCGCCGCCGCCCGAGGCTTTGCCTGAAAATGCTGCAAGGCTCGATGCGATCATGCTGGACGGGCTGGTCGATGGCGATGCTTTGGCGCAACGCCTGCGCGATCCGCGGATCAGCGCGCTTTGTCTTGGCCCCGGCATGGGGCTCGAGCGCGCCCGGCGCATGGTGCCCGTGGCGCTGGGGGCGGGGCGTCCGGCGGTGCTGGATGCCGATGCGCTGTCTGCTTTCGCGGATGGGCCGGACGCGCTTTTCGCGCAATTGCACGAGGCAGTCGTGCTGACCCCGCATGAGGGCGAATTCGCCCGGCTATTTCCCGATCTGGGTCGCAAGCTGCGCGACGAGCCAAGCCGCGGGCCGGCCTTTTCACGGCTGGACGCGGTGCGGATCGCGGCGGCGCGCTCGGGCGCGACGGTGCTGCTCAAGGGCCCGGACACGGTGATTTCCTGCCCTTCGGGCCGGGCGGTGATCGCGGCGGCAACCGGGGTGAATGCCGCGCCCTGGCTTGCGACGGCGGGTTCGGGGGATGTGCTGGCCGGACTTGTCACCGGCCTGCTGGCGCGGGGCTTTCCCGCCCGAGACGCGGCGGGCCTTGCGGCCTGGCTCCATGCCGAAGCGGCGCGCCGTTTCGGGCCGGGCCTGATTGCCGAGGATCTGCCCGAGACCGTACCGCGGGTGCTAGGCGCGCTGTGACCCCAGAGCGCAGACACCTGACACCTTGCGTGCCACGATCCATGCGCGGCCTCAACGCGGGCGCGGCCAAGGACGGCGCGGCCAACGAGGGCGCGGGATGGGCGGGGCGCGGATCGCGAACCCTTCGGGTGAGCTTTTCGGGCCATTCCTCGCACCCCAAGATCCCGATCCCCCGGCCGACCGGAAAGCAAGGGCAGGGGGGAGATGATTTTCCCTCTCGCATCCCCCCGGACGCTTTGCTAAGAGAGCCGAACTCTCGCGGCCCTTGACCGGCGCGAGACAGGATGCGGGTGTGGCGAAATTGGCAGACGCACCAGATTTAGGTTCTGGCGCCGCAAGGCGTGGGGGTTCAAGTCCCTCCACCCGCACCATAAAGTCATGAAAACGGGATGCTTTCCGGCAGACGGGACGTCGATCGACCAGACCGGCCCCGCCTGGTTCATCTTGCGCGACTGGTGGTCGCGGGCGCGGAGGATCCGGGCAAGTTTTCGCCGTTTGCCCTGCGCTGCCGCCTTCCCGAGGACGCCAGATGCGGCTCTGGGTGTAGGGTGATCGTCGGTTGCGACCATGGAGGTGTCTCATGCCACGTTTCCTTGCCGTCTACACGATGAAATCCGAAGACTTCGATCGATTTCGGGCCTTGCCCAAGGCCGAGCAGGAGGCCGTTGATGCGGTGGGGCTCAGGGAATGGGCCGCCTGGGAGGAGAGGAATGCGGCCTCCATCCTCGACCGTGGCGGCATGGTGGGGAAAACGACCCGCATCACCAGGGATGGTGTCACCGATGCCGCGAACCCGTTTTGCGGCTATCTCGTCATCGAGGCTGAAAATGCCCATGCGGCGGCGCTGCTTTTTCGGGATCATCCGCACATCACGGTCTTTCCGGGCGATGGCGTGGACATCATGCCCTTCCTAACCTGACATCCAGCGGGTCGCGCCGCGCCATCTTCGCGGGCCGGCGGCGGAGCCGATGCGCAACGGCTTGCAGATGAGGCGCGGCCCCTCGCGCGTCAGCCGCGCGGGGTGGGGGCAATCATTCGTCGAGCCATTCGGCGCAGCCCATCTCGGTCACGGTCGAGACGATCAGGGGGTGATGCGCGCTCTCGAAGCGCTCGATGATGCGCGAATCGTGCAGCTTTTCCTTTTGTGGCGCGAGGGGCTGAAGGGGCGCGCCGAGAAAGGAGAGGACCTCGTCGAAGCCCTTCTCGACCAGCGACTTGTAGGTCAGTTCCAGGACGGGCCCGCGCGAATTCTGGCGATAGGTCGAAAAGATCCGCTCGTGTCGCGCCCGATACTTGTCGAATTCCGCCCGGTCGAAGGTGATCTTCGATTCGAGCCTTGCCGGACGGGCCGCGCCGGGCGCGAGATTGTAGATCCCGGTTGCCTTGACGAGACGGCTGGACGCGAAACGGGCAAGGATATTGGTGCGTTCGTAGATGATCTTGGCGACGGAATCGTCGGCCATCAGCCGGTCGCATTCCTCGCTGTTCTGGTTGCGCCACATCTTGAAGCCGACGGCCTGCGCGCCGGGGCGGTCATAGACAAGGCGCATGAAGGACACGGGGTCTTGCTCGCGCAGCGCGACAAGCTGGTCCAGCGTCCGTTCTTCCTCGCGGATCTTGATATGGCCGCGGGGCGTGGGGTGAAACACCTCGCCATGGCAGACGATCTGCGGATGGCTGTTCAGGGTTTCCGACAAGAGCGAGGTGCCCGAGCGGGAATCGCTGAGAATGACGAATTTCACTGTCCCGGACATGTTCGGACCCTTCATCTGCCTGCCGCGCCTTGCGGCAATTAGTCACGAGTTTGGCGCAAGGTTGCAAGCCGTCGGACGATGCGCGCGCGAAGGGTCGGGGGGCTGCATGGTTTCAGGGCAAGAACCGCCCCGGTCCGCGATCGGCCCGGGGCGGGAAACGGTTCAAAGGCGGTCAGGCGGCCAGAAGCCCGTGCGGGTCGAGCACGAATTTCTTGGCCACGCCGCTGTCGAAGCTGGCATAGCCTTCGGCCGCGCGTTCCAGCGGCATGATCGTGGCGTTGACGATATCGGCGATCGGCAGGCGGTCGTGCAGGATGGCCTGCATGAGCTGGCGGTTGTATTTCAGCACCGGGGTCTGGCCGGTGTGGAAGGTATGAGCCTTGGCCCAGCCCAGTCCGAAACGCATCGAGAGATTGCCGGTCTTGGCGGCATCGTCGACGGCGCCCGGGTCTTCGGTGACGTAAAGGCCCGGTATGCCGATCTTGCCGGCAACGCGGGTGATTTCCATCATCTGGTTCAGCACGATCGCCGGCTGTTCACCGCCCGAATGCCCGCGCGCCTCGAAGCCGACGGCATCGATGGCCGCGTCGACTTCGGGCGAGCCGATGATGTCGGCGATCATCTCGGGCAGGTTGTCGCCCTTGGACAGGTCGACCGGCGTGAAACCCACGCGAGAGGCATGGTCGAGCCGTTCCTTGTTGAAATCGCCGATCATCACGACGGCTGCGCCAAGGATGCGGGCCGAGGCCGCTGCAGCCAGGCCGACCGGGCCGGCGCCCGCGACATAGACAACCGAACCGACGCCCACCCCTGCCTGAAGCGCGCCGTGAAAGCCGGTCGGCAGGATGTCCGACAGCATGGTCAGGTCGCGGATCTTTTCCATCGCGCGATCGCGATCGGGGAATTTCAGCAGGTTGAAATCGGCATAAGGCACGGTGACGTAGCGGGCCTGCCCGCCGATCCAGCCGCCCATGTCGACGTAACCATAGGCACCGCCCGCGCGTTCGGGGTTCACGGTCAGGCACACGCCGGTATCGCCTTCGCGGCAGCAGCGGCAACGACCGCAGGCCACGTTGAAGGGCACCGAGACGACATCGCCCACCGACAACATCTCGACATCCGAGCCGATCTCGATGACCTCGCCGGTGATCTCGTGACCCAGGACCAGCCCGGCCTGCGCCGTCGTCCGGCCCCTGACCATGTGCTGGTCGGAACCGCAGATATTGGTCGAAATGACCTTCAGGATGACCGCGTGCTCAAGCTTGCGGCCATTCGGTGCGACCATCTTGGCATCGTCGATCTTCTGGACCTCGACCTTGCCCGGGCCGGTGTAAACCACACCAAAATTGCTCATCTTCCTTTGCTCCTCCTTGCGGCATCATCCCGAGGTCCCGACCGCAGGGATCAGAACCCTGCAAGGTGACGGATGGCGAAATGCAGCCGCATTTCCCATTTCGCGTCCCGCCGCGTTGCTGGCCGGTGACCGGTGATGATGCCTCGCTCCTACCAGACCGAGTTCGATACCCGATCGGGTCAGCGAACATGGCGGAAACCGACATTGCCGCGCGAAAATGCGACGGGATGCATCAATTCCGGGACGTCGCGTCACTTGGGAAGTGGAAGGATAGCTGAAGGCGCGGGGCAGGCCCCCGTCTCGGCACGCTCGACCGGAGCAGGTCTGCGCGCCTGATCGGCCCTGCCGGGGCGCATCGCACAGCTTAGCTGCCCGGCTGGTCCGCGCTTGCGATCAGGATCGCGGCGATGACCGGCGCAGCTTTTTCTCGCCCATCCGCTTGGCCGCGGTGCGCCCTTCGGGCCCTTTCACCGACCGGCGAGATCACCCCGCGGGTCGGCCCGCACCGCCGCGAACGGCGGAGGCCCGCTCATGACCATCACAATCATTTGCTTTCACTCTCCCCAAGGCAACTGCTAGTCGGGCCGTCCTTCGATAAAGGAGAAAAAGACCATGAAAATGGCATATTACGCGATCCTGGCCGGCATGTCGGCAACTGCAGCTTCGGCTGGTGGCTATGTTGCCCCGGTCGTTGAAACCCCGGTTGTTCCGGTCGTTGAAACCGTCGAGCCGGTGGCCGACTGGTCGGGCTTCTACGCTGGTGTCCAGTACGGCAAGGGCAATGCCGAGCTGAGCTATGCCGGCGAGTCCGCGGATAGCGATTTCGACGCATATGGCGTGCACGGCGGCTACATGCGTGACTTCGGTTCGTTCGTCCTGGGCGGCGAACTGGACTACAACCGCATCAGCATGGATGACACGGACGAAGACGGCGACCTGTGGCGCCTGCGCGGCCGCGCCGGCTACGACATGGGCAAGTTCCTGCCCTATGCCACGCTCGGCGTCGCCCAGCTGGAAGCGGACGATCTGTCGGAAACCGGTATCACCTACGGTATCGGCGCTGACTACATGATCAACGACAAGTTCACCGTTGGCGCGGAATACACCCGCAACGACTTCTCGGACGTGGCCGACGTCGATGGCGCCGACCTCGACACCGACCTGTTCCAGATCCGCGCGGCCTACCGCTTCTGATTTGACCGGACAGGTTTGATGGAAACGCCCCCGGAAGGGGGCGTTTTTATTTTGCCATCTTGCCCTGCGGGACAGGCGGAAGAAGCCGGCGCCCAGAACGAAAAAGGCCGCCCCCGAAGGGACGGCCCGAATTCCGGCTGATCTGTCCGATCAGAGCGTGTCCAGGGCCTCGATGGCCTTTTCCAGCTCTTCCTTGCTGACCGGCTTGTCGGCAACCTTGGCGCCTTCGACGATGTGGTCGACGACCTTGTCTTCGAAGATCGGCGCGCGCAGCTGCTGCTGAGCCTGCGGGTTCTGCTGGATGAACTCGAAGAAAGCGCGTTCCTGGCCCGGATATTGACGGGCCTGGTTCAGCACGGCCTGGGTCATTTCCTGGTCAGAGACGGTGATTTCGGCTTTCTGGCCGATCTCGGCGAGCAGCAGGCCAAGGCGAACGCGACGCTCGGCGAGCGACTTGTGCTCTTCCGTCGGCTCGATTTCGCCGTGGTTGTGGCCGTGCTCTTCCGGATGCTCTTCGTGCCAGAGCTGGTGCGCGATCTGGCCGGCTTCGGCTTCGACCAGCGATTCCGGCAGGTCGAACTTGACCAGCCCGTCCAGCTTGTCGAGCAGCGCGCGCTTCAGGATCTGGCGCGAGGCGCCCTTGTATTCGGCCTCGAGCCGCTGACGGATCTGGCCCTTCAGGGCTTCCAGGTCGTCGGCACCGAATTTCTTGGCCAGCTCGTCGTCGAGTTCGGCGGCTTTCGGCGCCTTGACGGCCTTGACGGTGGTCTCGAAGACCGCGTCCTTGCCGGCGAGCGTCGGGTGGCCGTAATCCTCGGGGAACTTCACCTCGACCTTGACTTCTTCACCGGCCTTGGCGCCGACCAGCTGGTCTTCGAAGCCGGGGATGAAGCTGTTCGAGCCCAGAACCAGCGGATAGTCTTCGGCGGTGCCGCCTTCGAAGGCTTCGCCATCAACCATGCCCTTGAAGTCGATCACGACCTGGTCGCCCGACTTGGCCTTGGTGCCTTTCTTGCGGTCCTCGAAGGACTGCGCGTTCTTAGCAAGGTTTTCCAGCGCTTCGGTCACTTGCTCTTCGCTGGCTTCGACAACCAGGCGCTCAAGCTCGACGCCCGAAAGATCGGCTTCCGGGATGGCGGGCAGGGCTTCGTAGGAAACGGTGACGACAACGTCATCGCCTTCCTTCCAGGTCTCGCCATTGACCATTTCGACCTTCGGCTGCAGCGCCGGACGGTCGCCCGAGGTTTCGAGATGGTTCTTCAGGGCGGTGTCGATCGCTTCCTGCATGGCATCGCCCATGACGCGCTGGCCGAACTGCTTCTTGAGCATCGCCATCGGGACCTTGCCCTTGCGGAAGCCCTTGATTTCGACTTCGGGCTGGGCCTCTTTCAGCTTCGCTTCCACCTGGGCTGCCAGATCGGCCGCCGGCAGGGTGAATTCATAGCCGCGCTTCAGCCCTTCGTTCTGGGTTTCCTTGACCTGCATTTGCGTTCCTTCATCCAACCATTATGCGGGGGAAGGGAAAGTCCCGGGCACGTCGGCAAGCCGCCGCGCGCCCCCGCAGCGTTTCAGCGCGCTAGCTAGGGGATTTTGCCGAGTATAGCAAGGAGGAAGGGCGCCCCGGAAGGCCGCCAGGCGCCGTGCCGGATGCATCGCTTGCGGCTGACGGGGCGGCGCCTGCGACCGGCGCGGCCGGATGGGCGCGAACGCGGGGCGTGAGCCTGGTCCGGGGCATGTGACGACGCGATGAAGAAATCTGCGCCAAGGTCGCTTTTCCGCTTGCGCCCGATTTCCGAGCTACCTATACGACGCTCCACAAGGACGGCGCGCGCCGCTGTCTTGACCTCCGGTGGGGCCATAGCTCAGTTGGTAGAGCGCTTGAATGGCATTCAAGAGGTCAGGGGTTCGACTCCCCTTGGCTCCACCAAGATCATCTTGAAAAGTATCAGCCAGGTCTGAATTTCTTGTCAGGGCATCTGCCTCTGGCCGGGTTGGCCATGGTGAAGCGGCCTTTCGCTTACGCTGCCGCGAGGTATCGCATTGCGAAGGTTCGTTGCGGATGCTCGATCCTGCCAAGCCTGGGGGTGGTTCAACAGGCCGGGCGGGAAGTGGGCATTGGACAGGCCCTGAAAATCAGATCGCGAGGCTCAGAAGGTGTAGCGCAGGCCGGCGAGCAGGTCGAAGCTTTCGAGCTTGCCGTCGAAATAATCCCCGCCCGGCCCGTCGAACCTGCCCGACTCGGTCTGGAACCAGCGTCCCTCGGCGTAGAGGGTGACATTGGGGTTCAGTTCGTAGCCAACGCCGCCGATCAGCTGGTAGGCAAGCAACGTATCGGCGTCGTAATTCTGGCCCGGGACGCTCGTCTCCACGTTGACCCCGCCGATGCCGCCGCCGAGATAGGGCCGGATCGCCCCAGTCGCGCCCATGCCGTCAAACATGTAGATCGCGTTGAACATGAAGGCGTTGGCAGAGGAATCACCGTCCGCCCTGCTGCTTTCGTCATCCTCGTCGCGGTCCGTGATGGCGGCATCGAAGCTGCGGTAGGCATACTCGATCTCCATCGAGATATTCGACGTGAGGGCTGCGCCGACCGCGACGCCCAGAGTATACCCGGTTTCGTAGTCGAAGCTGGGGCGGGCGATCTGCTCGCCATCTTCCTTGAGGGTGGTGTCGAAATTCTGCGGCCAGGCCGCGCCGCCAAAAGCTTTGACGTAAAAATCTCCAAGCGAAAGCGTCTGAGCGGAGGCCATTCCCGTGCCCCCCGCCAGCGCCGCGATCGCCAGTGCTGTCGCCGACCTTGCCTGTTTCATGACTAACCGTTCCCTGACCACTGTTTCAGCCTGGAAGGCGATCCCACCTTTGACGCTGTATGAATCCACATTCCTCAAGTCGAGCGCCCACCGTTTCACGGTGCGCCCACACTGCGCATTGGTCAAGTTTCAAGGGTCGAGCGTTCCGTAGTCGTAGAACCTGGTTCGAAACCTGGGAATAATTCGAGGGTTTGTCGCAAATTCCGAAGCTTTCGGAGACGGGCCGACCACCGGACACCGCTGAGGCGGCAGAATAGGCGCAGCTCGACCGTCCGCTTCGGATTCCATGCCTCCATTCGCCGCGGGGTGCCTCAAATGTGGCTGCGGGTGCGGCTAAGCGACCTGCGGTCTGCGAAAGGCAAACCTTTCCGACACGTGAGCAATCCCGGTTGTCTGGCCGAGATGCCCGCCAATGCCGTTCAAAGGCGATCAGGCGTTGGGCGGATTGGGTCGAGGGGCGGGATGCCGCCTCATTGCAGGGCCTGGCGGCGGATGTTCACGCTCAGGCCGCAGAGCTGCTGATGGCGATGACGATCAGGCCGCCGACGATCAGGGCCAGACCTGCAAGCCTTCCAAGCGACAGGGCCTCTTGCTGCAGTGCGATGCCAAGCCCGGTCAGCGTGACCATCGCAAGCGCGGTGACCGCCGTATAGGTCAGGCTGAGCGAATAGACCCTGACCGCCGCGACAAAGGCCGACAGAAGGATCACCGCACTGCCCACCGCGGCCCACATCCAGGGCGACACGAAGATGCTTCCGACAAGCGGAACGAGGCCCGCCGTGTTCAGGTCGCGCCCGCCCTGTTTCAGGCAGAGGTTCAAGACCACATTCGCTGCGGCCGCGATGAAGATGAGAAGCCAGTGGTTCATGTCGTTCTCCGCTCTTTCCGGCTGGCATATGGCAGGTTTCGCCGTTGCAGAAGATAGTTGGCGCTGGCGGCCGCCAGCAGGGCGATGAAGGGCGCGCTGGGCATGTGGTAGCGATCCTCGACCACGGTGATTGCGTGGAGCATGGTGAAATAGGCCCAACCGGCGATCGCAGGATGAAAGAGCGCCCGTGCGGGGGATTGCGCGAAACGCAGCGCGACGGCGAAAACTGCAAGTCCCAGCACGGCGAACCAATAGCCCGTCGCGATCAGCTTCAGGCCCAGCAGGCCGGGCTGGCCGATCGTCTGGGTGAGGAAGTCGCCGTTCCAGACCACGCCGATGGTTTCGCGTTCGTGCAATTGCGCAACCTTGCGCAGGGTCCGCGCGACAAAGGCGACCGGCTCGGATCTGATGTAATCCTTGGCCTCGGACTTCAGCGTTTCGGCACGCTCGATCTCGTCCATTTCTCCGACCCGCTCGGGCAGGGGCATGTAGCCGCCGGTTGTATCGGGGTTGTTGCCCATCCAGAGATTCGGCCCGAAATTGGTCGAGACAAGAACCGGGCTCCCGAATGTGCGGGCATTGCGATAGGTCCAGGGCGACACCGTCAGAACGATCAGCCCGACCAGAAGCGCGGCGCGGATGCCGGCCCGCAGAATTGCGCGCCAGCCATCGGGCAGGGCGACCAGCGCAAGGGCGACCGGCAAAAGCAGGATGACGGGCCGGACATAGCATGCGAGGCCCCAGATGACGCCGGCGAGAAGCAGGTTCAGCCAGGCTCGGCCGTCACGTCTTTCATGGAACCACAGACCGCCGAGGGTCAGGGCGATGAACCAGATCTCGCTCGACAGGATCGAGGTGAAGAAGATCAGGTTCGGCCAGAGCGCCGCGATCAGGGCCGCGATCGTCGCGGTTCGCTGATCGTACCAGATTTCACCGATCCGATAGATCAGCAGGATGATCAGCGCGCCCGCCAGCAGGTTGAGAAGGACCACGCCGACGAAACTTTCCGTCCCGAAGATGAGGAAGGTCGCGGCGGTGATCGCGGCGGGTCCGACCGCCCAATAGGCGCTGGGTTGGTCGGGTTGCCCGCCATAGACGCCGTGCTCGACGATGTTGCGGGCAAAGTTTGCATAGGCCCAGCTGTCCGAGACGGGTTCGACCGGCACCATCAGCGCCCAGATGATGCGCAGCGCCAGCCCGATTGCGAGAAGCCATGCAAGGTCGCGGTCCGAATTGCGGTTCATGACTAGCCTCCGAAGACGGCCGCGACCACGACGAGCGCCATGGTCAGAACGCAGACCTGGCTGACCCTGTCGCGTGCGGCAAAGACGATCGGGTCGTCGGACATGTAGCCGCGATGGGTCATCAGCTCCATTCGGCCCAGCCAGTAGAGAAGGATGGGGCAGATCAGCCACATCAGTTCCGGGCGCTTGTAGAGGTCTTCGATCGCGGTGCTGTTGACATATAGCGCAAAGACGAGAACGGCGGCCTGACCGGCCGAGATCGCGATGCCGCGCACCACTGGCAGGTCGCTTGCCATGTAACCGCGGCCCGCAGGCTTTTCGTCGCCGTTCTTGCCGAAATCAGTCAGCTCGGCCTGACGCTTGATCGCGGCGAGCGAGAAGAAGATGAACATCGAAAAGCCGAGCAGCCAGGGGGACAGGATGATCCCGGTCGCGGCCGCGCCCGCGATGATGCGCAAGGTGTAAAGTCCGGCCAGCGTGACCACATCGATCAGGACCTTGCGCTTGAGCCAGATCGAATAGGCAAAGGTCGTGACGAAATAGAGGGCGAGCACGGCAAGGAACAGCGGCGGCAGCAGCGCCAGCGACAGCAAAAGCGACACCACCATCAGGCCCGCCGCAAGCATCAGCCCGTCGCGGATCTTGAGCGCGCCCGAGGCGAAGGGCCGCAGGCGCTTGCGCGGATGGGCCCTGTCCGAGGGAAGGTCGATGAGGTCGTTCAGCAGATAGACCGATGAGGCGACGAAGCAGAAGATCAACATGGCGATCAGGGCCGGGCCGAGCGCCGAAAGATCATGCGCCGCAAGGGCCGGCAGCAGGACAAGGAAGTTCTTGGACCATTGATGGGGACGCATCGCGCGCAGGGCGGGACGCCAGCGCGGGCCCGGCTTGTCGACGGCGATCAGCCGCAGCCCGTGTTCCTCGGCCGCCTTGTGCAGGCCCGTTGATGGACCGACGACATAGGCATCGCGTGCGGCGGCCCAGACCGGCAGGTCGGCCCGGCTGTCGCCAATATAGTCGAACCCCTTTTCCCCGAAGGTCTGGCGCAGCAGCGCGGCCTTGCCGGAGCCCGCGATATTGCCCGCGCCGGCCGCCATCGCGCCGGTCCCGACGGCCAGATCGAAAAGGCCAAGATGTGCCGCGACCACTTCCACCTGTCGGTGATCCGCGGCCGAGACAAGGGCCGTTGTCCGTCCTTCGGCGCGTGCCCGCCGCACCATCTCGATGACGGCCTCGTTATAGGGCAGATTGTCGGGGGCCAGGATCTTGCGATCGGCGACCAGGCGCTTGAACTCGGGCTTCCCCCGCGTGACCAGGCCGGGCAGGCCGATCGAGGGAATGGGATGTTCGACCACCAGCCGAAGCAGCGTTTCATGAAGGCTGTCGCTTTTGATGAGCGTGCCGTCCATGTCCACAACCAGCGCAGCATCATTCAGGCGCAAAGTCCAACTCCGTCTTTCTCGAACGTGTCGGGAGGAGTTCGGCAGGAATGTCCCTTAACTTATTGTTCTTGAAATTTGTTAATGAGAAAGTGAGTCCTGCTTAAAATCCCGGCCAACCGATTCACAACTTACCAAGGGCCTGCTTTCCAGCGCATTTGGGCCCATTGGCAAATCGTCCGTCAAACAGTTTCTGGTCGAGACTGTTCTTATATACAGGTCGGCCCCAGCGCCGCACGCCCCGCTGCTGCCGGGAATTTGATCCCGTGGGCGGCGTTCAACCGCCGCGTGACGCGCCGGCGTGAAAAGCGCTTGGGGACCGGGCGGAACTCGCCGCTTCGAAATCCGATCCGACCGCAGGGCCGGCCCCGCCAGTCCGGCTTGTTGGCAACGGACCCTTGTGACGAAGGATGGGGCGCGCCAGGTGCAATGCATGCTTCCCGCGGAAGGCGTCCATGTGATCCGAGGCTGGGCACGGGTTGAAGGGCTGCCGCTTTCGTCGCTGACGCGGCCAAAGGGGTGCCTTTGCACGTCACAGCCGAACGTCGCATGAAAGACGTCTTCTCTCGGTCGAGAGACAGACATGTTTGCGTCTTCGAGACACCAACGATTTCAAGGGGAAAAAGTGGTGCCCGGAGGCGGATTCGAACCACCGACACGCGGATTTTCAATCCGCTGCTCTACCAACTGAGCTATCCGGGCGCCGTTGCCTTTTCGCTTTCGGCAGGCGCGTAACTAGGATACCCGCGCGGCCGTGTCCAGAGCGAAAAAGCAAAAACTTAATCTTCTTTTTCACTCTCGCTGACGGGCTCGCCCGGGATGCGGTAATCCCCCCGCAGCCAGCGGGCCAGATCAACGTCGGCGCAACGACGCGAGCAGAAGGGGCGGTATTTCTCGTCCGCCGGCTTGCCGCAGATCGGGCAGGCCATCACGCCTTCTCCGCCGCGGCGAGGCGGCTGAGCGGCAGGCGGTCGCGCTTGCGGCTGATTTCGTAAAGGCCCATCGCAGTCCAGCCGATCAGGACGGTTTCAGCCGATTCCGTCTTGAAGGCCGCGCGCAGGATCTGTTCGAGCGTGCCGCGATCGCGCTTGGGCATGGGGGCGAAATCGACGACGATCTGCCCGCCCAGTCCGCGCAGTCGAAGCTGCCTTGCAAGATCGCGAGCCAAGGCGATATTGGCCTTGAGCCCGGCTGCCGGCGTGTGATCCGATCCGGTGTTCACGTCGATCGCGACAAGCGCGCGCAGGGGCTCGATCTCGGCCCAGGCGCCGCCGCCCAGATCGACGCGCGGTGAAAGCAGCGACTCGACCGCTTCGGTCGCGCCGGTCTGCTCGAAGGCATCGGGGCCATCTTCGACCGAGTCGGGTTCGGGCTCGGCCCAGTCCTGCCAGGCGGCCTCGCCCGGCTCGGGGGCGTCCAGCAGCAGTTCGGGCGGTCCGTCATGATCGGCCAGGACATTGCGGGCAAGCTCAAGAAGCTGGTTCAGCTCATCCGCAATTTCGTCGAGTTCCGCGGATGCGGCAACGCTGCGGAAGACAAGGCCCGGCCGCTCTGCCATCTCTTCGATCGCGGCTTCACCAAGCTGCGCGAGTTCATCGCGGATCTCCTGTTCGCGGATCCGGCGCGAGACGTTCACGCCGGGAGTGCTGGGCGTGACGATGACATGGCGGCCGCGGAAGTTCAGGCGCGAGCTGACGGGAATGGCCTTGCCGTCTTCGGCGCTGCCATTGACCTGGACAAGGATGGTCTGACCTTCGCGCAGGCCGCTGCGATCGCGCAGATAGCCGCGTTCGCCATCCGGCAGGCGCAGGAAGACACCGCCCTGGCCCTTGACCAGCCTGTCCACGCGGCCGCGGCAGATCGCTCCGGGCGCAAGCGGGGTAAGGTTGCCGGCGTCGATGATCAGGTCCTCGAGCCTGCCGTCCTGCATCAATGCCGCGGCATCGCGACCGAAGACCTGTCCCAGAACGATCTGGCGTCCCTTCATTCCTTCATCCCCCGGATTCCTGCATGGGCGAGCAAAGTTGCGGTTTCTGCCAGGGGCAGGCCGACGACGGCGCTGTAAGACCCCTGGAGCCATGCGACAAAGGCACCGGCGCGGCCCTGAATGCCGTAGCCGCCGGCCTTGCCCTGCCATTCCTGCGAAACGATGTAATCCTCGATCTCGGCATTGTTCAGGGGTCGCAGCCGGATCGTTGTTTCGACGAGCCTTTCGTGAAGCCGCCCGGCATGGGCAAGCGCGACCGAAGTCAGAACCCGGTGACGTCGCCCGGACAGAAGCCGCAGGAAGGCGCGGGCCTCGTCCGCGTCAGCGGGCTTGCCCAGAATCCGGCGACCGGCCGCAACCGAGGTATCGGCGCAAAGAATGGCGCCGGAAGCCTGGCCGCTGAGCGCCTGCGCCTTTTCGCGGGCCATGCGCGACGTATAGTCGCGCACGTCTTCGCGGGGTCTCGGGGTTTCGTCGATGTCGGCGGGCATGACCTGGTCGGGGCGAATGCCGATCTGGGCCAGAAGCTCGAGCCGACGCGGGCTGGCCGAGCCAAGGACAAGCCGTGTCCGAATATGAAAATCCCCGCTTGCCGATTCGTCCGGGCGGGGGGTGTTCGTATCAGTCATGTTCGTGGCCCTGTTCTGTCGCTGCATCTGCGGCATCGCCGCAGATGAGGCAGAGAGCTTACTTGAAGCGGTAATTGATCCGCCCTTTGGTCAGGTCATAGGTGTTCATTTCCACCTGAACCTTGTCGCCGGCCAGAACCCGGATACGGTTCTTGCGCATCTTTCCTGCCATATGTGCGATGATCTCATGGCCGTTCTCTAGCTCGACCCGGAATGTCGCATTGGGCAGGAGTTCCTTCACGACGCCGGGGAATTCGAGCATTTCTTCCTTGGCCATGTTCTCTCCTGTAGGGGTGATCCGCCTGTGTGCGGGCGCAAGCTACATGCGTCCAGACGCCCGGCTTTTCAAGGGGAATCTGCACGTTTCGGAGGCGGGGAGGGCAAATGGCCGCAATGTCGGCGGGTAAAAACCCTGTTTTGTCACCATCCGCGAAGACAATCTCTGCCGCGCGGTCAGCGCGCGGCGCGCAAATCGCCGAAGTCCTGCGCCGTCGAGGATTCGACGGGGTCGGCCCGGTCGAGATCAAGGCCAGAAGAGCGGTTTTCGGGCGCAGCCGTTTCCTGGATCAGCCGCGTGGTCGTTGACGTGGCCTCGGGAGAGGACTGCTCGTCGCAACCGGCTTGCAGCCGGATGGCGTGGAACCCGTCGATTTCTCCCAGCCTGCCGCGGGCAAGCAACTGACCTCCGGCGGTCTCGACGCGGGCGTCGTTCAGCGCGTTCGGGGGCAGCGGGATGAGCGTTCCCGACTTCATTCCCCTGAGGGCCTGCAGGCTTACCTTGCGCCTGCAGAGAATGCCGCGCAGTTGGACCGGTGCTTTCTGGACCGCTCCCGCAAGAGACGTCCGGATCGCTTGCGGTAAGGGCGGCAATGCCTGGATCTGGGCATGGTCGTTCCGCCGCGCGGAAGGCGCATCCTCGGCAAGGCGAGTCGGCAGGGCGACCAGGATCTGTCCGTCCCGCTGGCCACCGCTTCCGATGCGGAAGCTTAGCGAAAGCCGATACATCGGCCCGTCCTCCAGCATCAGGCCAAGCGGACGGGCATCGTCGAGATAGGTCGCATATCGGAATGCGGCAAAGCCGGGCATCTCTGCGCTCAGCGCGAATTCGCGCCCCAGTTCCGCGAGAAGGCCGTTCACGAATTCGGCCGAGATCGCGGCATCCGTACGGGTCGGGCGGCGTGGCTGAGCCTGTCGCGACGTGACCCGCCCAAGCGCCTGCATTTCGATCACCGAGGCGAGGAAGGCGGGACAAAGGGCCACGACGCCAAGCTGGTCGGGGCCGCCCTCGACCACGGCCAGCAGGGCCTGTTCGGGCAGAAGCTCGGCGATTTCCGAAAGGGATGTCTGACCTTCCGTGACCTTTTCGACAAAGACGGCAAGGCGATGCTGCTTTTCGGCTGCCCGGCCAAGTGCCATGGCCGCGGCCCGATCGACCGGTATTTCGAGACGATCCTGCCCCTGGGCGAGAGACAGGCCGCGCGCCCTCGCGCGTTCGGCAATCAGGCGGCGCAGGACGGCAATGCGGTTCCCGTTCCCCTCGCCGTTGGATTGCGCCGCACCTGTCTTGTCCATCATCCGCCCGAATCATCCGTTTCTCTGCCGGATGATTGCAGCCAGACCTTGCCAAAACGTTTAGCCCGAAGCCGCTTGCCTGGCGGGATCGCCATCGCCCACCTGATGCGGCCTTCTGGGCAAAAGAATGCGAAAGGCCGCGCCGCCCTGGCCGGGCAGGTAGCTGATCGAGCCGTCAAGGGCCTGCATGATCTCGCGCGAGATGGCGAGCCCGAGACCGGCCCCGCCGGCACGGGAATTGTCGTCGAGCCGCGCGAATTTCTCGAAGATCAGCGCGGCCTGTTCTGGCGGGATGCCACTGCCATTGTCGCTGATCACGATCTCGGCCGTGCCGTCCCGCATGCGCTTCGTTTCGATGCGGATCTCGGGCCGTGCGGCGGCACAGTATTTCCGGGCATTCGCAAGCACGTTGATCAGAACCTGAAGCAATCGGTCGGCATCGGTGATCACCATGAGATGCTCCGCCGGAGGATCGCGCAGGATGGTGAAATCCCGCGCCCCGCCCGAGGCGCGGGCCGAGGCCAGCGCCCGATCGATCAGATCGTGCAGGTTGACGACTGTCGGCGAGATCTTTGCCCGTCCACCTTCAAGCAAGGCAAGGTCGAGCAGGTCGTCGATCAGCCGGGTCAGGCGGCCGGCCTCGTCATGGATGATGCTGGCGAAGCGGTCGCGTTCCTGCTGCGGCAGGTCGGGTTCGCGCAAAAACTCGGAAAATGCGCGGATCGAGGTCATGGGGGTGCGCAATTCATGGCTGATCTGCGCCAGGAAGGCGTCTTTCTGCTGCGACAGGACAGTCAGCTTCTCATTCGCCTCCCGCAGCTTGCGTGCGGCGCGTTCCAGTTCTTCGGTCGCGTTTTCAAGGCGCAGGTTGTCTGCCCTTGCCCTGCTGGCCTCACCGGCCACATCCATCAGATCCGCCACTGTGATATTGCCGTGCCCGGCGACCCGGGACATCAGCGCACCGGCCGTAGCCGCGCCGACCGTGCCGGCAAGCTGGCGTTCGAAATCCGACAGGAAACGAGGGGTCAGATCCGGCAGATAGCCCGATTTCCCCTGCAGGGCCGCCGCGTTCTGGAAATCCTCAAGCGCGCGGTCGCTGCCCCAGAGCCGCCCGGCCAGCGCAAGCAGGGCCTCGGAGCCGGCATCATCCGTCGAGTTTCGCGGCGTGCTGTCGGGCGAAACTGCATGGACGAAGGAAAGCGCCTGCATTCTTTCGACCGGGTGGGGAAAATCGAACAGGGAGACAAGCGTCAGCAGAGCGACATTGACCGTCAGCGCCAGCAGAACGGTTCCGGCGAAGGGATCTATCCCGATCGAGATGACCGGATGGGGCAGCAGGCCGAGCGAGGGCAGGAAGATCATGCACAACCAGATCAGCGAGCCGGCGGAAATGCCCGCGATCGCCCCCCGCCTTGTCGCGCCGCGCCAGAACAGCCCGGCCGTCATCGCGGGCAGCACCTGCGCCATTCCCGAAAAGGCGACGATCCCCATCACGGCAAGCGCCGATGTTCCGCCCGACATCCGGTGATAGGCCCAGCCCGCGGCAAGAATGCACAGGATGGCAAGGCGGCGGGCGTTCAGCATCAGCACCCTCAGATCCTCGCGCGTGGCGCCGGGCAGGGGTTTGGCCCTGAAACCGCCATGTCTGAGCCACAGCCAGAATGGCACGAGCCAATGGTTCGCCATCATCGTCGAAAGCGCGATGGCACTGACGACGACCATGGACATGGCCGATGAAAACCCGCCGATGAAGGCGAATGCCGCAAGCTTGTCCTTGCCCTGCGACAGGGGCAGGGCAAGAACGTGCAGGTCCGGGTTCGATCCCGCCGGCAGCAACTCGTCCCCGATGACCGCGATCGGCAGGACGAGAAACGAAAGGATGAAGAGATACAGCGGAAATGCCCAGCCGGCCTGGCGCAGGCGGTCTTCGTCATGGGCCTCGACGACGAGCACCTGGAACATGCGGGGCAGCACGAGAACGGCCGCGCCCGACAGCGTGATGAGGACGATCCAGCGGTCCGGCTTGATCGTCCAGCCCGTGCCCTCGGGCTGGCTTGCCATCCGCTCGATCCGCGCGAGAATATCCGCCGGCCCATCCGCCAGCCCCCACAACACATAGGTGCCGACCGCGATGAAGGCAGCGAGCTTGACGATGGCCTCTAGCGCAATGGCCATGACGACGCCGTGATGGCGTTCATCCGCAGCCAGGTTGCGCGTGCCGAAAAGGATGGTGAAAGCGCCCAGGCCCATTGCCGTCCAGAAGGGCACGCTGCCGGGAAGGGGCTGTCCCGCCTCGGCGAAAGCGGTCAGCGCCATCGAGACCGATTGCAGTTGCAAGGCAATATACGGCGTTGCCGCCGTCACCGCGATCAGGGTGACCAGAGCGGCAAGGCTTGCCGATTTTCCGAAACGGCTGGAAATCAGATCCGCAACCGAGGTGACGCGATGCATGCGCGCGACCCGGACAAGATGGCGCACGCCCCACCATGCTCCGGCAAAGACGATGCCGGGACCAAGATAGATGGTGAGGAATTCAAGCCCCGAACGGCTCGCATAGCCCACGGCGCCATAAAAGGTCCATGCCGAGCAATAGACTGACAGAGACAGGGTATAGATGATCGGCTGGTTCATCCACTTCCAGCGTCCCGCGGCGGCCGCACGGTCTGCCGCATGTGCCAGAAGAAACATGAAGCCGACATAGAGAACCGCTGCCGCGCTAAGCGTTTCAGGTGTCATCGTCTTCCTCGGCCGGGCGGATGGGTCCGATGGCGCGATGCAGCGCGGCCGTGAGCGCGATCGTCGCAAGCCAGCCCAGCGCCAACCAGACCGTTCCCGTCGCAAAGCTGAATTTCTGGGGCAGCCAGACCGGGGGAAGCAGGACGAAGATGGCGAAAACGACGGGCATGATCCGCGTTGCGTCGATCATGCGACGGCGATGATACCCTTCGCGACCAAGGAACAGGCGGCGGGTTCGCAATTTCATGCCGGCCCCAGGATCGAGGGTTCGTGCCGGGCAGGGCATGCGTTGCGCGGACAGATCCGGCAGGCCGGGCCCACGGCGAGCGTGGCCCTGTTCTCGCCCTGAGGCGCGGGCAGGATCAGCATCTGCGCCCGGCTCAGGGGCGGCCCGTCGAAGCCCATCGGCAGAAGGCGTTCGGACACGGCCCAGGCCATGAAGCGCGCGCCATCAGGGGTTTCGATCATCCGCACGACGGGAAGTTGGGGCTGCACCAAGGCCTCGAAAAGCGGCCAAAGCGCGCATCCTTCGCCCGGGCGCGGAAGCGGAAATCCCGGCGCCGCATGACGAAACAGCGTGGCGCCAGAACCATCGCAGATGACAAGTCCCGCGCGCGCCCATTCTCCGGGACGCAGGTTGCCCAGGCGTCGCAGCACAAGCTCAAGGGGTCGCCCGATCTGCTGGGCCAGTGCCGCCGGGTCGCTGCCATGACCTGCCTCGACTGCGGCCGAAAGGTCTGCATCGGAAAGCAGCGCCCGATCCTGTTCCTGCATGGCAAGGACCGAGCGGGCGAGCGCGCGTGCCGCGTCCGAGGCAAGATGCCCGTCGGCGGGCTCTGGCTGGCCGGCCTCGACCCAGCTTTCGACCTCTTCCTGGGGCGACATCGGCACGGCCTCGTCCTCGAAGCTGTCCAGATAGGTCACGAGAGATTGTGCCGTGCGCGAAAGGCGCTGGCTGTCCGTTTCAAGATTGGCGTGAAAGCGGTCGCGCCAGTCCTGTTCCATGTCGGGTGTTTCGGCCAGGATAGATGCGGTCGATCGCACCACGGTCACCGCCGACTGGATTTCATGCAGCGTGGTCAGAAGATATGGGTCGCGGGTCATCCGGTCGGACAGGGCCACGAGACGTCGTTCAAGGGCATCAGCCCTGCGCACGGCAAAGGAAAGGGAACTCGCCCAGCCCGGAAAGCGCGCCGCGAATTCGGCTATCTGGTCAAGCTCGATCGGCAGGTTCTGGCGGTCGGCGAGGGCTGCGGCCTCTCGCAGCCCGGACATGAGCGATTCTTCCCGGTCCGAGGCAAGTTCGGCCGCGTCGATTTCAAGCGCCGCGGCAAGCCGGCCAAGCAGGGCCTCGCCGACCGGCCGGCGATTGTGTTCGATGAGGTTGAGATAGGCCGCCGAAATCTTCGCGCGCTGGGCGACCTCGATCTGCCGACATCCGAGCAAGAGCCTGCGCTCTCGGATCCGGGTGCCGATCAGGGGCCGCTTGGCCACTGTTCTGGTGGCTTGTCCGGGCCTGGTCGCGACTTCGTTCGGCAATCGGGGCATGGGTCAGACCGCGTCCCCGGTCTGCTCCAGATGTCGGATCGCCTTGACGACCAGATCGGCAAAGCTTGACGCGCCAAGCTTGTCCTTCAGCGTCTGGCTGACATTGGTGACGGTCTTGTAGCTGATCCCGACCCGCTCGGCGATCTCGCGATAGGACAGCCCTTCGGAGATGGCGCGCAGGATGTCCATTTCGCGCGGGGTGAGACGTGGCGCGGCCATGGCTCCGGGCCGTTCAAGGAGCGCGATCTTGCGGGCGAGGTCGGAGGGAACATGGTCCTTGCCCGCCGCGACTTCGATCAGGGCCTGACAGATTTCATCCGAAGGAAAGTCCTTCATGATGATCCCGTTGCAGCCGGCCTGCAATGCGCGGCGGGCAATGATCGGGCTGCGATGCATGGTGAAGACAAGGATCGGCACCTTGGCCCCCGCCGCGCGCAGCCGCTCGATCAGGCGCAGTCCGGCCAGCTTCCTTTCGCCCATCGTCAGGTCGATGACGATCACGTCAGGCGCTTCGCGCCGCCATGCGCGAAAGCCTTCGCATGGGCCCGAGGCCGCGCTGACTTCGCAATCGATCCGCCCGCGCGTGATGCGGTCCCACCCCTCGGCTACGACCGGATGGTCGTCGATGATCAGGACGCGAAGCGCCACGGGGGTTGCTTTGGCGAGGGGCATGGTCATGTGAGCAAGATCCTGAACTCGGTAATCGTGAGCCCGTCCCGACGCTGCGGGGCGGTCCATTCGGCGCCAAGCGCCAGGGCGCGGTCGCGCATTCCCGCCTGGCCCAGCCCGCGCCGGTCACGTGGTGTGGGACCGGCGCCGTCATCCGACACCCGCGCCAGAAGCGTGGCACCGTCAAGGGCAAGGTCGATCCAGAGGGCACCGGGGCCAGCATGCCGCAGGGCATTCAGCACGCTCTCGCGCACGAAGCGGAAGATCGCGATCCGTCCTGCCTCATCCGGTTCGGGCAGATCCTGATCCGACTGGAAGGCGAAGCAGATGTCGGGCGCGATGTCCTCGAACTCGATGACAAGCTCCTGGATCATCTCGGGGAGGGAGACGCCGTCAGTCGGGGTCAGGCGCAGGTCGTCGATCGCGGCGCGCGCCGATTTGCGGATGGCATCGGAATGGCGGCTGATGGCGTCTAGACTGTCAGATATTTCGGGACTCCCGCCCTGCCGTCGGGCCTGTCCCACGGCTGCGTGCAGGGCGAAAAGCTGCGGCCCCATCTCATCATGCAGATCGCTTGCGATGCGGGCACGTTCGGCCTCGGCAAGGGTCATCATCCGCGCCTGCAGACGACGGTTCTCACCCCGTTCCAGCGCGAGATGCGAGGCCAGTGCCCCGATCCCTTCGCCAAGCGAATCCAGTTCGGCCAGGCCGGAACGCGGCGCGCGCTGCTCCAGATCGCCCTCGCGCATGTGCCCCAGGACATTATGCAGGGCCTCGAGCCTGCGCGACACGAGGCTGCTCACCGCCAAGGTGGTCCCGATTGCCGCCAGGGCAGTCAGAAACAGCAGCGGCACAAGGACGCTCAGGTCGCGCCAAACCTCGGCGATCTCGTCGGCCGGATCGGTCCGGATTTCCAGCAAGCCCTCGACATTGGGATATTGGGTGATCGTGATGACGTCCTGCAACTGATCGGGGCGCAGCAGGTTCGAAAACCATTGCGGCGCAGGATGGGCGGGTGAGGGGGGCGTTGGCAGTTCAATGGTCTTGCCGCTGCGGTCCCTCAATTCGGCCGTGACGTGACGCTGGCTGCGCAGTTCGACCGCGAGCTTCACCGCCTCGGCCATCATGTCCTTGCGATCGAAGGCTGTCGGCAGGCGCAGCGTCGCCGCGGCCGTCGCCATCTGGAATGCGGATTGCGTTTCGTTTCGAACCGAGTCGCGCGCGTTCCACAGCACCACCGCAAGGATGATGACGAACACCGCGCTCCATGCGATGGCAGAACCGCCAAGCGCGATGGTGCTCAGTGACATGTTTCGCGGCGGCAAGGCCTGCCTGGCCTTGCGCATCGCGCCGATCTGGCCCGTCGCGTCCATTCTCCTCCTCTGCCGGTTCCGGCAGTTCCCCTAGGCAGAGACTAGGCTTCGGACTGGTTTCCGGCAAGCTTTGCCTTTTTTCAGGGGCATCACTGCGTCGAAGGGGCGGCCTCGAGCTTCGGCTTGCGGCCGAGAAGACGGCTGACCAGCACGAAGAACAGCGGCACGAAGAGAATGCCCAGGATCGTGCCCGAGATCGTTCCGCCCAGAACCGTCGTGCCGATGGTGTTCCGGCCATTGGCCCCGGCGCCGGTGGACAGGACCAGCGGCAGCACCCCCAGCGAGAACGCGACCGACGTCATCATGATCGGACGGAATCTCTGGCGCGCGGCTTCAAGCACGGCCTCGTAAAGCGGCTTGCCGCTGAGTTCGACCTGCTCGCGGGCGAATTCGACGATCAGGATCGCGTTCTTGCCCGTCAGGCCGATCACGGTCAGCAGCCCGACCTGGAAGAAGACCCCATTGTCGAACCCTCCCAGCCATGCGCCCAGCAGGGCGCCCAACACGCCGATCGGCATGGCAAGCATCACCGCGAAGGGGATCGACCAGCTTTCGTAAAGCGCCGCGAGGCAAAGGAACACGACCGCAAGAGACAGCGTGTAAAGCAGCGTGGTCTGGCTGCCTGCTTCTTGCTCTTCCAGCGAAAGGCCGGTCCAGGACACGGCGAATCCCTGGGGCAGGCTCTGGCCTATTTCCTCGATCGCCGCCATGCCGCCGCCACTGGAAATCCCCGGCGCGGGTGAGCCCTGGATCTGCATGGCGGGCACGCCGTTGTAGCGGCTGAGGCCCTGCGGCCCGTAGCTCCAGTTCCCCTCGGCAAAGTTCGAGAAGGGCACAAGCCCGCCCGAGCTGTTCCTGATCCGCCATTTCTCGATATCGGTGGGCGCGGCACGTGAATCCGACTCGCCCTGGATATAGACCCGCTTGATCCGGCCGCGGTCGATGAAGTCGTTGACGTAGCTGCCGGCCCAGGCAACGGACAGCATGCTTCCCACATCGGTCGCCGAAACCCCCATCGCGCCCGCCTTGCGCCAGTCGATGTCCAGGTTGTATTGCGCCGCGTCCTCAAGCCCATTCGGTCGCGCCGAGGCGATCCTGGGGTCCTGCGCGGCCATGCCCAGGATCTGGTTCCGGGCCGCCAGAAGCTGTTCATGCGATTGCCCGCTGCGGGCCTGCAGGTAGAAGTCGAACCCCGAGACGTTCCCCAGTTCGATGACCGATGGCGGCACGATCGGGAAGACCATGGCATCGCGGATCTGGCTCAGCGCGGGGAATGCCCGGCCGGCGATGGCCTGAACGGATTGGTCGGGACGCGGGCGATCCTTCCAGTCCTTCAGCCGGATGAAAGCGATGCCCATGTTCTGGCCTGCGCCGGCAAAGCTGAATCCCGAAACTCCGAACATCGAATCGACATTCTCGCTTTCGGTGTCCAGGAAATAGTCTTGGATCTGGTCGATCACCGCCTCGGTGCGCTCGGTCGTCGCGCCGGTCGGTCCCTGGACCAGCGCGAACATGATCCCCTGATCCTCGTCCGGCAGGAACCCCGTGGGCGTGCGCAGGAACAGGAAAGCCACCCCTGCGCCGATCGCGAGATAGACGATGAGCATCCTGACCGGGCGCCGGATGATCCAGTTCACCCAGGCGCCATAGCCGTGCATGGTGCGGTCGAAGCCACGGTTGAAAAGCCCGAACAGGCCGCGCGTCTTGTGGCCGTGTTCATTGCGCAGAAGTGTCGCGCACAGCGCCGGTGTCAATGTCAGCGCGACGACGACCGAAAGCCCCATCGCCGAGGCAATGGTGATGGCGAACTGCTTGTAGATGATCCCGGTCGAGCCGCCGAAGAAGGCCATGGGCACGAAAACGGCGGAAAGGACCAGCGCGATCCCGACCAAAGCGCCGGTAATCTGGCCCATGGATTTCCGCGTCGCCTCGCGGGGCTCCAGGCCTTCCTCCTCCATGATCCGCTCGACGTTCTCGACCACGACGATGGCATCGTCCACCAAGAGGCCGATCGCCAGAACCATCGCAAGCATGGTGAGCGTGTTGATGGTAAAACCCAGTGCCGCGAGGATGCCGAACGTGCCAAGGATGACAACCGGCACGGCGAGCGTCGGGATCAGTGTCGCACGCCAGTTCTGCAGGAACAGGAGCATCACGAAGAAGACCAGAACGATGGCTTCAACCAACGTCTTGACCACTTCCTCGATCGAGATCAGCACGAAGGGGGTGGTGTCGAAGGGAATGACGTAGCTGACCCCTTCGGGGAAGAAGCGGGCGAATTCCTCCATCCGTTCCTTTACGCGGTCGGCCGTGTCGAGCGCATTCGCGCCGGAGGCAAGGCTGATCGCGATACCCGCCGAGGGCTTGCGGTTATAGCGCGCGTTGGTCGCATAGCTTTCCGCGCCGATCTCGACACGCGCCACATCCTTGAGAAGGATCAGGCCGCCATCGGCTTCGGCGCGCAGGACGATCTGCTCGAAATCCTCGGGTGTGGACAGCAGCGATTGCGCCGTGACGGTGGCATTGAGCATCTGCCCCTTGGGTGCGGGCTGCGTGCCGAAGGCGCCTGCCGAAATCTGCGCGTTCTGCGCCGAAACCGCAGTCACGACATCGCCCGGGGTCAATTCGAAAGCTGCGAGCTTCGAGGGATCGAGCCAGATCCGCATCGCATATTGCGCACCGAAGACCTGAACCGAGCCCACGCCCTCGACCCGGCTCAGATCGTTCACGAGGTTCGAGATCAGGTAGTCGGAAAGATCGACCTGCTCGAGCCGGCCGTCATCCGAGATAAGGCCCACGACCATCAGGAAGCCCGAGGCCGACTTTTCGACCGTGACCCCCTGGCGCTGCACCACCTCGGGCAGAAGCGATGTGGCCTGGGACAGCTTGTTCTGCACCTGAACCTGGGCAATGTCGGCATCGGTGCCGGTCTCGAAGGTCAGGGTCGTCGTCGAACTGCCGGCGGAACTGGAGCTGGACGAGAAATAGCGCAGACCGTCAAGCCCGGTCATCTGCTGTTCGATGACCTGGGTCACGGTATTGGCGACGGTTTCCGCCGATGCGCCGGGATAGGTCGCCCGGATCTCGACCGTCGGGGGCGCGATCTGGGGATATTGGGCGACGGGCAGGGTATAAACCGCCAGAACGCCCAGGCCCATGATGAGAATCGAGATCACCCAGGCGAAGACGGGGCGGTCAATGAAAAAGCGCGCCATGTCAGGCTCCTGTGTGAATTGTCTCGGGACGGCGTCAGCCGCCGGAAGCGTCCTGCGCCCCGGTTTCCGCGGGGGCTTGCTCGGTCGTTTCGGCCGGGGCGGCCGCATCGGCTGTTTCGGCGTTCTCGGGCTGTCGTTCCTCGGCATTGACCTGCATGCCCGTCGCGATGCGCTGCAGCCCCTCGACAACCAGGCGATCGCCCTCGACAAGGCCTTCGCTCACGACCCAGGCGTTGCCGAGGTCCTGCAGAATGCTCAGCGATCGCTGTTCGACGACCCCTTCGGGATTGACGACAAGGGCGATCGGCTCTCCCCGGCGGTCACGGCTGACACCTTCCTGCGGGGCAAGAACCACGCCGCGCGCGATCGCCTGCTGCACAACCGCCTGGACATACATGCCCGGAAGAAGCAAGCGATCTGGATTGGCAAAGGCAAGCCTCAGCGTCACCACGCCCGTGGTTTCGTTCACATATGGCTCGGCTGCGGTCAGCGTGCCGTTGACGCCATATTCCGTGCCATCGGCAAGCCTCAGCGTAACCTTGCGATCCAGCGCCGTCTGGGGTTCCAGTTTCATCTGGCGGCGCCAGCGGATGATCTCGGCGGCGGATTGGGTCACGTCGACATGGACAGGGTCAAGCGTGCGGATCACGGCAAGTGGCGTCGCCTGGCTTGCGGTTACAAGGGCGCCCTGGCTGGTCTGGGCAAGGCCGATCTCGCCATCCAGCTCGGCCCGAATTGTGGTGCGGTCAAGCTCGATCCGCGCCGTCTGCAACTGCGCCTCGGCGACCTTCACGGCGGCGCGCGCCGCATCGCGGGCGGCGATTGCGCTTTCCGTCGTGCTTTCGCTCGCGACACGCCGATCGCGCAATGCCCCGACGCGCTCGGCTTCGCGGTCGGCATTGTCGGCCTGCGCTACCGCCTGGGCAACGGCAGCTTCGGCCTGCGCCACGGCAGCCTCATAGGTGGTCTTGTCGATCCGGAACAGCGGATCACCCACCTTGACCGTCCGGCCTTCCTCGAACAGGCGCTCGGTCACGATGCCATTGACCTGTGGCCGGACCTGGGCCTCGGCCGAGGCAGTGACGCGGCCGGGCAGGGTGGTCGTCAAGGGCACGTCCTGGGCCTGAAGTGTCACGACGGTGACCGTGGGCGGGGGCATTCCCCCGCCGGGCGCCTGTGCCCAGGAAGGATGCGGAACCAGTCCTGCTGCAAGCGGCAAGGCAATGGCAATGGCAATGCGGCGCGAGAGCGCTGACATGAAGATGCTCCGGGCATATGCTGACTCAGGGATATAACGACGGGTTTGCCGGGGATGATCAATCCCCAATATGACACAAGGCGTTGCGCGGTGCATCCGTGCGCGGCAGCAACGCGATAGAGGCTTCGATAACCCGCGCCGGATGCGCGGTTGCCTCTCTCCCGAAGATTGGGCTTGAAGTGGTCGCCTGCGCAATGTTATCGGATCGTCTGCGCGGGTATGGTGAAATGGTATCACACGAGCTTCCCAAGCTCTTGGCGCGGGTTCGATTCCCGCTACCCGCTCCAAATCCTAATCCTGAAAATTTGCAGATTACGAAGTGTTTTCAGCGCATTAGCTGGAATTCCTAATGTGAAAATTTGGAGTGGAGCGGAAAATTGTACAACAATTTGCGCATCTTTTTGTGCATCAGATGGCTTGTGGCGAGGGCGCAGATCGGCCATTTTCGGCCCTATGTCTCTCATCATTCGTGGCACTACCTATTACCTGAAGCGGCGTGTACCTGCCCGATATCGTGCAATCGATTCTCGCGACTGGTTCGTCGTGTCTCTCAAGACAGATTCACGCGCGGAAGCCGAGGCGAAGGTACCGGCGGTGTGGGATCTGCAGAAGCTGGGCTGGGAGGCGCGCCTCAAGGGCCAATCCGAAGACGCAATGGCGCGTTTCGATGCCGCGCGCGACCTCGCCCAGGCACATGGCTTCCGGTTCGCTTCTGCTCCCCAGGTGGCACGCCAGCCGCTGGGAGAAATCGTCGATCGCATGAAGGCTGTTCGAAGCCGGGAAGGCCAGATCAAACCCAGAGATGCAGAAGCCGTATTGGGCCTCGTCGCGGCGCCGCGCCTTACTGTAACTGGCGCGCTTGCCGAATTCTGGCGACTTTCCGAGGAGCGGGTACATGGCAAGGATGCCAACCAGCTCCGGATCTGGAAGAACCAGCGCAAGCGCGCGATCGGTAATTTCGTCGAGATCATCGGCGACCTGGCGCTCGAAGATATCACCCGCGATCACATGCTCGACTTTCGGCAATGGTGGTGGGAGCGTATCCGGGACGAGGCGATGACCGCCAATAGTGCCAACAAGGACATCTCCGCATTGGTGAATATCCTGCGGACCGTCAACGAGATGAAGCGGCTGCATATCGATCTACCGGTCGAGAAGCTGGCTTTTACGGAAGGCGAACAGAATACGCGTCTGCCCTTTTCCGATGCCTGGATCCGCGATCGCCTTCTCGAGCCCGGCGCTTTGGATGGGATGAACGACCAGGCGCGCGCCATATTGCTGATCATGATCAATACCGGCTGTCGTCCTGCCGAGATCGCCGGACTTCTGCCCCACCACATCCAGCTGGGTCATGAGTGGCCACATATTTCGATCGAGCCGGAAGGCCGTCATCTCAAGACGATCCATTCGCGGCGCAAGATCCCGCTTCTCGGTGTCAGCCTTGAAGCTATGAAGCAACATCCCGAGGGGTTCCCACGCTATCGGGCGAGCGGAAACCTTAGCGGCGCCGTGAACAAGTTCCTGCGTGAGAATGGCCTGATGGAAACAGCTGAGCATTCGATGTATGGGCTTCGCCACAGCTTCGAGGATCGGCTTTTGGCGGCCGGCGTGGATGAGCGGATCAGGGCGGATCTGATGGGGCACAAGCTCATGCGCGAACGTTACGGTGCGGGCGCGCCTCTCGCTACGTCGACAGCTATTATTCAGCAGGTTGCATTTTGAGGTGCGAGCCCAGACCGCCGCACCCTGCAAATATGTTCTGAGAAAAAGAGAGGCCCGCATTATCAGGGATAGGCCTCTCGGCCTCTGCTCGTCTTTCGAGCAACTGGTGGCTGTGCTTGCGTCGGCTGCTGCGGAACTAGGCCGCTGTCAATGGCTGTGCTTTTCTCGATTGGCGGCCCCGCGCGCAGATCGGAGACAATCAGGCTCATGGGTTTACAAAGCGAATGCGTGCTGCGTGTTCCGAGGTCTTCTCATGTCGGTTCCCGCAACCAGAATGAAACCGTCAAACATGAGAAAAGCCTCGCCCAATAAAGCGAGGCTTCTCCCGATCATGTCCACCTTAATAACTTTCGAGAGCGTTTCGGATATATTGTACGCCGCTCCAATTCAAATTTCTGATCAAGAGCATAACGAGAGGTCGCTTGGACGTCACCTCTCGATACATAAAATGGGAAACCTCACCTATGGCGGATGAAGTTTCCCGACTCTCTCGTTTTTCCCTCTTCAGGTGCATGTTTGCTCGGGGCACAGCTTTAGTCAATGCTGTAGTTCTGGAATGGGCAGATCTGTGCCAAAACAATGGCGCGCTGAATACATCAGGCACTAAGCAATAAAGAAGTCTCGTCCACCTGGGCGGACGAGACTTCCGCGCCTGCCAGCGCATATCCGAGGAAGACGATCGGACAGATCTAACCACGGATTGTGAAAGCTTGGGCACGCGCCTCCTCGCAGTCAACAGGGACTTTGGTTGATGCTAGGAGAAAAAAAAATTGCGTCCGAACCCGCATAATTCGCTCTTCGGTGGCTGATCGAGCTTAAATGTCCCGCAGCCCTTGGTCGGCCTAGCGAGATCCAACCATGCAACTGGTAAAAATGCCTGGAAGTGCAGTGTGAGCTTGACAAAATTTCCATTCGATCGCCTGATCGTGATGATGCGCGTTATCAGGTCAGGTTGGCTGTAGTATCACTTAGGCGACCATGCCGACGCAATTCCAGTACAGACAAAACATTTGCCAGTATCTGAAGGAACCCTCTCCATGCCTGCTAGTTACGACATCGGCTCCGCTTCTCTTTATCAAGTGGATAACAGCACAGACCCCGCGACGTACACGCTCATTGAGGGTGACACATCAGGAGTACAGGGCTCGGTCATTGCCGAAAGCCCTCTGGTTTATGATACCACGTTGACGACAACCGATGGCGGGTCGCTCGACAATAGCGATTTCGAAGTTGGCGAAAATGCGAGCAGTCCCGCGGGATTGGCCGGTATCTACCAAGGCGTCACCACCATCGACGGAAATGATTACCTGATCTTTACCAATACCTCGGGAAACGGCACGGTCTATGTCGTCTCCGCCTCATCGGACACGTCGAGCTATCCAGGCGATTTCACGGCCGATGACATCAACACCGATCCCTATCCGGAATGCTTTGCCGCAGGAACGTTGATCGCTACCCCAACCGGTGAGGTGAAGGTTGAAGACCTGACCATCGGAGATCTCGTCAAGACAGCCGAAGGTCGCAGCGTCGAAGTCAAGTGGATCGGACGTCAGACGCTGAGCAAGGTATTCACACCAGCAGAGCGCTTCGTTCCGGTGCGCGTCAAGGCTGGGGCGCTTGGAAAAGGGGTGCCACATAGCGACCTCGTCTTGACCGCAGAGCATGCCCTTGTCATCGGCGACCTGGCGATCAATGCCGGGGCGCTCGTGAACGGCAGCAGCATCGTATTCGAGCCATTCGGTGCGCTGCCGGAACGCGTAACCTACTATCATGTCGAAACCGAGCTGCACGATGTGATCCTGGCAAATGGTGCCGCGGCCGAAACCTTTGTCGACTATGTTGGCCGACGCGCCTTCGATAACTATCACGAATATGAAGCCATCTATGGCCAAGAGCGCGTCATCTCTGAGATGCAGCTCCCTCGGATTTCCGCCCGTCGATTGGTTCCTGCGGCAATTCGCGAAGGATTGGCTAGCCCCAGCGAGATCGGTGACCAGATCGCGGTCTGATCCTCCCAGTATCGCGATCACCGAGGGGAAGCGGGCTCACCGCTTCCCTTTATTATTTTGGTCGGGTCTGTCTTGGGGTCATGATCCGAGGTGGCTTTTGAACCGTTCGCAAAATCAGAGAGAATTTTTATGATGGAATCTGGAGCCCTGCCTTCGCGATTGTTCCAATAGGCAGGCGTTGCCTTATAGGGCAGGGTCATATGGATCTGAACGACTTGCGACAGATCCTGCTCGGAAATGAGCGTCAGGTCTTCGTCCGGTTCGGTTGATACGTGTAGCGCAGTCGCCCTTGTCATTAGCCCAGGGCCAAGCTTCGACCAGGTGAGGTCGTTCTCTCGGGCCAATAATGAGTCTCGAGCCATTTCCGCTGCGCGTCGAAACAAAGCATGGCCAGGGCGCGCGGCCAGGAAGTTATTTCCGATCGCGCCAAAGCACTCCCGATAAAGTACAACGCCAGCTCCTCGGCAGCGAAGCTGGTCGACGTCGCCGAGAAGTAGATCATCGGCGTCTGCATAAATACCACCATCGGCAAACAGGAGACACAGGCGGAGAAAGTCACATTGCTCTGCCGGGCTGTGCGTCAGTTTGAATGCCCGGACGTAGGAGGGCTCGAAACGTTCGTTCAAAAACGCAATTGCGGTTTGCCGAGAGTATCGTTGGTAACTGTAACCGGGGACCTTTTGCCAGCTCTGCATCAGGCCGGCGATCACCGGAGGGATTTCGTTCTGATCCCAGTACTGCACAATGCGGCGGGGGATCTCGCTCTCATTTCGCAATCGGGAAGGGCTTTTCACAGAGGCTTGCCATGCGTCGATGGAGCGCTTCGCCGGAAAGTAAAAGCCGCGCTTTAGATCTTCTGCAATTTTGTCGGGGCAAGCGACCACAGAGGGCAGGTCGGATCCGATCAGCTGCAACTCGTTCAAGAACGCGCCCAGATGGCTCACTCGGAAGCGTGCCTTGGTTCGCTCACTTCGACTGCTTTCCGCTGCGACGGCATCGACCAAGGCAGCTGCGCCCTTAGCATCGCCCATTGCCAGCCTGATCATCATCTGGCCCTGGCTGCCGAGCGGCTTGCGCTGCCCCGGATCCATTTGATCGACGATTTGCAGGACGTCTTCGAGACGGCCAAGAGCTATCAGGGATCTAATTCGAAGACGTTTGGTTTCGGCGCCATTGCTTATAGGCATTGATTCGAGCTCGTCCAACGCGGCCTGAGCGGCGCCAAAGCGGTTCATTGCTGCGTTTTGCAGCTTGAGGATTGGCAGCGAGGCAGGCCACCGACGTCTGCAATGGCGTAGATAGCGCAGGCAGAGTTCTCGTTGGCCGGCCTTTGCCAAGAGATCACCTAGCGCTTCCGCTTGGATGGGATTCCGCCGCGCGATCCGAGTTGCTCGCAGTCGAGTGAGTGCGCCTTCGGGGCCGTAAATCGTCAGATCACTTCTGAGTCGGAATAGGTCCTGTTGCCCAAGCGGAAGTTTGATTTGCAGCTGATCCCGGAGCTTCAGCGCAAGTCGTTCATTCCCTGTCGCCTGTCCCATCCGCAATATATTGAGTGCCATTCCCGGCGACAGGACGTCCCGCGCGAGCGATGCTTGCAAGGTGGAGCTGAGGACCGGCATAGCGCCTGTCTTCTGGGCGAGGCCCGAAAGTGACATGAGTTGCGGCATGGACCAGTGCTCATCTGGGCTGCCGATCCCCTCCAAAATTTGCCGCGCTTGATTGGTGCGTCCATGTTTGAGGCAGAGCTGCAAGTATTTCAGGATTGGACCCGGACGCTCTGTCGCTATTGCGCCGCTTGGTGCCGGCGGCTCTCCTGCAGAATTGTTGAGGTCTGCCGCCGGGCTCAGGGCGCCTTCCATCATCTTCAATGCTGCAGCGCTGTCGCCTTCCTGATCTGCAATTTCGGCCAGTCCGAGGCGAGCGTCACTATCTCCTGGATCAATGGTGAGCAATTCGAGCAAAATCTGCTTGGCTTCGCTTCTTCTCCCAACCGCGAGCAAGGTGGATGCAAGCTGACGACGCAGCTGAGGTCGGGACGTTGCTTTAGCTTTGAGCGCTTCAAGGATGCTCAACGCCTCATCTGCACGTCCTGCCTGCAGAAGCACATGCGCTCTGCGCCCGAGAAAACGCGGGTCACCTGGATGATCGACGAGTGCTGCGTCGCAACGCTCGAGCGCCTCGTTTATATCTCCGGCCGAAAGTGCATTGCGGATCCGGCTCAGGTGGGCTCGTGGGTCGCCCGGAGCCTCATTAAGCACTTCCACGTACATGACATCCGCTTGGATTTCCTGCCCGGCTGCCAAGCGTGCCTCTGCAAGTGCAAATTTGGCGCCCGCATCGAGATCCGGATTTGTTCGGTAGGCTTCCTCGAGCTGTCCGAGCGCAGTCTCATGCTGCCCACGACGGGAAAGCGCTTTGGCGCGCGTTGTAAGTATTCCCGGATGGTCGGGCCGAACTTCCAGCCCTCGCGCGCAGAATTTTAGAGCGCCCTCGAGATCGCCTGTTCTCAGGGCAACATGGGCGCGCAGGGCGAGGCCATGAATATGGGCTGGGTATTTCGAGAGCAGTTCGTCCAGCAGGGAGGCTGCTTCTTCTGGTTTGCTCTGGTGAAGGTGTTTGCGTGCGAGGTCCAGAATGCGTTTCGGCGATAGACTGGTTGATGCGGCGGGTTGCGATTGGAGGGTCCCTAATCGTTTGGCGGAGTTTAGACGAATCCGCTCGAGCACCGGGTCTTGAGGCAGAATCAATAGACCCGCCTCAGCGGATGCCAGAGCTTCGTTGATCTTCCCGGCCGCGAGACGGCAGGCAGCGTTTTGGCGCAACGCCTTCACATTGTCGGGCTTTGTGAGCAGCACGGCCTCGTAGAGCGCCTGCGCAAGTTCGTAGCTACCCTCAGCCCGGCTGGCGTCCGCCAGCTCGAAACGGCGAGTATTGTCACGTGGCTTGATTTCGTGAGGGGGGAGAAGTGCAAGTGCAGCTTGCCGCATGGTGTCGGCTTTGGCCTGGGCATCCCGCGAGGGAATGTGATCTTCAAATCGATCGTTCAAGTTCATCCATCCGCCGTCGAGAGAACTAAAATATACGCCCCGCTGAGCAAGAAAATTCCTGCGAGACGCATTCCGAGTATGGCGGATGAAAGTTGAGGTTCAAGCGCGGGGTTAGGTCCGGATCGCCCGCCTGCCGTTCAGCGAACGGCCTTATGTGCAGACAGCATTGCTCTTGCGGCTGCGATCGGATCGTTGGCCAGCATCGCCTCCGCGGCCCTTAGCTCATTGTCGAGACGTTCGAAGATCGGAAGCGCGGCCGGTTTTGTCAGGACGAGCCTCGCGATCTCGGCATGTGCCCACCGAAGATCGTCGATTAGTACACCCTGATATCGAGGAGGTTTCGCCATTATTCTGCTTCCGCGCTCACGCCGGTTCGCCCAGTTGGGTCGACGTGCCCAAATGGGTATCAATCTGCCGTTGCACTTCATCGAGAGAATCGGCACACCCAAAGCCGTCGGTTTCGCAGTGCGTCCAAACCCATGGCGTACAGGGCACGTCGTACTTCCGGATTTCGATCCCTCTGTAGATGATGCCTGGCAGGTGTGCCGCGCGATCAGCCATGGCTCGGTCGCCCGTCCAGTGCGGCTTGCAGCTCATTCAGTGCGGTGTTGAATGCCTCATCTTCATCGCTCAGGGGGTGACCGTGGGCGTGACGACGAAGATATTCAATCTTCATGCTCATCTTGCACGAACGATTTTCGGGCGTGGGAGGAGACAGCCAGCTTGGCAGGGGATCACCCTGCTGGCGGATCACTGTGACATAGGGGCTTATGTGGCGAGTGATGATCATTCAGTGACCCCCAAATATGCGCGGGCGTCTTGCTGATCTTCAAATCCAGCCGAGCCTTTGAATTCAGGCCGCTCTGGCACATCGAGCGCGCTCGATCGCAATACCAGCGACCACTTTTGTCCTCGCAGGACACGTCGAAGTTGGGCAGTCGTGACGTTCAGCGCTTCAGCCAAATCGGCGACGGTCAAATCGGTGCCGTACACCATGCAGTGCTGGTAAGCGCGAAAACGAAGGGTAAGGATCTTCGGATTTTGACGGTTTGCCTTGCGCATCATATCATCCCCAAGGCTGCTTTGTACATCTCGAGGATGGCCTCCTCCTCGGCGACATCGTCTTTGTCACGCTTGCGGAGCGCGATGATCATCCGAATGGCCTTGGTGTTGTATCCTCGAGCCTTCGCTTCGGACATGACACCCTTCTGCTGTCCCGCGATCTCCTTCTTTTCCGCATCCAGCTGCTCAAACTGCTCGATGAACTGGCGCAACTCGCCAGCAGCGATGCCGTAGGCGTTGTCGGAAACGGCCTGGTCTTCGCTCGTTTCTTTCATGGGTGGCGATTTGTGGCGTCTTTTGTCAGCGCTCTTCATCGCAGCGCCGATCGTGGCTTGATCAACCAGCATGTTCATTTCGGCTCCTGTTGGTGTTGGCGGTGTCGAACTGGCGCTCGGGATGCTGGCCGTATCGAGGCGAGACACCGGAGGGTCAGCTGGACCGAGGAATATGCCCCCGGCGGGAAAGGACGCCGGGGGCCAGTCAACCAGGCAGCACGTGCCGGGCTGGAGCATGGGAAGGAAGGCTAGGTGCGTGGGCTCGCGCTGTTGGCCGGGCGGTGGCGTTGAACAACAGTGAAGCCTTGCTGGCTTGCGAGAATTTTCAGTGCGAGCAAACGGAATGTTTGCGGGACGAGGACGGCTAGTTCCGGCGTGCAAACAATGAGCCGCGCGTCGGCGATAGCCTGCTGGGTCGAGGGCAGTTGGATCGTCTGGGGTAGTGAATGGGTCTGCATGCTGAGCTCCATCCAAGGGTTGCGGATGAAATCAGATTGCACGCCAAAGCGTGCAGGTCAATCCAAAATGAACGTTATAGCGTTCATTTTGGATTGATGGGATTATTGCTATGAACTGAAACGAGCTCGGTTCGCGAATCAGCGGGGCTGGTCATCTGGAATGACGTTTCGGTCTATGAGGCGCACAGAGCCAGTTCCCCATCAAACGGGATCATTGCGCAGCTCTCGTGTGGTCGAGGAGGAAATAATCGAGCGTGGGAGAGCGGCCAAGCTATAGCGCTCGCAGCCTCGCAACTTATTGTTCTTACGAAATTTTAGAGCAGAGAAGGTGTGCTATGAAGAGTTTGGATCTGGAAATAATCGAGCTCTGGCTCAATTTGTCGCTGAATCAGAAGCGCCTTGTTTTGCCTCGGATTCGGAGGCTTGCATCGCTGTCAATAGAGGACGGATCTGCGTCTTCACGTGATCTGGAATCGTATTCAGAAGAGCTAGAAGTTCTAGATCTTCAGGGCTCGCCTGCACACCGGTTAAGATGAAGAGTGCGTGCTCTGTTCCCAAGACGTCGAGAAGCCGCGCGAGACGATCCGCGCCTGGTTCTTTTCTGTCTTTGATCATCTGCTGAACGTAGTTCGGCCCCGTCCCAGCCTGACGGCTGAGTTCCCGCATTCCGCGCTCATCCGCCTGTATGGTCTCGATAAGTCTTTCAAACCATCCCATTTTCATAAGTGGATACTTAGCACGCTGTGACGTTCTTAGCTCGAACGTTATAGCGTGCATTGACGTGAACGCTAAAGCGTGCAATTGCAGATTCCATGACGCACCCTCTCCTTCCACTGATTGAGAAGTTCATGTCGGACACCGGGCTTTCTGAGCATCGAACGGGCTGGCTGCTTGCTAGAAATGGTCGGCTAATTGAACGCCTTAGAAGCAACGGTCGGATCTGGCCCGACACTGCCGAACGCGTTGCTGCCGCGCTCAGCGTAGAAAAAGCAAAGCGCACATCCTTGAAATCATACACCTCTCAACTGGCCAAGTCGGCCCCAAACTGCGAGCTGCCCCATGACGATGATTCCCAAGCTGCAGAACTCCAACTTATCTAGGACGCCCACAGGCCAAATGTCCCGGGAAAGGGCATTTGACCGAAGGAGCTCAGCCTCAGCTCTCCGTCGCGGCCATGTTCACGCGATCAACCGCGACACATTCATGCGCCGCTGGTCGTTGTTGATGATAGCGAGTTTCAATTCGCGCGAAGAATGCGCCGTGCATTTCTCGGTGACCTTTCAGACGGCCTGCAACTGGTTTGACGGCATGTGCCGACCTTATGGCGACATCGTCGATCATGCGACCGCAACCTTGCCGCGCTATACCGAGATCATGCGGGGCAAATGATGCAACACGGGTCTTCAGGTTGCCCGGGCGGGGATCAAGGAGGGGTAGTATGACCTGTCCTTTCGAAACCCGTCGCGATTCCGGCCGCCCTGGGCGCGAATGGTCCGAAATCGCGAAACCTGCGGCCGGCCCGGCCGAGAACCGTTCTGCCGACGGTAGGGTAGGGACTGGCGCGCCAGCGCCAGTCCCATTCGAGATTTCAGAGACAGAAGCAAGCGCATGTCGCGCCCTTTGGTGCGCGGTCCTCGTCGAGCATTGGAACCTTTCGATCGCGCCGCTCCAGATCGAGACTGATCTTGATGTGTGGCGGGCGAAAAAATGGTTCGGCAGCACTGATTTTTACATGGTCTGTGATCTGGCCGGCGTCGATGGGCGGAATGTGTTCACTGCTTGGCAAGCCGCACAAGAGCCCGGCGCCGGCTTTCGACTGGCGATCCAGAAACAATCGGTCATTGGCACAAGGCGGTCCGAATGAGAGCCTTTCAGGTGGTCTCTGTCGGCGAGCTCGACGAATATCCGCTCACGGTCGAAGATCGCCTCGACAGTCATTACTTCGTGGCGTGGGAACGACGCCGCTGGCTGAACAGCGACATGCGTTTGCGCGGAACGCCGGAATGTCGCGCGTTGTTCTTCGACCTCATCAATATCAGCTACGACCAGGCGCCGGTCGGTACCTTACCAAATGATCCAGAACTTTTGGCTAAAATGCTTCTGGTTGATCCATCCCATTTCCAGCAGCTGTGCCGCCTGGACTATGGTCCCTTGCACAAGTGGTCTCCGGTGCGGTGTGGCGAGGAGATCCGCCTGTCGCATCCGATGGTTCTGCGCACGCTGCGCGAGGCCATTTCCAGGCGCGAGGATCACCGGGCCCGGAGCGAGGCTGCGAGCACGAAGAAGCGGCTGCAACGGCTGCGATCCTGCCTGACTGGGGCTCATGCTTCGCTCGCCTCGAATGACGGTGCCGTGCTCTGGATCGATGGCTGGTTGCATGCAGAAGGCTGCGAGTACCGCTCGATGGACTGGATTGAGCGCGGCATCAATGCCTGGATGAACCATTCGTTGGAACTGAACCTACGAGCACGGCGCAGCGGACCTTAAACTTTCCCAAACTGTCCAACACTGTCCCCGGGGACAGTTCGAGACAGTCCGAGGACACTTCGAGACTGTCCCCGACGATAGAGACAGGGACAGAGACATAGAAAAAGACAAAGGCCGGTTCGCGACACTGAAACGGATTGGGCTGTGGATAAGTCGGCATGCTGAGAAACGGGGTGTGGCCATGACGGTGACGAAAGCTGAAGCAGAAGCGCGGGTGGCGGCCTTGCTGATGGATCCCTTGGCGGGTCTTGCCCGACCGAGGGGCACAAGCGCCGAGAACCATGAAAAGGCACTCGCGCGGCTGCGGTCCTGGCTGGCCTATCTCAGTGACGAGAACCTGCGCGGTCTGCATGACCTCATCGTGCGCCATGCGGTGAAGGGGATCTGGCCGGCTGAGGCGCTGATCAAGCATTGGGCCACTATGCTGCAGCTGCCGCCGCCGCGTGACTGCGATTATGCCCGCAGCCTGATCCGTTCGGCGATGGGGCGGCAGGCCAAGGCGGAGGGTTGGGCGGTCGAGCTCTTCCAGATCGCCAAGAAGCTCGGCCCGCCACCGTCGAAATATTTCATGGCGGGGCTGAAGGATGAGGCCGAGCGCAATCGCCGCCGTCGCCAGATCATCACCGAGAATATCGAGGCCGGGCTGACCGGGGCCGAGGATCGGCGCTGGCTGGCCGACTGGCATCAGGACATGGCCGAGATCGAGGCGATCCAGGCGCAAAAGGCAGAAGAGGACGCGGCATGAAGGATCTGGATATCAACCTGGGCGAGGATACTTTCCGCGCACCCCGCGTGGTCTTCGACAGTGCAGCCGGATCAGCAAGACGCGCGGCCGAGCAGGATCGGCTCACCGGGATACTGCGTCGGGCAACACCGGTCGAAGGTTGTGGCCCAGCCATCCCGATCGCCCCGGCGCGCGGTGCCCAGGTCTCGGTGACGCCGCATGTGATGATGCCGGATGAGAAAGCTCCCTCGGGCTGGAAGGTCGAACGCACGGGCTGGCGCGGTTTCAAGGCAGCGCGTGGCATGGACATCTTCGACGACCTGGAACGGCGCGCGGCAGCAAAGAAGGACAGGGACGGCAATCCCGGCAAATCACCCTTCACCAAGGGACAGGTAGACGTCGCCCGGCGCTATCGCGACCTGGTCGAACGCCATGATGCTGGCGGCATGCGCTGCGCCAGTCTCGAGGCGCGCCGCGGCTCTGGCCCAAGCGGGGGCGGGGAGTTCATCGACGCCTTCATTGCCGAGGGTGAAGCCATCGCTGTGCTGCGTCGGCGGATCGGCAATGGCGTGGCCATGGCGGTTCGCCGGGTTCGGCCATCGGCGCGGGGCGTCGAGGGCGCCCGGATCATCATGGACCGTATTCTGGTTGATGCGATTTGCCTGGCAGAAGACAGCTTCGAGGCTGTTTTGGTTCGGCATGGCTGGTCGAAGACTGGCCGCAACGTGGGCACTTTGATCGAGGCGATGAGGCTTGTGCTGGATCGCATGCAGGGCAATCCGCGCGCTCAACGTTAAATCGTCCTTGACTGCTTAGGACACCGGATCGTATTTCTTTTGACATTATCGAAAAGTGTGCCCGCAGGAGAGATCCGAGCGGGCATTCTTCGTTTCTTGGCCAGTTTAACTCATTCAGCGAAGTAGAAGCCGTGCAGGCCGAGGTCGAGTAGTTTTCTGGAGAGGCGTCAGATAAGCCTATCTCTCGAAGTAGGCGAGGCGGCCAGGAAGCACATGATTCCGATCAGCCAAGACGCCATATCTGAATCGGGCCGATACTCAGCCACGTGCTCGACGGCCCAGTCCAGGGTGTCACAGACAAGTCGGTCCGCTGCTTCGTGATTAGCGACCATCGTTCTCGCATGCGCGCGCAATGTTGGGACCATTGGGTATTCCCGCATGAGTGGGTACGACGTAAAGCGTTGCACCATTGGGCTAAGATATCAACGCGTGTCTTTCAGATGCGGATATGGCGGAGCCGTTCCATGCTCACGATCAGTCTTGATGACCGCGAGCTGCAGGCGCATTTCTCGCGCCTCGCCGATCGGGAGATCCGGACCGCTGCCAGCTGGGCACTGAACGACACGGCGGCCGATGTGCTCACCCATGTGCAGACCCGCATGGAAGAGGTCTTCGACCGGCCGACGGGATTTACCAGGAACGCCTTCATGGTGAAACGGGCGCGGGTCAGTGATCTCGAGGCCGAGGTCAAGGAACGGCCCTCGGTTGGCAAGCGGCATTTCCTCAAGGTGCAGGAACAAGGCGGGCGCAGGGGCAGGACCGGGCTCGAGGGCCTGCTCGATGCCCGGCTCGCTTATGATGGCATCATCACCGCAGTGGTCCCGGCAGGCGGGGCCAAGCTCGATGCCTATGGCAATTGGTCGACCGGCGAGCGGAACCAGGCGCTGTCTGCGGTCCAGGCGCAGCGCGACCGGAGCACGAACACCACGGCGGCGGCGCGCAAGCGCAAACGCAAGCGGGCGGGCTTCTTCGTGCCCTCGGCCGAGAGCAAGCTTTCGCCCGGGATCTGGAAGCGCGCGCCGGACGGTACGATCAGCGAGGTGCTGCATTTCACCCGGTCGATGCCGGCCTATGACCAGCGGCTTGGCTTCTTCGGCGGGGCGCGTGAGGTCTACGAGGCGCGACTGCCCGCGCATTTGCGCCGCACCATCGAGAAGATGGCGGCACGGGTCGCCGCGAAGGCGCGCTGATCCGACCCCGGCCACCCCACCTCGGGTCCTTCCCTTCAAGCTCCTGCACGGGGGTAATTCGCGCCCCGTGTCATCCGGCTCCGGGAACCGCGCCGGGGGTGCTTGTTCAAGTCATTGTTGTTGTTATTGAAAGGATCATTCGTGTCGCAGCTCGTCACGCTTTCGGACGGGGAGGTGCTCGATGTCTCGGCATGGCCCTTGCCCGAAGGCATCGAGGATGGCGTGCTGAACCGGACGCAGCTCGCCCGTGCCTTCAATGTCACCGAGAACACGATCACCAAGTGGATGGCGCAGGGCATGCCGGCGCTTTCCGAGGGCCAGAACGGTGTGGCCTACGAGTTCCAGCTCTCGCATTGCCATGCCTGGCGCCAGGCGCGGGACGAGAAAGCGCGGGCTTTGAAGCTGCGCGGCGACCAGGTCGCCGCGCAGGCAGCGCTCGCTTTCCGCAATCTCGATGCCGACCAGGAAGAGGCCGAGGGCTGGATGTCGGCCGATGAGCTGCGCAAGCTCTCGGAGGCGGAATACCATCGCAACCGGGTCGCCGAGCAGCGCGGCGACCTGGTGCGCGCCGACCGGACCCGGGCGGTGATCGAGGATGTGATCGTCATGGTCGCGACCTCGCTCGAGACCCTGCCGGATTACCTGGAGATGAAGTTCGGGCTCTCGACCGAGCAGGTGGCCGAGGTCGTGATCCGGACCGATCAGCTGCGCGACGAGCTCAAGGGCAAGATCGAGGCGCTGCTGCGCCGCCCGGCCTCGGTGGTCGCGATCGGCAGCGCCCAGGGCGAGATGGCGCTCTGATGGTGATGATGCCGGATCGCGGCCCGGGCGCATTGGCGCGCATCGCGCCCTTGCCGCCCTTCACCACGCCCGAGGAGCTGCTCGCCGATGCGCTGCCGCTCCTTGACCCGCCGAGCCGGATCTCGGTCACCGATGCGGCCGAGCGGCATCTGAAGGTACCGGTCCAGGGCAATTGGCAGGCCTATGACCGCCTGGTCGCGCCCTATACCGTCGAGCCGCAGGACATCAGCCAGTCCCGGCTCTTCAAGTCGGTCTGTTTCGTGGGCCCGTCGCAAAGCGGCAAGTCGCAGATGCTGCTTTCGGTCTCGGCCCATGCCATCACCTGCGCCCAGGCGCCGGTGCAGATCATCCACATGACCAAGACCGATGCCGATGCCTGGGTCGAGGAGAAGCTCGACCCGGCCATCGAGGCGAGCCCGAGCCTGCGCGAGCGGCTCGGCGCCAGCCGCGATGACAGCACCTTCAGTCGCAAGCGCTTCAAGGGCATGCGGCTTACCATCGGCTACCCGGTGGCCAACCAGCTCTCCTCGCGCTCCCAGCGCATGGTGCTGCTGACCGATTACGATCACATGCCGCAACGGCTGGGGCCCAAGGACAGCCCCGAGGGCACGCCGCATGGCATGGCGCTGCAACGGATCCGGACCTTCATGTCGCGAGGCTGCGTCTTCGTCGAGAGCACGCCCGCCTTCCCGGTCGACCCCGAACAGGCCTGGGAATTCGACCCGGCCGCGCCGCACCGGCTGCCGCCGGTGACCGGCGGGATCGTGAAGATCTACAACGAGGGCACGCGCGGGCGCTGGTACTGGGAATGCCCGAACTGCGCCGAGCTTTACGAGCCGCGCTTCGATCGCCTCTCCTATGACAGGAGCCTCGAGCCCGGTGCGGCCGGGGCAGGGGCGCAGATGCAATGCCCGCATTGCGGCGACCTGCTCAGCCATCGCCACAAGACGCGGCTCAACGCGCTGGCGCTGAGCGGCCGCGGCGGCTGGCTGCATGAATCGCGCCAGCTCGACGCGGCCGGAAGGCGGCTGCTGTGCCGGATCGACGATCCGCTGATCCGCCAGACCCCGATCGCGAGCTACGCGCTCAATGGCGCGGCGGCGGCATTTTCCGGCTGGGACGAGCTGGTCGAGCGCTACGAGACCGCGCGGCGGGCCTTCGAGGCCAGCCAGGACGATATCGATTTTGCCCGGGTGCATTACACCGATATCGGCGTGCCCTTCGCCCGGCCCGAGGAAGATGAGAGCGGGCTTTCGGCCGCGGCGCTGAAGGACGCGGCCTGCGACCTGGCGCCGATGAGCTGCCCGCATTGGACGCGGTTCATCACCGTCTCGGTCGATGTGAATGGGAGCTGGTTTGCCGTCCTGGTCACGGCCTGGGGGCTCGACGGGCGCCGCATCGCGCTCGATCGCTTCGATCTCACCCAGCCGCCCGAGACCGCGCCCCGGGCGCGCGATCTCGAAGGCCGGTTCCGGGCACTGAACCCGGCGCGCTATGTCGAGGATGCGGACATTCTTCCCGATCTCCTCGACCGGACCTACGCGGTCGATGGCGAGGACTGGTCGCTCAAGCCCTGCGCGGTGGCGATCGACTTCAACGGCCCTCCCGGCTGGGCCGACAATGCCGAGAAGTTCTGGCGCAAGCGCAGGCGCGAGGGCCAGGGAGATCTTTGGTTCCTCTCGATCGGCCGCGGCGGGTTCAGGTTCGAGAGCCGGGTCTGGCTCTCGGCGCCGGAGCGCGGCGCGCAGAACCGCAAGGCGCGTTCGATCAAGCTCATGAACATGGCGGTCGACCGGCTCAAGGACACCGTGCTCGCGGGCGCGGCCCGCTTTGACCAGGGGCCGGGATCTTACCTCTTTGCCCGCAGCATCGAACAGGAACGGCTCGAGGAACTCATCGCCGAGCGCCGCCACGAGGACGGCTATCGCAAGCGGCCCGGCAGCGGGCGCAACGAGACGCTCGATCTCTCGGTGCAGGCCCAGGCCCTGGCCGAGCTGAAGGGGATTTCCCGGATCAACCCGGAAGATCCGCCGCATTGGGCCACCTTGGGCGAGATGAACCGCTTCGCGATCTGGACCGGCCGGGCCGAGCCGCCGCAGCCGGCGGCCGAGGACCCGGACAGCACTGACGGCGTCATCGAATGGCTGCGCCGCTGAGAGGATATGATGGCAATCGAACTGAGTGAACTGACCCGCCTGCGCGACGAGCTGGTGCGCAACCGCGCCCGGGGCGTGCGTTCGGTCCAGATCAATGGCGAGCGCGTCGAATTCGTCGACGACGCGGCCTTCGCCCGGCGCATCGCCGATCTCGAGAGCCAGATCGCGGCGCGCGAGGGAGCGGGCGCCGAGCCCTTCGCCACGATCTATCCCAGCCTCGGCCGGGGGCTCTGAACATGGGCTGGATCGGCAGGGCGCTCGACCGGGCGATCGGCGAGATCGCCCCTGCGGCCGGGCGCGAGCGCATGGCGGCGCGCCAGGCCATGGGGCTGGCGATGAACTATGATGCCGCCTCGCGCGGCCGGCGCACCGAGGGCTGGAAGGCCCCGGCCACGGATGGCGATGCCGCCGCCTTCGGGGCGCGCGAGCGGCTGCGCCAGCTCAGCCGCGACATGGTACGCAACCGGCCCTATGCCGCCCGGGCGCGCGAGGTCGTGGTTTCCAATGTCGTCGGCACCGGCATCGTGCCCTCGGTCGTCCATGCCGATGCCGGGGTGCAGGAACAGGTCTGGCAGGTGCTGAGCGATCACCTCTTGACGCCGGCGCTCGATGCGCGGGGCGAGCTCGATCTCTATGCGCTCCAGGAAGTGGTGATCGGCACGGTCTTCACCGATGGCGAGATCCTGGCACGCCGGCGGATCCGGCGCGGCAAATATGCCCGCGAGCTGCCGCTCGGCTTCCAGGTCGAGCTCATCGAATGCGATCATCTCGATACCACGATCACCAGCTGGGGCAGGAACGAGGTGATCGAGGGTGTGGAATACAGCCCGATCGGCGATATCGAGGCCTATCACCTCTTCACCGAACATCCCGGATCGGCGCGCATGCGCGGCGCGCTCCTCAGATCCGAGCGGGTGTCCTGGCGCGACGTGCTGCATGTGCGCCGCCTCGATCGACCGGGGCAGCTGCGCGGCGTGCCCTGGCTTGCACCGGTGATGCTGACCATGGGCGATCTCAGCGATTACCAGGAAGCCGAGATCCTGAAGCAGAAGATGGCCTCGCTGCTGGCCGGCATCGTTACCTATGACAAGGACGATGCCGCGGCCTCCGAGGTCAGGAAGCTGCGCGGGCTGAGCAAGCTCGAGCCCGGCGCGGTGGTGGCCGCACCCCATGGCGCGCAGGTGAGCTGGACCACGCCGCCCCGGGTCGAGGGCTATCCCGACTTCCTGCGCGAGAACCTGGGCGCCATCGCCATGGGCATCGGCATCACCCGCGAATCGCTGACCGGTGATCTCTCGGGGGTGAACTTCTCGAGCGGCCGGATGGGCCGGATGGAAATGGACCGCAATGTCGAGCGCTGGCAGCGGCTGGTCATCCTGCAGTTCTGCCAGGGCATCGAACGCTGGGTGCAGGAGGCCTGGCGCTTGCAGAAGGTGCTGCCGGGCGAGGCCTTCGGGCTCAGCCATACCGCGCCGCGCCGGGCGCTGATCGATCCCAATGACGAGATCGACGCGATGATCAAGGCGGTCGAGGGCGGCGTGAACAGCCGCCAGAACGTGCAGCGCACGCTCGGGCTCGATCCCGAGCGGATCCGGCGCGAGCGCGCCGAGGACGAGACCAAGGATGCCGCCGCCGGGCTCGCGGCTCCGGCGCTGCAGGCTCCGCCGGGCGCCCGCGACAAGCGCGCCCGGCAGACAACGCCAGCCCAGACAGAGGAGAAGCCGGCATGAAGCGCAAAGGGGCCGACCTGATCATCGGCGGCGAGCTGGTGCTCTCTGGCTATGTCATGTCCGACGATGCCGCGGACTGGAGCTGGGAGGAGGAGGCGTTCTTCTCTCCCGCCCTGGTGCGCGATGCGCTGCTCGCGATGGGCGAGGGCCGGGTGACGGTGCGGCTGAATTCGGCGGGGGGCGATCCGATCTCCGGCGAGGCGATCCGTGCCACGCTTGCCAATCATCCCGGCGGGGTCCGGATCGTGGTCGAGGGCCAGGCCTCTTCGGCCGCCTCGCTGATCCTGATGGGCGCGGCCGAGCGCGAGATGACGACCGGTTCGTTCATCATGCTGCACAACCCCAGGGGATATGTCTACGAAGGCGCCGAGGGCATGCGCGCCCAGGCCGACTTCCTCGACATGCTGGCCCGGGTCTATGCCCAGGTCTATGCCGACCGCTCCGGCCAGGGCGTCGATGCGGTGCTCGCGATCATGGCGGCCGAGACCTTCTACACCGCCGAGGCCGCGATCGCGGCAGGCTTCATCGATGCGCTGGCCGAGGAAGCCCAGCCCGCGACACCCGCCCCGATCATCAATGACAGCCTGCGCGCCCGGATGCGGCGCGAGGTCAATGCCTATGGCGCGCTGATGCGCGCCCATGCCCCGGGTCCTGGCCCGGCCTTGTCCCGCGACCCTGCCGTCCCCGGCGGAACCCCGGCCCCGGTGGCCGCAACCATGGAGCTCGATATGCCCAATGAGACCAATCCCACCACGCCCCCGAACCCGGCGCCGAGCCCGGCGCCGAACCCGGTCCCGGCAGCCGCGAACCCGGCAGCGGCCCCGGTTCCGCCCGCGCCCGATCCCCAGGCGGTGGCGATGCAGGAACGCAGCCGCATCCGCATGTTGCGCGACATGGCCACGCCCTTCATGGCGGCCGGGCGCCTGACCGAGGCGGACCTGAACGCGCTCATCGATGACGGCACCTCGGCCGAGATGGCCGGATCGCGGTTCATGGCGACCATGGCCGGGCGCGAAGGCGTGCCGGCGCCGCGCGCGCTGAGCGAGCGCGGCCGCGACGAGACCGAGACCCGACGCCTCGGCATGGAGGGCGCGCTGATCGCGCGGCTGAGCGGGCGGGCGCCGGAAGATGTGGCGCGGCCCTACATGGACTTCTCGATCGTCGACATGGCGGCCGAACGCATGGGCGCGCGCCGCGTGCCGGGCAATTTTGCCGCCCGCGAAGAGATGCTGCGCATGGCCTTCCAGTCGACCAGCGACTTCCCGGTGCTTCTCGAAGGCGCCATGAACCGCTCGCTCGCGGCCCGCTACCAGCAGGCCCAGCCGACCTATCGCCGGCTGGCGCGGCAGCGCAGCTACCAGGACTTCCGCGACCATTCGACGGTGCGCATGGGCGATTTCCCCGACCTGCAGCCGGTGAGCCCCGAGGGCGGCGAGCTCAAGGGCGGCAGCTTCAGCGAGTCGAAGGAAAAGACCTCGGTCAAGGCCTATGGCGTGAAGGTGCTCTTCACCCGCCAGCTCCTGGTGAATGACAGCCTCGACGGCATCATGCAGGTCCTCAACGATCGCGGTGACGCCGTGGCGCGGTTCGAGGACCGCATCTTCTACGAGATGATGCTCAGCGGCGCCAATGGCGACGGCCCCGGGCTCAACGAGACCGGCCGCCAGGTCTTCAACACCACCGACGGCACCAAGGCCGGCACCGCCGCCGCGATCAATGTCACCTCGCTCTCCGCCGCGCGCGCCGCGCTGCGCAAGCGCAAGGGGCTCGACGGGGCCGAGCTCGAGCTCACCCCTCAGATCCTGCTGGTCGGTCCCGACAAGGAGACCGAGGCGCAGCAATATCTCTACAAGGGCATCATGCCGGCGCAGGCCGGCAGCGTGAACGTCTTCAATGATGGCTCGCTCTCGCTGGGTGTCACCGCCAAGATCACCGGCAATGCCTGGTATGTCTTTGCTTCGCCCGCCTCGGCGCCCTGTTTCGAATGGGGCCTGCTCGATGGCTACTCCGCGCCGCGCTTCCGCATGGAGGACCCGTTCGGGGTCCAGGGCACGAGGTTCTCCCTCGAGCATGATTTTGGCTGCGGCGCGATCGATTTCCGCGGCGGCTACAAGAACGCCGGCGCCTGATCGGGGCCGGGGGTCCGACCCAAAAAAGACGGGACGGCCTGGGCCGTCCCTTAGTCGCATGACTGCAAGGTATAGGTACCATCACATGAAAAACTACATTCAGCCGGGAAATCAAGTGAGCATTCCCGCTCCTGCAGATGTCAGCTCCGGGCAGGGCGTGCTGGCAGGTTCGCTTTTCGGCGTCGCGGTCCATGATGCCGCGACCGGCGCCGATCTCGAACTTGCGCTCAAAGGCGCCTATCGCATGGCCAAGGCCACGGGCGCGGTCTGGACCGTGGGCGCGCGTCTCTATTGGGACGATACCGCCAAGGCGGTCACGGTGACGGCCAACACCAACAAGCTGATCGGGGTGGCGCTGGCCGCAGCGGGCAGTGCCGATACCGCGGGCGAGGTCTTGCTCACCGCAGCCTTCACGCTGTGAGCCGCCTTTTCGACGGGATGGCGGGCATCCTGTCGGATGTGCTGGGTGGGGAGATCCGCTACTTCCCGCAGGACGGCGCGGCGCGCGAGATCCGCTCGCTCTTCCGCGAGACCCCGATCGAGATCGAGGGCGCCGATGGCCAGCTCGTCCGGATCGAGGCGCCGACCTGGCGGGTCCGGCGCGATCTCGTCCCGGAACTTGCCCGGGACGATCGCATCACCCTCGAGGATGGCCGCACGTTCCGGGTCATGGTGGTTCATCATGGCGGCTCGCCCGCCTCGGACGGCTTCATGATCTGCGAGCTGGCCAGTTTCGCGGCAAGGACGGTGTGATGGCACATTTTCGCAGTGAATATCGCGCGCTCGTCCGGGCCGCGCTGCGCGAGCATGCCCGTTTCGCCGATTTCACCATCCTCAAGGTCTGGCCCGGCTCGATCGATGCCGCGACCCTGCCGGTGCTCGGCGTGCTGACACCGCAGGATCGCTGTGAGCAGGAGACCATGACCAGCACGTCCCGGCGCACGCTCCTGCAGGTCGCCGCCCGCCGCGCCGGCCATGACGAGGTCGAGGATGTCCTCGATGCCGATAGCGAGATCATCGAGGCGGTGGTCAATGCCGCGATCCGTGGCGCGGGCATCTCCTGCTTTCTCGACGAGACCTCCGTGGTCTCGAACACGCTCGGCGAGCGCCATGTCGGCACGCTGGTCATGACCTTCCGGCTCACCCTCTGGTGCGCGCCCGCAACCCTGCCTGACGACACAGAGCCAACCACCCCCTGAGGGGTGAGGCACCCATCTTCACATGGAGGGCTTTTGAATGCCTGTCACCAATGCCCAGATCGGGCTCAATGCCCGCTTCGGCATCAAGGGCTCCGGCTCGACCTATACACCCGTCGCCGAGGTCTCGCGGATCACGCCGGCCGGCTGGTCGCGCAATACCGTCGATGCCACCCATCTCGAAAGCCCGGACGGCTTTGCCGAGTTCATCGCCGGTCTCAAGACCGCGACGGATTGCACCTTCGACGTGAACTGGATCCCGGTGGTGAGCGATCCGCTGCTCGCGGCCTTCGAGGCCGGCAAGGGGGATTTCGAGCTGATCTTCCCGAGCGGCTCGGTCGCCATGCAGTTCACCGGCATCGTCACCGCCTTCGCGCCGGGCGAGATCTCGCCCGAGGGCAAGCTCACCGCCTCGGTCACCATCAAGCCCTCGGGCAAGCCGGTGCTCGTGGCCTATCCGGTGACCTGAGATGAACCTCCAGGGCACGATCAGCCTCAGCCATGACGGCCGGGCCTATGCCATGACGCTCGACATGAATGCGCTCTGCACCTTCGAGGAGGTCACCGGCAAGAATGGCTTTGCCATGCTGAAGCTTCTCGAATCCGGCGGCATCCAGGCCGGGTTGGTGACCGCGCGCGATCTGCGCGCGCTCTTCTATGGCGGGCTGCGTTCGCACCAGCCCGAGATCACCCCCGAGCTTGCCGGGCAGATCCTCGACGCCAATGCCGGGCTCCTGGTCGCGGCGGTCAAGGCCGCTTCGCCGCAGGAGGGCGATCTGCCGCAGGAGGAGAAAGCCGTGGGAAAGCCGCACCGCCCGCGCAAGAAGCGGGCGAGCTGACCCTTGCCGCACTTTATCTCAACCATGTCGCGGCCGGGTTTGCCGGCCGGGACTTCTGGGCGCTGACACCGCGGCTCTACGCGCTGCAGATGCAGGCCAGTCGCGACCGGCTGCGGCGTGAGGTCGAGATGCGCAACCGCTCCGCCTGGAACACGGCAGCGCTGACCGGGGCGGCCTTTGCCGGAAAGCTGCGCCGCTTCGAGGAGTACTTTGCCGATCGAGGCGCGCGGGTGTCCGAGCCGCAGACCCAGGCACAGATGGAAGCTGCCTTGCAGCTGCTTGCCGCAGCCTGGGGCGCGGAGGCGGCGGGGCCTGAGTGAGGGTCAGTTATACCAGAACTTGATTGGGACGTATTCGACGCTGGATTCGTCGACGGCAGTGTCGCGTTCCAAGGCCTCAGTCATCATCTGGTCATGCGGTGTGGTCCTTGCCAGAACCTGAATGAGCAGGGTGCGGATCTCTTTCATCAGGAAGAGGCTGCGATCGAGAGCGAGGGCGATAACGCCTGAGGTCGCCGCCGTGATCGCGGGGCTGATATAGCTGGAGCTTTGGAACATGCTGGCGATCAGAAGGGCGGCAGCGGCGGCCAAACTGACACCAGCGGCAATCTTTAAAATAAGCATCGGGCTTCCTGCGAACAGAGATGGCTGGAATGCGTTTATCGGCTCCAGCCTAGCCCGATTTCGCCAATCGTCATCACAAAATCCTGCGGACCGGATCTGCGGAGGCAGATCGTGCGCCTCGAGGCGCACGCGTTGCACGAACCGCAGAACTCGGCCCAGCCACATGCCGCCCTGAAGCTTCTCGCCGCGGAGTTCACGGTTCCTTGGAATCGGGCAGATGCTCACTGAGGTTTCTGCTTTCGTAAAAAGCGGTCGTCTTTCTTTCGTCATGCGGCCTGGGTCGCGCCTGCGCCTTGTTCACCTCCTTGCGGACGTCCTTGAGAAAGAGCAGGCCGCGATCGAAAGCGATCATGAAGATCCCCAGCGTCGCTGCGAGGCTGGCTGAGCCGACATAGTTCGTGCCTTGGATCATCCCGGCGATGAGCAAGACTGCGGCAGCGGCGAAGCACATAGCAGCGACGATCTTCAATACGAGCATTAGTCTTCCTACGGAGTATTGGCTGGCATGCGTGTCTCTCATCCAGCCTAGACCCGTTTCGCAGATCGTCATCACAAAAAATCGGCGGCCTCGTTCCGCCCCGCAATCTCGTCCCGGAGGCGACCATGACCAATGTCGGCGCGCTGAAGGCGACGCTCTCGCTCGATGCTGCCGGGTTCGCCTCGGGGCTCCGGGGCGCAAAGACCGAGATCTCGGGGCTGAAGAAGACCGCCGAGGACGCCTCGCGCGGGTTGCGCGCGGCGGCCGGCGCGAATGCCAACCTGGTCTCGCAGTTCAACGATATTGGGGTGATGCTGGCGGCCGGCCAGAACCCGCTGCAGCTCGCGCTCCAGCAGGGCACCCAGATCAGCCAGGTGCTGACCCAGATGGGTGGCGGGACAGGGGCGCTGCGTGCCCTTGGTGCGGCCTTTGTCGGCATGCTGAACCCGGTCTCGCTTGCCACGATCGGGGTAATCGGCTTCGGCGCGGCGGCGGTGCAATGGCTGATGCCAGCGCAGGAGGAGGCGAAGAAGACAAAGGATTCCTTCGAGGCGCTGAAGGACAGCATGTCGAGCTATAATGACGCGCTCAGCGTCTCGCTGCTCTATACCGGGGCTTCGCAGGAGCAATATGGCGAAGAGGCCCGCAAGGGCGCCGAGCTCGCCCGCCGGGTCATGGTGATGGAGGCGAACAAGACCCGCGACGCGGTCTCGGCCATCATGGCCAAGGCCTATGCCGATGCAGGGTTTGAGGCCTTCGGCGAGCGCGGCATCGACGGGGCGGGCCGGATCGAGTCGAGCAACGTCGCCGAAGCGGCCCTGCGCCTCGGGCTTGGCGACCAGAGCTGGAGCGATACTCTCTTCGCCTATGGCGGGGTGAGCCGCGAGAACCTCGCCATGGCCGAGGCGCTCGGCAACACGCTGCGCGAGATCTACAGCTATGTGAACCAGCCGATCGCGGAGGGCGGGCTCGATGATTACCTGACCGGCCTGCGCGAGCGGCTCGACGAATACTCCGAGCAGCTCCGGAAGCTGAAGGAATCGGGCGCGGACGAATCCGCCCTTGTCGCGCTCGACGAGAAGATGATCCCGCTGCAGCGCGCGCTTCTCGAAGGCGAGGCGAAGCGGGCCGAGATCCGCGCCGCCGATGCCGCCAAGGCCAATGAGCTGCTCGCCACCTTCGAGGCCCAGCTCTACATGAACCAGCTGATCACCGAGCACGGCAAGGACTCGCTCGAGGTGCGCCAGGCCGAGCTCGATGCCGAATATGACAAGCAGGTCGCGGCGATCGAAGGGCTCAATATCACCGAGGAGCAGAAGGACGCGCTCTATGACGCGCTGGCCGCACTCCATGATAACGAAAGCCAGACCCTGGCCTGGGCGGCCGCCATGGCTGAGGTCAATGCTCAGCTGCAGGGCGCCTATTCACTGATTTCGCAGATCGGCGGCGGCATGATCATGAACGCCAAGATCAACGCCGCGCGCTCGGTTCGCGAGGCCGGCGGCAGCGCCATCGAGGCCCGCCGCGCCGGCGAGCTGGCCGGACGCAAGCAGGAAATCCTGAACGGCCGCGATACGTTCGGCTCGGAATATTTCGGCATGTCGGATGACGAGCTGCAGACCCATCTCGACCAGGTCGATGCCGATTACGCGCTTCAGGACGAATGGAGCGGGCTGACCACCGAGGCGAGGAAACCGCGCGGCTCCGGACGCAAGAAAAACAGTTCGCGCAAGACCAAGACGCAGAACGGCTTCGCGCGTGCCGTCACCGAGATTGAGGGCGAGACCGCGGCCTTGCAGCGCCAGGCCGAGGCCTTGGCCGAAGTCACCGCCGTCGGGGGCGATTGGGAACGCGCGCTGAAGGTGATCGAGGAAGAGCAGAAGCTCCTGAACGACGCCCAGAAGGCCGGCGAGCCGATCACCGAGGCGCTGCGCGACCGTGTCCACCAGATGGCCGAGGCCTTTGTCGATGCCGAGGCAAAGCTCGAGCGCATGCGCAGCGGCACCGAACAGGGCAGGGATGCCTTCCGAGATCTCTTCGGATCGGTCACCGAGGGCGCCGATGGCGTGGTCGATGCCCTGGAATCGATCATCGCCCAGATCGCCCGGATCCAGCTCGCCAAGGGAGCGATGGGGCTTCTCGACCAGACCTCATGGGGATCGGGGCTGGTCTCCGGGATCGGCAGCCTCCTGAGCTTCGATGGGGGCGGCTATACCGGCTCCGGGCCGCGCTCCGGGGGGGTTGATGGTAAGGGGGGCTTCCCGGCCATTCTCCATCCGGGCGAGATCGTCACCGACCTGACCAAGGGGCAGGGCGGCAGCACGACCCGCGTCGAGGTAATCCCGAGCCCCTATTTCGACGTCAAGGTCACCGAGATTGCCGATGCCTCATCGGCCCGCGTGGGAAGCGCGGTGCGCGACGGCGTGCCAGCCCAGATCCGGCAATATACCAAGAACCCCTATAGGTCCTGAATGGCACTCACCGAGCCTTACCCGCTGGCCTTCCTCAATGATATGCTGGCGCCGATCGCGGATTGCCAGTTGAGCCTGGTCCGCTACGAGGAGCAATCCGGATCGCGCAGCGGCCAGTTCTGGACCGCCCAGCTTGCGCCACCGCTCTGGCAGGCCGCGATCACCCTCGGGCCACGCCGCTGGGAGGAGGGCCGCGAGATCAATGCCAAGGTCACTGCGCTCGGCACGATGAAGAGCTTCCTCTTCGCCGATCCGTGCTATGCACCGGCCTCGGGCGCGACCGCCGGCGGCAGCGTGGTGATCGGCACCATCGCCACCAACCGCACCATGCTCTCGCTCATCGGCCTGCCGGCAGGTTACCGGATCACGGCAGGCGACCGGTTCAGCACCACCCATAGCGGCGGGCGCTATTACTTCGGCGAGTTCGTCGAGAGCATCACCGCCAATGGCTCGGGGGTGACCGGTCAAGTCGCGATCGAGCCGCCCTTGCCGCAGGGCGTCGTGTCAGGCCCGAATGTCCGGCTCGACCGGCCGCTCATCCGCCTGCGCGTGCCGCAGGGCAGTTTCACGTCCTTCACCTTCACTCCGGGCGGCCTGGCGACGGGAGGCTCGATCATCGGGATGCAGAAGCCGTGAGATTCTACGACAGTGGATTCGCGACCGCGCTGACTGCTGCGCGCGACGCGGGCATCGCCCCGGTCTGGTTCGTCTGGCTGGCAGGGCGCGACTTCGATACCGGCGAGGAGATCGAGGGCGGGATCTGGTCGGGTCAGGATGACCTGACCGTCAACGTGCCCCTGCCGGATCGCAGCGGATCGCAAACCCGGACCTATATCGGCGGCTGCGGCTTGTCGGTGACGGGGATCTCGCTCCACGCCGATTGGAGCGATAAGCCGGTCACCGTGAGCCTGTCGCAGATTGCGGATGGCGCGCAATACCTGATGCGCGGCGTCGATCTGCGGCTGGCGCCCTGCGAGATCCATGCCACCAGCCTGACCGGCGGTGCGCTTGTCTCACCGCCTCAACTCGAGTTCGCGGGCATCATCGACGAGGGCGGGATCGCAACCCCGGCTCCGGCCAGCGAGGGCGCGATCACCATGGCGGTGCGCTCGGAGCTGCTGACAATGTACAGCGCCACCAACCCGGCCAAATCCTCCGACGCGCACCAGAAGCGCCGCGCGGCCGGGGATCGCTTCTGCGAATACGCCGGCACGGTCAGTGGCCGCAAAGTGCAATGGTACAAAGGAGACGATTAAAGTGACCTGGCCTGGGTCTTCGGTTAGCTTGAGCCACGAGATGGGCAACGAGGCGGGAGTGATGATGCCGAGCCAACCTTCGAGTGATGCAGATGAAGATATCGGCGGTCTGGTGCTGACGGAATATCCGGACCTCCGGAGCCTGGCCGCGATGACGCGCCGGGGACCGTCTGCGATTGTCGAGCCTGTACCCGAAACAGCCATATCTCCCAGAGGGTCATCTGCGAGCCTGTCCTATCTCATTGCCTCAGATATTGATTGACCTTCGTTGCCCGAAGGAAGGTCAGCTGGGGAAGAGCAGCTCGAAGCGGCCGTTGATGTAATCAAGCGTCAGGCTTGCCTCCGAGATCACGTTCATGCCGATCCGCATCGCCTCGCCCGGATCGAGATCTGCGACCACCGCCTCGGTTGTCAGAAACCGCCGGCAATCGGTCAGGTAAAGCCGGACCGAGACAAGGTCGCGAGGTCCGTCCGAACTGCTGGCACTGCCGATGACCTTCAGTTTCGGATTGGCCTGCAGCCGGAGCCTTTCGGCCAGGGAGCGGCTGATCATCGAATAGCTCGCGCTGGTGTCGATGAGGGCGGGTTGATGGCGCCAGTCATCCAGGTTGCTCAGTAACTCCAGCGCATCATCGTCGGCACTGAACCCGTCGCAAAACACCACGGAAATGACCGGACGTCCTGGCGGCAGGGCGCTGATCCCGCCGTGCCCCAGAAACCTGAACGGAATCGAGATCATGATCGAAACGGTAATTCCCTGCAGTTGCAACGTCCAGAAATGAATTCTCCGAAAGGAAGAGTCGAGGGGAGGCGTCACCATGGTTAAGCAAACGCGCGCAACTCTCTCCCGCCTGCCGAACTGGCGCGCCCGCCTCGCGGCCGAGATGGACCGGCAGCGCCGCGATCCTTTCGCCTGGGGGTCGCATGACTGTGCCCTTGGGCTTGCCGCAGGCGCGATCGAGGCCATCACGGGCAATGACATGGCCGCCGAATGGCGCGGCCGCTACACCACGCCCCTGGGCGCGCTGCGCGTGCTGCGCAAGGCGGGCCATGCCAGCTTCACGGATTTCGTCGCGGCGCATCTGCCCGAGCATGACCACCCCGATCAGGCCGATATCGGCGATATCGGGCTCGTCGAGAGCGACGGGCCGGTGGGGGTCGCGCTCTGCATCGTCGACGCCTCGGGCGTCATCGTGATGACCGAGACGGGGCATGGCCGGCGACCGCGCAGCGACATGACACGGGCCTTCAAGGTCGGGTAAACCATGATCCTCTTTCTGACCACCCTGGCGGCGTTCTTCGCGCTCGCCCTGCCGGCCCATGCCGACCCGGTATCCGCCGTTGCCGGTTTCATCGCCACCGCTCTTGGCGTCGGGGCTGCGACCGCGACCGCGATTGCCAATCTCGCGATCGGGCTCGGCGCAAGCTTGCTCTCCAAGGTGATCGGCAAGGCCACGGCCGAGCGGCCGGGCGTCAATGTCCAGGACCAGGTCGCCATTGGCGACGACAGCGCGCTCTCCTTCATCCTCGGCGACTATGCCACCGCCGGGAAGCGCAAATATATCGGGAGCTGGGGCAAGAACACGCGCTGGATCACGGAAGTACTCGAGTTCTCGGCCCTGCCTGTCTCCGGCGTGCAGAATGTCTGGTTCAACGACGAGCTCGGCGAGATCGCCTATGGTGAACCGGCCTATCGCCCCGGCGGCCCGCTGATGGGCTACCCTGTCAAGAATTTCTCCGAGGGCGTCGGCACCAGCGAGGAACGCGACCGGGTCTGGATCAAGTTCCAGAACGGCAACCAGAGCACGGCAGATGCCTTCCTGGTCGATATCTTCGGGGATGATGAGGACTATCCCTGGAGCCCGGCGATGATCGGCACCGGCAAGGCCTATGCCGTCGTGACCTATTACTATGATCCCGAGGTGATGACGGCCCGGCCGAACGTCCTGATCGAGCCCGAGCCCCTGGCCCTCTATGACCCGAGAAAGGACAGCTCGACCGGCGGCTCGGGATCGCATCGCTGGGGCAACCGCGCGACCTATGAGCCGAGCCGCAACGCGGCGGTTATCGCCTATAACGTGGCGCGCGGCATCTATTACGGCAGCGAGTGGATCTTCGGCGGCAGGAACCTCCCGGCATGGCGGCTGCCGCGTGCCGAATGGGTCGCGGCGATGACCGCCTGCGACCGGGCCGTGACGCTGGCCGTGGGCGGCACCGAGCCCGCCTATCGCGCGGGCCTGCAGGTCAATGCGAATATGCGCGCCCTCGACGTGCTCGACAGTCTCGGTCAGGCCGCGAACATGCGCTTTGCCGAGGTCGGCGGCATGCTGAAGCCGCTGGTCGATCTGCCGGCGGCCGCGGTTTATGCCTTCACCGATGCGGAGGTCGGACTGGCCGAGGGCCAGAGCTACAAGCCCTTCGCGGCGCTCGGGGATACTTTCAACGCGATCTCGGCCAGCTATCCCGAGCCCGCCGAGAAATGGACCACGCGGGACGCCCCGGAATATATCGCGGCCGATCTCAGGGCCGAGGATGGCGGGCGCTACCTGCCGACCTCGATCAGCTATCCGGCCGTGCCCTATCGTCGCCAGGTGCAGCGCCTGAACCGGGCCCAGCTCCGCGATTTCCGGCGCATGCGCATCCATCAGTTCACCCTTGCCCCCGAGGCCTGCGGGCTCGAGCCGCTCGACATGGTGAGCTGGTCCAGCGCGCAGAACGGCTATCTCTCGAAGCTCTTCATCGTCGAAAGCGTCGCCAAGACGCCCTCGATGAAGGTCGCGGTCACGCTGCGCGAGGTGAACCCGGAGGATTACGACTGGTCATCCGATCTCGAACTGCCCACCACCATCACCACGCCGAAGCCGGTGCGGCCCTGGGTGCAGGCGATCACCGGTTTCGGGGCAACGGCTGTCACCATCACCGACAGCGCGACCCGCGCGCGGCGCGTGGCGATCCAGGTGAGCTGCGATGACGACGAGGTCGGCGTCTCGACGATCCATGTCGAGACCCGCAAGCTCGGCGAAACCGCCCTCGAGGTCGATGCGATCCTGCCCTGGCGCGAACCCTATATCTGGAACGTCCATGGCGTCGCGCCGGTGACGGCCTACCAGGTGCGGGCGCGGCTGCAGTCGAGCATCACGCCGAAGAGCGCTTGGACCGATTGGGTCAATGTCACGACCGACGCGATCTACCTGGGCGACGACGATTTCGTCGACGGCATTCTCGGCCTCTTCGAGGGCGCCGGCCTGAAGGCGACGCGGGATATCCTCGATCGCTCGGTGCCGGGCGGTTATGAGGGGGAATTGGCCTGGTCTCGTGCCGACAATTCCCTCTACGAATGGGATGCGACGCTCGGCATCTGGATCCATTTCATCGCGGAAAGCCTGCAGGGCGTCCTCGACGAGACCTATTTCGCCGCCTCGATGCGTCCGCCGCGGCTGGTGGTTTCGCTGCCAGCCTCCGGCATCGGCGTGGGCGATCTGGTCGTGTTGCTCTCGACCGGTCGGCTCTATCGCTGGACCGGCACCGCATGGGTCGACCAGAACGCGGCCGATCAGATCGTCGGGCAGCTGACTGCGGCCCAGATCGCGGCCGGGGCAATCGGCGTCGACCAGCTCGCGGCGAAAGCCATGGTCGCGAGCAAGGTGGCGATCACCGCCTTCGACAACCTGGTGCTCGATAACCAGATGCAGGATCGGGACAGCTGGGGCACGAATGCCACGGCGACATGGGTCACGCATAACCCGAATGGTGGCGTGACGACGGCGCAGGCGCAATGCCGTGGCACTTTCGTGGTCAACCCGCGCCCGGACAATACGCTCACCTCGATCACCAGCGACTGGGCCAGCATCTCGCCGGGCGACGAGATCTTCGCATCGTGCCGGATCGGAGCCACGGCGGCGCATAGCTCGCGGCTGATCCTGCAGTTCGCGGATCTCTCCGGGGCGATCCTCGGCGCTGCCGCGGTCGCCAAGACCTCGATGACCTGGGGGCGGATCAGCACCTCTGGGGTCGCGCCCGAGGGTGCGGTGCTGGTGCGCATCGTCCTGCGCGTCGATGACGCGGGCTATGCCGCCGGCGGGTCGATCGTCTTCTCGCAGCCGGTCATGAGGCGCAAGGGCGTGGGCGAGCTGATCGTCGACGGCACGATCCGAGGCACGCATATCGTCGTGGGCACGCTGACCGGCGGTCTCCTGGCATCGACCGGGATCATCACCGGTTCGGCCCAGATCGACGGGGCGGTGATCACCCGGGCCCATATCCAGACGCTCGCGGTCGACACGCTGCGGCTCGCGGATAACGCGGTGACGGTCCCGGTCGGGGCCACGAACTCGTCCGACCTGCGGCTCTACCCCGCGACGGGCGAGGTCACACTGCTCTCGGTCTCGATGGTCCGGGAAGGGGCGCCGACCATGCTCTGGGCCACAGCCCAGATCGGCGGATACATCACCTCGTCCATCGCGATGTTCCGGCTCTATCGGGACAGCACGCTGATTGCGCAGTTCCCCTCGGTCTCGGGCAATGACGGCGCCCAGACCTCGGCCTCCTTCGCCTTCCGGGATGCCAATCTCGGGACCGGTGCCACCACCTACAGCCTGCGCGTCGAGCGCTTCACCTCGGGCGAATATACCGGCGACCCGCAGATCGTGAACCGCTCGCTCGTGGCGATGCATGTGAAGAAATGAGGCCCAGCCATGGATGAAGAGGAAGAGGCGGCCCGGCTTGCCGAAGAGGTCAGGCTTGCCGAGCTGCTGATGCAGGGCACGCCGAACCCGGTCCTGCATTACGCGGTGATCGCGCCAGATGGGCATTCCATCCTGCAAACGGGTACCTGTCCCGCAGACATGATCGAACTGCAGGGCGGCGCGCTCCTGTCGGTGGAAGCCCCTCAGGGCGTTACCGACGCCACGCATTACTGGGATGGCGAGGGCTTCGCCGCCTATCCGGCCCGGCCGGGGCCTTGGGCGGCGTTCGACTTCGAGGCAGGCGCCTGGACCGATCCGCGCAGCGCAGCCGATCTCACGGCCGAGCGGGCAGAGGCCTTCACCATCCTGCGCATCGCCCGCGATCGTCGCCTCGCCGCCTGCGACTGGACGCAGGTGCCGGACAATGCGCTCAGCGAGGCCGAGCGCGAGGCCTGGCGGGTCTACCGCCAGGCGCTGCGGGACGTGCCCGAGAATACGACCGACCCGGCCAACCCGAGCTGGCCGGTGCCGCCTGCATCCTGAAGCGAGACCCCCGACATGACCATTCTCACCCACCGGCGCGGCACCCGCCGGGTCTATTCCTTCATCCCGGAAACCGAGGAGGGCGAGGCGACCGATCTCGCCGAGGCCAGCGGCGAGCTGCGCGTCTCGGCCGAGGGGATCTGCATCCCGCTCCCCGGTGTCATCGAGGAAGGCGCGCTGCAGGTCGACCTGCAGCCCCTCGATCTGCCGGCCGGGCAATATACCGCATCGCTCTATTTCGACTGGGGGCAGGGGCCCGAGTTCGAGGGCGATCTCATCATCGACATTTCCGAGGGCTGCTGATGTCCAATATCGTCAAGGTCAAGGTGGCGCGACGTGGCGCACGCGGCGCGCTCGAGCCAGCCGATCGCACGAACCTGAACGCCGCCGTCGCGGCCAATGAGAACCTGACGGCACTCAGGGGCGAGATGCAGGGCGCGCGAGATGAGGCGGTTCAAGCCGCTGGCTACACCGCCGATGATCTCCTCCAGACCGAGGAATACCGCGAGCGGACAGCCGAAGATCGGGCCGTGACCGAAGTCGCGAGAGACCAGGCGCAAGCTGCGGCAGCGGAAGTTCCGAGCCTCAAGGCGAAGTGGCGCCGCCGCCAATTCGTCGATACCCCGAGCTTCGCCGGTGGCATCGGGGCCTGGGTCTCGCAATATCCCGCCCGCATCCTGGCGACGGCCTCGGGCGGTAACCTGGTGCTGACGGGCCAGCTGGGCCAGACCCTCTTTTGCCAGATCTACGAGGGCACGGTGCTGCGCGCGCCGCTCGCGGCCGAAGACTTCACCGCAATCGCCGAAGGCATCGCCGACGGCGCGGCCCAGTTCCGCTTCCAGATCTACACCAATCCCACCGGCGGGGCAGGGGCAATCTATTGGACCAGCCCGACCTGGCACGTCTTCGTGCCCGGCCAGGCGATGAAGTTCACCGAGAAGCTCCCGGTTTCCGGCCTGGTCAATATCAACATCCGGCTGCAATTCCAGGATTACGCCGGCGTCACCATCGCGTTGAGCCGGATCAGCGGCGAGGACACCACCCCGGAAGCGGCACTCCTCAATCTCAATCGCGGCATTGCCGATCTGACGAACATAAGGGAGGCAGTCGCCGGCGGGGCGGCCGAGAACGAGGCGATCGCCAGCTTCAACTCCTCCTTGATCCAGGCCGCGATCAATGCGCTCCCCGGTACCGGCAAGGCGCTGAAGATCGGCAAGGGCGTCTGGCCCTTCCACTATTTCACCCTTCCGGCCGCGGGCGATCTCATCATCGAGATGGAGGATGGCGCCATCCTCAAACCCGCCTCGCAGCAAAATGGCGGCTTCATCCGGCAGCCCTCGGGCGTCAAACCCTATATCCCCGGCCTTGCCACCTTCGGGTTGCGGATCGAGCCCTTCATCGATCCCGCGACCGGGCTGCTCTTCGAGGGCAACCCGCTGGTTGCCAATCTTCGCGACAGCCCGGACCTGCATGGCTGGCATTTCGTCTATCATGGCGACCAGGCCTTCGTGGTCTCGCTGCAGAACTGCCAGGTGCACCGGCCCTATATCTATACTGAGGATGTCGAGGGCGGATCCGGCGGCGCGCGGATGACCAGCAGCGCCGACAGCATCATCTCCGACATGCATGGCCGCTCCGGCGACGATGCCATGATGATCCTCGGCGGCTCGGCCGGATCCTATCGCTGCGGCTTCAGGGGCGCGCGCATGTCGGGGGCCCGGGCCCGACTGGTCTGGGTATCCTGCCACGATTCCGGCGCCTTCGGCGATATCGTCGATTGCTTCGCCACGGATATCGTTGGCACCGAGGGTGGGGAATCGGTCATTGCCATCAACTCGACCAGCGACGAGACCAAGGTGCGGAACTTCCGCTTCTCCGGCCAGGTCAATCACCAGTTCGTCGAGAAGGACGGCCTGGTCGCAGCGACGGCCCGCCGCCCGTTCAACGGCATCATGGTGCTCGGCAATGTCGAGAACACCTTCATCGATGTGACCTCGCGCTCACCCGACCGGCTGCAGACCCTGACGATCATGCAGGGCCAGCCCGGCCTGGAGGCGCCGATTACCCGGCCGAAGAACACGGTCGTGAACCTGCGCGGATCGATCGGCGACCATCTGCCCGGTGCCTATGGTGCGGAGCGGGTCGACGGTTACACCGACAGCTATGGTCACGGCGTCCGGATCCATGGCGCGGACGGGGTGTCGCTCAACTTCGAGGGCTTCGAGATCGGGGCAAACCGCTGCGGCGTGACGGTGACGCAATCGACCGGCGTGGTGATCTCCGGCGATGTCAGGATGACGGATCCGGAAAAGCCCTTCCTCTGGGCCCCTGATAGCACGGCCGAGGTCGAGGCGCAGAAGAGCTACGGGATCGACTTCAACGGCATCCAGCCACCGCCCTATCCGGATCCGGACGTGCCCTATAATGCCGGGATCAGGTGCAAGAACCTGACGGTCTTCGCGCCTGCCGTGACCGAGCTCGGCCAGGTCACGGCCGGCACCACGCGCTTTGCCGAAGTCTCTGGGGGCAACGATCGTCACCTTGGCTGGGCCCCGATCCAGGGGCTGCTGGTCGAGAACATGCCCACCGAGGGCAGCTATATTGCCGGGACCGGGATCACCCTGCGGGAGCCACGCATCGTGGGCGGCACCATTCTCAGCGGCTATCGCCGGCTGACCACCAGCGCGGCGCATCTGCTGGGCACCGACTGGGGCGGGGTGATCTCGACCCTGGTCCTCTCCGGCCCGGTCTGCACTGTCCTTCCGGTGATCGGGGGGACGCCAGAGCGGGGGCAGGTCCTGGCCTGCCCGACCGGAACATGGTCCTCGGCCAGCTCGATCTCCTATGCCTTCCAGTGGCGCAGGATGATCGATGGCGTGATCAGCAATATCTCGGGCGCGACCTCGGCCACCTACACCACGGTCGCGGCAGATGACGGCACAATGATCGATTGCGTGGTGACGGCCAGCGATGCACTGTTGAGTGCCTCTGTCGCGGCAGTGCCCGTCGGCCCGATCGCCGGGGCGGTCAAGATCCTCGAGCCGGCAAGCGTCTCCGGCGACGTCTTCGTCGGGGGCAAGCTGACCGGGACGAGGGCTGTCTTCCAGGGGCTGGGGCCGATCACCATTCTCGATCGCTGGACGCGGGACGGTGTCCTCATCTCCGGGCAGTTCGGGCTCGAATACACCAAAACGGTCGAGGATATCGGCTGCCAGATCAGGTATCGCTCGCAGGCCACCAACAGCCTGCAGGGCGGATACACCCAGTCGCTCTCCGATCCGATCGGCCCGATCGAGGCCCTGTAAGCCTTTCGAATCTCGCCCATCACCGCACCCGCTTCGGCGGAATTTTTTATGCGAGGACATCCATGTTTCCGATTGTCATCCGGCGCCGCCTTGAGGGCGCCAACGGCCGCAACTGGCCGGGTCTTGTCCTGCTCGATCCGAGTGCTCCTTACCCGGCCGCCGTGCTGGCGCAGGAGGCCTGGGAGGCCATGCACAAGCTCAATCCGGCCAATCTGCTCCGCATCCGGATCTCGCCCGATTGGCGCCGGGACTTCGAGATCATGGGACACGAGGTCGAGGTCCAGGCCGCGGCCTTGCTCCATGGTGTTTCGGCACCGGCCTATCGCGCCAGGGAAGCGGAGACCATGCGCGCGGGCTATGCCGGCCTCTTTGCAGAGATGGGACCGGCCGAGATCATCGCGGCCATGACGGCCCGATCGCGCGACGCCCGCAGCTTCGTCATTGCCCGCAGCAAGTGGCTGTCGGACTTTCTCTGATCGGGAGATCTCTGCCGCGCCTGCGCAAAGCCCGCTTCGGCGGGATCTTTCTTATCCATCAGACCAATGGAGACCGCTTTCATGACCCAATCGATCGAGAGCCAGGGGCGTCGCATCGTCCCGACCCTCGGCTTCTTCCTGGACCGTCTCTGGGTCTGGATTACCGGCATCCTGTTCTGGGTGATCGGTGCAATCTTCCTCGCGATCTTCACGCCCTTCTGGGGCAATGTGCAGGCGATCTGGCAGAGCCCGGCGACGCTGGCCGCCTTGCAACACGATCTGGTGGCGCTGCGCTCGGATCTGGCCGCCGCGACGGGTGACAACCGGGTGATCCGGCAAACGCCGGGACTGAGCTATGTGACCGAGCCAGTCCGGGTCGGCGACAAGGTCGTACTCAACCTGGTGATCGAACGAACCGCGCTTGGATCTCGCTGCATCTTCACCAGCGGGCAAAGCCTCTTCACCGAGGCTGGCGGCGTCATTACGCCGGGGTCGCCGGTCGGCCCGACGCGGCAGATCGGTGAAGAGCAAACGCGACTGCGCATCGGGCTGACACCGCCCGAAACGCTGCGACCGGGTCGCATCGAGCTCTACCTGGCGCTTGAATATGACTGCGACGGACGGCGGGTCTTCGACCGCACCGACGTGGTCACCTATCAGCTGATGCCGCTGACTTGATCGAGCGTCTGCGAGAGCTTTTCTAGTGCCGCAACCGCAGGGGCATATGTGTGCGCGACCCCGGGATGGGTGACCTGCATGCGCCTGTAGAAATCCAGCCAGCGCGGTAGTTCGTCGAGCGGATAGGTGCCTGACCAATAGGTGCCGGTCAGCGTGAATGTCGTTTCGTCGTGGGTCGCCTTCATGGCGACCTTCTGCCCCCAGTTCCCCTCAGCTTCAACCCGGTTCGGCCCGCCATCGTGCGGGCCTTTTTTAATTGCGAGGACAGCATGAAGATTAATGACGCTGGTTTGCAGATCATCAAAGACAGCGAAGGCCTGCGCCTGGCAGCCTATTACGACACGGGCAGGGTACTGACGATCGGATATGGCCACACCTCGGCGGCCGGGTCTCCGAGGGTCGCGGTCGGCATGACCATCGCAGCGGCCGAGGCCGATGAGATCCTGCGGCGCGATGTGACAGGGGCCGAGGCCGTGGTTGCGGAGCTCGTGACGGTCGATCTGACCGAGAACCAGTTCTCGGCCCTCGTCAGCTTCGTCTTCAACATCGGCCGCGGCCAATTCGCCGCCTCCACATTGCTGCGCAAGTTGAACGCCGGCGCCGATCCGGCATCCGAGTTCGATCGCTGGATCTATGACGAAGGGGTCAGGCAGAACGGGCTCGTGACCAGGCGCGCGAAGGAACGGGCCCTGTTCGAGAAGCCAATCGCGGGAACGCCGGCGGAAAGCCGGGAGAAACAGCTCCAGCGCCAGCTCGCGGCCCTCGGGCTCTACACCGCCAAGATCGACGGCATCTGGGGCCCGTTATCCCAGGCCGCACTCGAGAAGTTCGAGCTCGCCGCCGAACGCATCCTGGCGCTGGCGTGAAGCTGTCACCCTTTCTGCCGCGCTTCCTCGATGACGAGGCGGCACGACAGCGGGCGCGCAAAATCCTGAAAGAACTGAAAGAGGACGAAGATGGACGCGATCATGCATGCGGTTCTACCGCAACTGCTGGAAATTGCCGGGCTGATCCTGACCGGCGTGCTGACCTGGGCTGCAGCCAAGGCAAAGGCAAAGTGGGGGATCGAGATCGAGGCCAGGCACCGCGAGGCGCTGCACTCGGCAATCATGACGGGCATCAACTTGGCGCTCAGCAAGGGCCTGACCGCTCAGGCCGCCGTTGATGCTGCGCTGGACTATGCGACGAAATCCGTGCCTGACGCGATCGGTGCGCTCAAACCGTCGGCTGAGACGATTGCCGACCTCGCGAAGGCTAAGCTGCAAGAGGCCGCTTTCGAGGGGATCAAGTCCCTGCGGGGTGTCGATGCGGTGACGGCGGTGTCCAGAGAGGTCGGCGCATTGTCACGCTGAACGTCGCTGCTGCCGGGTAGATCACAACTCCTCCCACCCGGCTCGCAACCAAACAATCGATACAAGGCAATTGTTGTCATTGCTAATGTGAGTCGGGAAGTTGGCGAAATGGACAAGAGATCTCCGGTGCGGAGCGGCCAATGGGCACGACTCGGGCGGTGTTATGTTTGACCAAAGTCGGGACGTCCGGGCTAGACATGAGCGGCAAGACGGCCGGAGCCGTCATGTATCAGACTACCGAATCCGTCCGTTGAGCGGCAAACCTGACCCCACCGGCATCGGCCAGTCGCATGGATGCTGACAGTCTCGATCTGCGGCAATATTCAGGTTGCAGAGGGCCTCACGACCAGCAAGTATTTCGCAGCATTTTCATTTCGAATGGGAGCGTCAAAAAGCTTTGACGTTCCCCCAAAATTGCCGAGGGCTGACGATGAGAGATACCAGCATCATTTTCGTACTGGACCCTCCCAAACTCATAGCTGACGGCATCCTTCTCGTGGCGTCGATCCGGCGCCACATGCCGGAGATCGAAGTGATCGGCTATTGTCCGGCCGAAAAAGCCGAGATGATCCCACCCCAGGTCAGCGAGTTCTTCAAGGCGAACTATGCCGAGATCCGCTATTTCGAGGCGACCGGCAAATTCGATCCACCCTACCCGCATGGCAACAAGATCCTGGCCTGCGCCGAGCCGCGCTCGACCGGTTTCACCCTGTTTCTCGATACGGATATCGTGCTCTGGCAGGCTTTCGAACCGTCCGAGATCCTGCACGACAACACCGTCTCGGCGGCGCCCGAAGGCGTGATGACATGGGGCAAATCCGAGGAAAGCTGGCCGCGCGTCTACAAGATGTTCGACATGGAGCCCCCCGAGAAAACGATCAACCTTGCGCGGAGCGGCCGTCCTTCGAAACCTTATTTCAATGCGGGCGTGGTCGGCTTTCCGAACGTGGCCGTCGCCGGTTTCCCGAATTTCGGTGCGCTCTGGCTCGATACGGCGCAGAAGATCGGTGCCAACCCCAAGGTCGAGGAAAGTCGCCCATGGCTCGACCAGATCTCCATGCCGGTGGCGATTGCACGGGCGGGCTGGGCTTACCACCTTCTCGAGAACCGCTGGAACCTGTCGCTGTCGCGCAAGGAAGCCGAGCCCGACATGCCCGGCAAGAAGCTTGAGCGCATCGACGAAACGGTAAGCCGCATGAACGGGGAAGATGCCGTGATCCTGCATTACCATTCGCCGAAGTTCCTCTATGGCACGCGCTATGAAGGCTATTTCGAGGACCTGACCAGGGAATTCACCTGCTTCTCGAACCTTGAGGAGATGAGCCCGAACAATCTGACAAGTTTCCTTGCGCAGAAGCAGGCCACGGACAAGATCAAGGAAATAAAGGCCATCCCGAAAGAAGAACGAACCGCGGAGCAAAAGGCCGAGGCCACCGAATCCAAGCGACAACGTCGCGACCTGAGACAGGCTGCCCGAAACCCCGATTTCGCAAGCTGGCCGGATTCTATTCTGCCGGTCCGAGATTAGATGCGATCTGATTTGCATCATTGCTATAAAGCATATCGTATAATGGAATAATGAATTGCTTCAAGTCATTGGGCTTTGCCGCTTCTCGTATCCGACATTCAATGGGCAAGGTTTCAAAGAGCCCTTGAAATATAATAACACTCAGCTCCGACATAGACTTAACTTGTTTGAGAAAATTTGCCTTCCTAGCATTGTGTCGCAAACCGACCATAGATTTGTTTTGGTTATATTGGTCGGGGAGAACATGCCATATCTTGGTGAGCTTCGGCGACTTGTTAGAAATCGAAATCAAATAGTAATATTCAAGCAACCGGAACATCTTCCACACTTAGAAGTGTGCGCAAGAGCGATGAGCGAGTATAGGAAAGATCGCGCAACTCATATTGCCGAGTTTTGCATGGATGACGACGATGCTGTCCACAAAACTTTTATAGCTAAAACGAGGGATATGTTCAGAATAATCAAGCCGATGTTAGATGACGGCCGCCCAGTAGAACTTGATTTCTGCAGGGGATTCGCTGCTCGACACTATGAAAGCTCATTGACCTTGAAGCATGTGGTGATGCCGCACTGGACGCCAGCGCAGGTCATTTTTCAGCTAGCATCATCAAAGAAAAATTTATTCGAATTTAACCACTATCGCTTCTGGAGAAGCCGCACTTGTGTCTCGGTGGCTGAAAATCCAATGTTCATAAGGACTTTTCACGACTACAATGACAGCGGAACAAAATGGGAAAACATGCTGCATGATGGAGCGTATGGGAATCCAAAGGAAATTCTCCCTGAAGAATTTGGAATTGTCGATATCGGCGCTGAGTATTTCGATACGGGCGGCGGCGAATCAAATAACCAAGTCAAGAAAACAAGTTAGCGAAGCAAGGTGATGCCCCACGAGGTGCTACGTAAAACGATAGATAGGGGCGCCGAAATTCGCCACTGAAAGGGGTTAACGGCTTACGTATGGGGGAAATACTGTCAAGTGAGGCTCGTGAGAATGTCACTACCGCGTATTCCACCACCCCACCAGGAAAGCAAAGAAATGACAACAAAGCTGATTGCTGTCAATTCTAACGTGTGTCTTAAAGGTGTCCGAATGGCCCGTAGAAATACTAATCGGCGACGCTGCTGATATAACGGCTTGACGCGACCATCATCAAATGACGAAGCAATATACGGAGCCCCTCAGATAACTAGAGTCCTGGCAGCCCGCTTTGCCCCAGAGGACCACCAGAAAATACGGAAGACGAAATGTCAGCGGCCCGCCAAGGTGCTAATCGATATAGATTTTCTTGTGACGAACTCTGCCATCAGCCCGATCATCAGAAGGGCAGCAAGACAATACACGATGTATTCAAGCGAAGAGTTGCGCGGAGAATAGTTGATGAATGCAAAGCCGCGGGTCTGATCGATGATGTGAAACAGGGGATTCCAGGAAAAGATGTGTAGCATTGAAGTCGAAAGTGTGTTCGCAACGAACATCTTTCCAGAGAATACCATGTTCATGCGTTGGTAGAACAGGGTGAGAACTTGAGCGCCTTGCGGCCACCAAGGCCGGAAGGCGAGAAAGATGAGTCCGATACAGCACCCCGAAAACCAGGCCAGAAGCAGCATGCCGTAGCACGTGATGGGCTTGTCGATGTGGATTGGTTCAATAAGATAGTTGTAGAAGATTAGAATGACCAAAGCCGAGAAGGTCTGTCGGTAGAGTGCAGCAAGCGCGGCGGCAGCGATCATCACGGCCGTGTTCAGCGGCCCATGTTTCATCATCTGGTTGGTAGGATTGCCTGCTCCCGCAACAGCACCTATAGCCTGCGTATGAGAAAGAAACATGAAGATGCCGGACATGATGTAGAGGATGAAGTTCCCTCTAATCGGAGAGCCTCTAATGCCAAGAATCGCATAAAGCATATAAAACCCGGCTATCATGGTCAGCGACTTTGCGACTGTCATCAACAAGCCAATGATCGCATTCCTGTCGCTTTTCCTCAGATTGTTCACGGTTACGTGGTAGATGAGGGCCAGCGTGGTGAACGTAGCCTCTAGCATGTTGCGATTGCGGCGCTGTACGAACATCGATGCCTCGGTTTCAGACCCGTGGACTAAGGGACCCTGTCCTACGCGATCGATAGCATCTTATTGAGCCATTGTGGGGTAATCAATGGCCGCTACTCCTGCGCCGGACTACGCTCAACCAATGTTACACTGCGGTTCCACGAGTCATAAAATCTCGAGGCGGACCGACCTGTGACGGGAGGCCGACCCAGAAGGCACTACAATTCCCGCTCGTAGGCAGTTCCGACTGTCTATCGGCAACTTGATCGCCTCTATTTGCTGAAATAGCACTCAGCACCACCAAGCAGGCTGGATCCCTCTTGCGAGGGCGTGACCGAATCTGTTGCTTGAGGGGTGGAAGAGCCCCCGTCCAGGCTACATACTGCATCGATACATCCTTCAGGAGCGACCTGTGCCCCAAAATTGCTTACTCATCCGGACCACAGAAGTTAACGATGAGTGCCGTATGGCCGCTCAACAGTACGCCGCGCAGTTTCCCGGCGATATTTTTTTCGTGGTAGACGCCTATTCCGACCCCGATCAAGAACTTCAGTTGGTCGAAGGCAACACTCTTTTGGCGGGTGGGAAATTCCTGGCCAAATGCGGTTTGACGTATTTTCCAAAAGTCGGATGGCAATGTGGTGACTTTGCGTACTACGCAGCCAGATCAGCTCTTCCAAACTATGACTACTACTGGATGATCGAGCCCGACGTCAGGATCACTTATAATGATGATGGCGGATTTTTTCGCTTATTTGAAGCGACAACGGCAGACTATCTTGGATCAAATTTCGGGAGACGACCACCGTCTTGGGGTTGGCATAAATCTGTAGCGCGGTCTGTCAACGGAAACGTTTATGGAGCAACATTTCCGATATCAAGAAGCTCGGCACGGCTGCTCGATTTTCTTACGCTGCGCCGTGCTGAGTATTGTCAGGAGTATAAATACAATCCGTCTGACCCCAAAGAGTTTGCAAATGATGAGGCGTTCTTCGCCTCCTTTGCGGTTTTTGGGGGCTTCAAGTGTGAGTCTGTCGCAAAACGACATCCTCAAATAATGACCCATTGTTCATCTGCTGTCCCGATCCTAGAAGAGGAGGTTCCGCACCTGCCGGGAAAAGTTCTCCACCCAGTGTGCAGGGGGGCAAGAGCTAAGCAAAAGTTCCGCAGGATGCTTAGATCTAGCCCCAAGAAATTGGCCCAGAGGATGGAAGAAGTCATGGCTAGGTTCGGGGAGGAGTTGTGGATCGAGAGCTCTGGCCTAACAATTGACGAGGTTAACCTAGCTGCGTCAGGCTCTGGCCTCCACAAGCGCCTTGGATAGAAGCATTTTTAGCTTCATCAGGTCTGCGCCGGAGTGTGTGCGATTTAGAATAAGAAAGGCCTCCTCCATCGAGGGGGTCACGCTTTCATTCGTTCGTTTGGGCAAATTGAGTGCAGAAATTTCTTCTGAATCAAGTCCTGCCCATAGAAATAGGGTGTGTCCTAGACCTCTTTCTTTATCGACCGACATATCCACATGAGTGAAGTCATAACCCTTAGCGAGGTCTCTAGCTAGGTCGGCGGTGTCACCTTTGAATTTAAGTGCGTTCAGGAAATTTTTCTTGTCCATTTTTAAATGGTGCCGTCTAAGAGCTTCTTGATAAACGCTCTGGATCCATTTATCTCGCGGCCGGGTGTAGGTAAAGAAACGAACGTTTGGAAGCTCCTCTGTCATCATGTCCATAACAGGGCGAATTTTCTCGTAAAGCCCAAATTCCCGTTGCCTGCCAGGAAGGAATCCAGCCAGCTCTTCGTCTGATACTAGAATATTCTTCCCATCTGATTTTATGATAATATCACGAAGAACTACCCTTGCGCCACTAAGGTCAGTTTTTCCCCTGAAATATTCCTGAATGGCAGTTCGCAGCGCCTTGCTACTTCTAGGGTTTCGTTGGTTAACTACGTGGTAGCGGGAAAATCTCTTTGGGTTAAGTCTCAACGTTTCTTGAATGAAAGTCGATCCAGTTTTGTGAAACCCAAAGTGCACGAAACTTTCCATTAGTCGTCCCTTCTCCAGATGCTCTATCACTGTGCTCTCTTAGGGGTTCTGTCAACTGCGGTAACGCAGGTTCTGGAATAAACGTTAGGTGGATCAAGCTGTGCTGCAGTCGCGCACACGTATCGGGCCGCCACACCCGAAGTCGATTGAACAAGGCGGTCGCAGCTCTAGCGCGGAAGGCATGGCAAGATTTCGCTGATCGACTTGGTCTCTGCGATGCAGTTGATTCTCGACAGTTGTGGGCGATGTCGCAGTTTTTGCCAAGCTTTCCAGCTTCACCGTTGGGGTTGATCGTCGCAGCCCGTCAGTGCTTCTCGGGTTGTTCGAGTGAGTCTAAGAAGCGTTTGATCACGCGAGCCTTGCAGTCGGGTGCAAACGCTGTCAGCAGTTACTGATCTCTACACTCTAGCCGGAGCGACAATGCCGTTTAAGGACCTGGATCGAGTTGACCTTCCCGCTTTCATCGAAAGTGAACGCAACGAGGAGGCTCTATGGTTGTTCATGCATATCCCGAAAACTGCCGGTTCGTCTTTTTCGGAAGCAATGGCAGCTTCTCTATCGCCCTACCGGAACATTGAAGTGGATTATCGTGATGGTTCACGGTCATTTTCGGAAAAAATATCCAGCGCGGCGAATCGCTTTATAGATGAGGCTCAGTCCACCCGCTTTAGATCTGCATCTGGCCACCTAACTTACGATCTTGTTCGGAGAATTCGTGCTTCAGTTGAAAATGTCAAATTGATAACTTTTTTGAGGGATCCGGTGACTCGAGTAATATCGGATTATCGATATCAGCGGACGCCAATGCATCCGCCTTATCGAGAGTTTATCGAGAAGTTTCCTACCCTTTTGGATTATATAAACTTTGCTCCTTCGCAGAATACCCTTCTCGAGTACATATGTGGTAGAGAGGGCTCTCCTTCGGCATCGAATGCTATAGATATCCTTGATACGGACTTCTGCTTTGTTGGCTTACAGGAAATGTATCCATTTTCGTATTATACAATGATGGAGCTGTTCGGAGCTAGTAACGCTCGCCCAGTCGAACATCGAAGAAAGACGCCGGATACGCCTGAAACTGAAGTGGAAGTGACAGACGATGTTATTAAGCTGATTAGGGACAATAACGCGGGTGATCTTGAAGTCTTCGAGCATGTGAGGTCGCGTTTAATGCGGCATCGAAACACATTTGCTCGGATCTCGGGGTAATGATGGCGGGCCATGGCCCGCCACTAAAATAAAACCAGTGTTAGCTTTCCGGAGTCTTCGCCTGAGCCTTTAGTTCTCTTATGGTGTTATCTAGCTCGGCAATAATATTCAGAAGTTCAATCTCACGCATCGTCGGCATTTCCGACCTCTGCACGGGGAGGGCTGAGCTTGAAGTGTTCTCGTCCTTTTGGGATGCTTCGTCTATCATAATTTGCGCTCCAGTCGGTTCGATGTGTTGGTGGGTTGCAACGACATGATTACTCGGCTGCAATTCCAAGCCAAAGCTCGCGTTTCGATCTTATGAAATCGTTCATCTCAGACCGGCGCTCGGCCAACGTCTCAGTCACCAAGTCATACAACGCAAAATCCTTCATGTTCAGAGACTGAATTTTTTGAAGGGTTGTCGCATCAATTTCTACCTTATTATCTTTCTGATTTGCGGTGATGTTGACTTTTGCTTGCATTGCCTTGGGGCAACCAAAAAGAGATGTAAAGAACGAAAAGTCGTCAGCGAGTGTTTCTAGTGTCCCAATGAAGGCGTAACGATTGAATACTGAACGCATCATCTTTTCGTCTGCGTCAGCGTTCTGCGACGAAACAAACGCCCACATTTTATTCTGAGATTGCGGGTGGTCGATGTAATCATCCAGCGTCGGGAATTTCTCCGAAAACTCAACATGGGTCGGGTGCTTCGGAGTTTTGGCGTATCTATAATCGGAGATGAGGCGCTCTGCAGGGTTTCTTAGGAAGGTAATCAAGCGCGCCTCGGGTAGTGTCTCGAGAATTCGATTTAAATGAGGTCTACGCAGGTGTCCCGACGCCGAGCGATACTTGTATGTTGGGTAATCCGTGAGGAAAGCATCCACCGCATCCATCAGGCTATCCGCGCGCGATGCAACCCCAGGTCTGTGATCTGCGAATATATTTCGGTAAGGTGGGAGTACTTGACGAAGTTCATGGGTCAGCGACGAGCCCGCCGTTTTGGGAATGTGGTGAAATACCCAAATTGCATCGGACTGGCTAATCTTGCCTGCGAAGCGCTCGACGCCGTGTGCTTTTAAGGTGTTGAAGGTAGACATTGTGGTCCTATACTCTACGGGGAGCTCGTGGGTGGTTCGAGTTCGTTGTTGTTCGTCAGTGATGCGATCGGCCTAGATGGTTGTACACTTTCTGTGTATGGCGATGGATGACTAAGAACAAATGTCCCATCGGATCTACTGCCGTCGTTGACGTGTGGACGCCCGTGCTGATTATGATCCTGGTGATGGCAAGGTGTCAAAGCAAACCAAGTGCACATGTTCATTTGGAAGTAGGCAGGCTTCAGGTGTGGAGCATCGTGGCGCATTATGTAGATAAACGATGCACACATCGTTCGACATGCTAGCTTGCTGCTACAGTAGAAGGCCAAAATGCTCCATTGGGGATTGTGTGACGGGAGGGTTTGGGCTTGTTTCACTCTATAGCTGATGGAAGTCGCTCGGCGTCGTCCCCAGGGTCGGCATCTGATAGTGTTCTTGTAAGATGGAGTAAGAACACCTTTGTGGGTCGGACATTCGCTTTTGGAAGAGTAACATTCAACTCCCCCGCAGCTGCGTCAAAAAGCTTGGCTACAGCGTGATGCAGTTTCTTGCCATCGTCAGTCAGGGTCAGGGTTACCGCACGGCTGTTGTCCTCAGAGGTCGACGCAATATAGCCATAGGACTGCAGTTTTCTGGTGGCTTGAAACGTGTGTTGGCGTGATATCCCCAGTTTCCGAGCGATGTGAAATGGCCGAAGGGGACCGTGATTGGTCAGAAGATTCAGCATGGCCCATTGTGTAGCGGTGACGTTGGGATCTGCTTCCTTCAACCTATCGGTGAACCTAATCTGCAGGAGAATTGATGCAGACACGATGTCTGCTACATCCTTGGCATCTTTCTCCGGCGCGCGCTGAAGGACAGTTTGATCGATCTCGCTGGATTTTTCGTTCATGCTCATGATCTTCGTTTGCTGTTAGATGCATCGTAATAGGATCCGCCGCCTGATCAAGGGTGTTTACTGCTTATTCCGTCCGGTCGGGTCGCGTCAAACTGATCTTGGATGAGGAGCGGTGCAGCAACGATGAGGAGACGAGTTTGATCTGTGCCAGGTCGGGCGAAGTACCGGATGCCTAGTGTGAGGCTGCGTAAGTCTTTAGTCCACGACTAGAAGATTGGCGGGGACGACTTCAGATGCTGAGACGTTGGCGTTGGTCATCTATAACTTCTTGGAACAAAAGGAAATACTTGGTCCTGCTGCTGAGCGGTTGAAATTTAGGCAGTGTTTTATCCGGATGCCAACGCTCCTCACGTTTGTCTATTGCGTTTACAAAATTGTGGTGCAATGGTAAACGGGCGCTACTGAAGGTGATGTGCCTAGGGATGCGCTCGCAAGCTCAGTTGGAGAATTTAGAACCATGACGACAGACACGGAAGAGAAGCTGGCCGATGTTGAGCAATCGATGACGGAGGATACTGGCGGCGATGGCAAGCGAGTTGCTGTTCGTGCGCTAGCGCGTGCTCTATGGGCATCTGAGAATCAACATGCTGCTGCCGGCGACGAGAAAGTTGCCCAAGAATGGAAAGATGCCAGAGTTAGGATGGTTCGCGTGGCGAACTCAACCATTCGTCGGCTGAAGGCGAAGGGCTTTATTCTGGTTAAAGCTGAATAACCATTTGTGCCTGCATCCGGTTGCGGATGCGGGCTTCCTCCTGATAGCGCTTCGGAACCGCGAAGTCCTGTCGATGGTTGCGGCGTTTCGGTGTCGCTGCAAGCTGAAGATTTGCAGCTGGAATTTGGCAGTGCGCAGTCGGCGTGCCGTATTTGGAGTGGCGATACCCGGCCGCAAAGATCGACGAACTTCAGGACATGCTGTATTATTTTTGTGCATCAATTTGTGCATCTATTTGCGCAACAATAATTTCGAATAATCCTCTATGTCTTTG